>CAZBXO010000067.1:0-16580 GCA_964495645.1 uncultured Phenylobacterium sp. | reverse complement strand
CCTGGCGTCTACTGGCGCGACCCGGCCGCCTTCGAGGCCTACGCCCGTGCGGTGCGCGCAGCCATCGTCGACGCCTTCATCGGCCACCACAGCGCCTCGGTGGTGGCGGTGGACAGGGACGGCAACGTCGCGGTGCTGGTCCACTCTATCAACTCGGTCATGTGGGGCGATACCGGCATCGTGGTGGGCGGCGTGCCGATCGCGGGCTCGGCGGGGCTCTACAAGCAACGGCTGGCAGGCCTGAAGCGGAGCGCGCACGTGGCCAGCGACATGGCCCCGGTGCTGGCGCTCAGGGACGGCAAGCCGGTGCTGGGCGTGGCCGCCATCGGCAGCTCCCTCGTCCACGAGACGGTGCGGCTGACCGCCGGCGCGCTGGCCGGCGGCGACCTCGGTGCGCTCGCCGCCGCGCCGCCGCTGCTCATGAACCTCGCCAGTCCGGACCCGGCCGAGCCGGTCCCGGCGGGCGCGTACGATGCGGCGTTCAAGGCGGCCTTGGTGGCGCGCGGCGTGGAGGTGCGCGAGGAGCCGGCCGACCGCGTGGCGGCGCTCCGCGGAACGGCTGCCCTCGCCGCGATCGGCCCGGCCGGCCCGTCGAGCGTGGAGACGCCGGCAACCATCACCTTCGGCGAGGCGCGCTAGTCTAGCCTGTCGGCGTCTGGCCGTTGAACATGTGCACGACGCGGGCCACCGCCGGCAGCATCAAGGCGCCCAGCAGCGCCGGGAAGATGAAGACGATCAGCGGCACGGTGAGCTTGGCCGAGAGGCCGAGCGCCTTCTCCTCGGCCCGCAGCATGCGCTTGGAGCGCATGTCGGCGGAGAACACCGAGAGCGTCTCGCCGAGGCTGGTGCCCATCTCTTCGGCCTGGCGCAGCATGGTGGCGAGGGCGCGCGCGTCGTCGATGCCGAGGCGGTCTGCGAAGCCGGCCCAGGCGTCCTTGCGCGCCCGGCCGGCGCGCAGCTCCAGCACCAGGAAGCGCAGGTGGATGGTCAGGTTCGGGTATCGCCGGGCCAGTTCCTCGGTCACGCGGGTGACCGCGGCGTCCAGCGAAAGGCCCGCCTCGACCGAGGCCACCAGCAGGTCGAGAAGGTCCGGGAAGCCCTCGGAGTACTCCCGCTCCCGCTGGGTCTTGCGGTTCTTCAGCACCGTGTCGGGACCGTAAAGCGCGGCGCCGGCGACCACGCAGGCGAAGACCAGCGAGATCATGTTGCCGCCCTTTTGGGCGATCATCGAGGGCAGGACCATGATCACGGCGATGGTGGCGAGCGCCATGCAGGCCGCCTTCACCCCCAGGAAGATGACCGGGGCTTCGCGGTTGTAGAAGCCCGCCTGCATAAGCCGCGATCGCAGGAGGGAGAGCTTGGCCGGGTCGCGGATGGCGCTCTGCTGGCCGAGCTGGCGAACGGTCTGCAACGCCTGCTGTCCGAGCGAAGGTCCGCTCGAACGACCGCCTTCGACGATGGAGGGCCCCCCGGCGCCTGCGCCGGCGACCGAGAGGCGCGAGCGCCGCTGCGCGCGGACCCGCAGCTCGCCGATGCCGATGAAGGCCAAGCCGCCGAAGGCGCCGAGCGTCAGCAGCAGGCCCGCGCCGTAGATGATGGTCTCGAGGCTGGGCATGGCGTCAGATCCGCATGTCGATCATGCGCCGCATGACCATGTTGCCGAGGAAGATCCAGAACAGGATGATGCCCAGGCCGTACTTCACGATCGGGTCGCCGATGACCTCCCCGTAGAACTTCGGCGACATGATCATGATGATGCCGATGGCCACGAACGGCGCGCCGGTCAGGATCAGCGCCGACGCGCGGCCCTCGGCGGACGCGGCCTTGATCTTCAGGCGCATCTTGTGGCGCTCGCGCACCGTGGCGGCGTTGAGCTTGAGAAGGCCGGTGAGGTTGCCGCCGGTCCGCTCCTGGAGCCGCACCGTGGCGGCGAAGAGGTCGACGTCGGCGTGCTGGCAGCGCTCCGCCATCCGTTCCACGGCCTGCTCGAGCGTGGCGCCGTAGGCGATCTCGTCGGCGGCCATGCCGAACTCCGAGCCGATCGGGTCGACCATCTCGCGCCCGACGAGGCTGACGGCCGACGGCACCGGGTGGCCGGCCTCCAGCGAGCGGACGATGATCTCGAGCGCCTGCGGCAGCTGGAAGCCGAGCTGGCTGGCGCGCTTGGCGGCCTTCATCTTCAGGAAGGCGAGCGGCAGGGCGATGCCGCCGAGGCCCAGGCCCGGCAGGGACATCACCGGGTTCTTAGAAAGGAACGCCAGGGCCGCGGCGCAGAGCAGCGCCGAACCGGCCACATAGGTCAGCCACTTCTTCTGGTCGTAGGGCAGTCCGGACGCAACGATCAGATCCGAGAGCCAGCGCAGCCGTTCACCCTTCTCGCCCGCGGCCGAGAGGCCGCGCTGCTTGCGCAACTCGACCACGAGGGCGGAGATGCCGTCGACCTTCTCCGCCACCTTGAGCCGGCGATTCAGCTTGCGCTTCTGGGTGGCGACCGAGAACAAGCCGATCGCCGCCTGCGCCGCGGCGAACACCGCGGCGAAGACCAGCACCAGGAAGATCAGGCGGGCGTCGACGGTCACGGTCAGATCAGCGGCTTGGTGGGATCGAAGTTGGCGACGTCGTAGGCGATGCCGCGGCGCTGCATCTCGTCCAGCGCCCGGGGCCTGAGGCCCGTGGCCCGGAACTCGCCCACTACCGATCCGTCCGCCGAGGTGCCGGTGCGGTGGTAGAGGAAGATGTCCTGCATCTGCACGACGTTGCCCTCCATACCGGTGATCTCGGTGACGTGGGTGACCTTCCGCTTGCCGTCCGACATGCGCATGACCTGAACAATCAGGCCGACCGCGGCGGCAATCTGGGCGCGCACGGCCTCGGGGCTGATGTTCATGCCGCCCATGGCGACCATCTGCTCGAGGCGGCTGATGGCCTCCCGCGGATTGTTGGAGTGGATGGTGGCCATGGAGCCTTCGTGGCCGGTGTTCATGGCCTGCAGCATGTCGAAGGCTTCTTCCGAGCGGACCTCGCCCAGGATCACCCGGTCGGGGCGCATCCGCAGGGCGTTCTTCACCAGCTCGCGCTGGCGGATCTCGCCCTTTCCCTCGATGTTCGGCGGGCGGGTCTCCATGCGCACGACGTGTGGCTGCTGCAGCTGCAGCTCGGCGGCGTCCTCGATGGTGATCAGGCGCTCGCCATGGCTGATGGCGGCCGAGAGCGCGTTCAGCAGCGTGGTCTTGCCCGAGCCGGTGCCGCCTGAGATCACGGTGGAGACCCGACACTTCACGGCGCCATGGAGGAAGTCGGCCACGCACTGCGGCATGGCGCTGAACCCGACCAGCTTCTCCAGCGTCAGCGGCTTCTTCGAGAATTTGCGGATCGAGACCGAGCAGCCGTCGATGGCCACCGGCGGGATCGCAGCGTTCACCCGGCTGCCGTCCTGCAGTCGGGCGTCGACCATCGGCTGGCTCTCGTCGATGCGCCTGCCGACCTGGGCCACGATGCGGTTGACGATGCGCAACAGGTGATCGTTGTCGCGGAAGCGGATCGGGGTGAGCTCGAGCTCGCCGCGGCGCTCCACATAGACCTGGTAGGGGCCGTTGATCAGGATGTCGTTGATCGACTCGTCCTTCAGCAGCGGCTCGATGGGTCCCAGCCCCACCATCTCGTCGTAGATCGAGGCGCCCAGCTCCTCGAGTTCGCTGGCGTTGACCGCCATTCGCTCGGCGCGCGCGAACTCGGCCACCTGCTTCATCACCTGGCGGCGGAGTTCGGTCTCCTCGAGCTTGTCGAGCTTGGCGAGGTCCAACTCGTCGATAAGCTTGGCGTGTAGACGCAGCCGAAGGTCCAGCGCCGGGGAGGCCGGTGGCGCGGGGCGCGCCGCCGCGGGCTCGGGCGGCGGCGGGGGCGGCGCGGCCGACTCCGCCTTCGGCGCAGTGGTGGCCGGCTGCGGGGCGGCTTGGGGCGAACGGGCGAGGCTGAAGCGGCTCATGGTCAGGCGGCCTTCGGCGCGGTGTCTTTGCGCGCCGGGTGCAGCGCGAGCTTCTCCACGAGCGCCTCGACGTCCTTGACGATCTTCGACTTCGGCCGGTGCTGGGCGATCGGGCCGCCCAGGTTGGCGCTGGCGGCCGCCGCCTCCCAGTCGGAGCTGATGCCGGCCTCGGCCTTGCGCTGCAGCGCCTTCTCGGCCTCGCCCATCGATGGCGCGGGGCCGAACATCCGGCTGGCCAGGCGGTTCAGGACGATGCGCGGCTTGAGACCCGTGCCCAACGCCTGCTCGACCTCGTCGGAGTAGGCCCGGGCGGCCAGGAGCGCCGGCACGGTCAGCTCGGAAATGACGATGACCTCGTCGCACCCGGCGAGCGCCTCGAGCGTCCAGGGGCGGCGGTGGCGGGGCACGTCCAGGATCACCCAGTCGTAGGCCTCGCAGGCCACTTCCAGGATGCGCAGCACCGCTTCGCGCGGCACGGCGTCGAAGGCGCTCGCGTCGCGGACGCCGGCGATCAGGTCGACCTGCTTGGAGACCGGTGTGACGAAAGCCTGCAGCAGCGCGTGGTCGATCCGTTCGTGCGACTGTCCGAACTCGGCGAGCCGGGCGGTGGGCTGAGCGCCGAGGTAGGCTGCGGCGGCGCCGTCGGCGAGATTCAGGTCGACGAGGCAGACGCTGCGGTCCTTCTTGACGCGCGCGCCGAGCGCCGTGGCGATCTCGATGGCGATGGTGGTGGCCCCGGAGCCGCCGACCGCGCCGCTGATCGCCCAGCACCGCGTCTCACGCGGCGCGGCGGCGGCGGCGGCCACGGGCGCGTCGGCCAGCAATCCCTCGACGGCGGCGACCAACTGGGCGTCGGTGAAGGGCGCCTCCAGCACGTCCGAGCGGCCCAGTCGGAGCAGGTTGCGCACCAGGCCGGCCGGAAGGTGCGCGCCGATGAGCAGCACCGGCGGGGCCACCGGCAGGGCGGACAGCGCCTGCACGGCGGCGGCCAGCTCTCCGGGCTGCCAGGCGTCGGCGTCGATCATCACCAGGTCGCAGGGCCGCGTCGGCAGTTCGGCCAGCAACGGCACGCCGCCGAGGTCGACGCGGGCGCCCATCAGCGGTCCGGCCGCGAGCGGGGTCAGGGATGCTCCCAGGGCCAGGATACGGCGGCCCTGCACACTCGGAACGCTCATCAGCGGCCTTCCTGCCCGCTGATCGGACGATCGAGGGCTTTGCCTTCGACGATCACCTGCCGGCCCGACTTCTCGTCCCCGGGCGGGAACTTGGTCTCGGCCGCGATCTTCATTTCCGCCTCCGTGGCGAAGTGCGGGATGATGATCACGATCAGTTCGGTCTCAGCCTTCTTCCAGCGGCTGGAGCGGACCAGCGCGCCCAGGATCGGCACGTCGCCCAGCACCGGCGGCTGGCGCAGGGTGTTGGAGTAGTCGCGCTGGTAGAGGCCGCCGATGGCGAGCGCCTGCCCCTCCTTCATCTCGACCGTGGTCTTGGTCTTGCGGATGATCAGGCCGGGAACGGTGAAGCCCGAGACGCGCAGGGCGTTGGTGAAGTCCAGCTGGCTGACGCTGGGCTCGACCTCCAGGCGGATCAGGCCGTTGTCCTTCACGGTGGGCGTGAAGGTGAGCTCGACGCCGTACTTGCGGAACTCCAGGCTGATCAGGTTGTCGCGCTGCGGCACCGGATAGGGGTACTCGCCGCCGGCGTGGAAGTTGGCCTTCTCGCCCGACAGCGCCACCAGGTTCGGCTTGGCCAGCGTGCGGATGACGCCCTTCTCTTCCAGCGCCAGGATCTGTGTGTCGATCAGGGTGGAGCCGGAGCCGCCGGTGAGGCGAAGGCCGCCGGCCGCAGGGCTCGCGCCGATCAGGCCATTGCCGAAGCTGAAGTTGAACGAGCCGTTGGTGACCAGGCCGGAGAAGCCGATGTCCTGCAGGGCCGAGCGGCTCGCCTCCAGCACCCGGACCTCGAGCACCACCTGCTGGGCGTCGCGCACCTTGAGGCGGGTGATCACAGCGTCGGGCGCGTACTTGTTGGCGATCTCCTCGGCCTTGGTCTGCACGCCGGTGTGGCTGACCTCGCCGGTCAGCATAAGCTTCTCGCCCAGGTTCACGACCTGGATCTCCTCGCCCGGGAAAGCCGAGCTCAGGTAGGACTGCAGGCTGTCGGCGTCGTAGCCGACGCGCACGTCGATCACCTGGATGAGGTTGCCGCCCGCGCCGTAGACCAGCAGGTTCGTCGAGCCGAACTCCATGCCCTGCACGTAGAAGGTCGTCGACGAGGTGGCGGTGACCTTGGCGATCTCCGGCTGCGCCACCACGATCCGCGAGGCGGCCTCGGGCAGGCGGTAGCTGAGCGACTTGTCGCGCGGCACGTACATGGCCTTGTGGGAGGCCTGTTCGCTGGCGAACGTCTCGAGGGCGGCGTTGGCCGGGCCGGCCAGGCTGGCCACCGTGAGGGCCGCGGCGCAGGCGAGCGCGCGCGCGAGGGTGCGGGACATGGGGGGACTCTTCATGGCGCGACTCAGCTCTTGGCCGCGTCGGGGTTGAGCAGGGCGCGCAGCGCGGCGCCGTCGATGGCCGGGGAGGCGGGCGCGCCGCCGTTGCTCCTCGAAGGCTTCTTGGCGTGCTTGGCGGGCTCGCCTTCGACCACCAGGATCATCGGCGGACCCGAGGGACCCTGCGGGACATACCGCACTGCGCGGCGGGGACCCGCCGAGCCGGCGCCCGACCGCGCCCCGCCGCCCAGCAGGAAGTCGCCCGGACGGATCGGTCCGACGTCGGTGAGGTCGGCCTGCCCGGTGCGGCGCAGGGACAGCGAGATGATGCCCAGCGTGCCGGCGATCGACAGCTTCTGGGCATCGTCGGGCGACACCTCGATGGTGACGTTGTTGGGCGTGGCCGGCTTGTCGGAATTGGGGTCGGCGTTCAGGTCGACGCCCAGCACCCGGACGTTCTGCACGATCGTCTGGCTGATGTAGTTGCGCACCTCGCCCTGGGGCGTCAGGTCGCGCATCACCACCACGTCGACGTGGTCGCCGGGGAGCGCGTGACCGCCGACGCCCGTGGCGTCGTTGACCTTCACCGTGTAGGCCCGCATCCCGGGCTCGACGGCTGCGGCGACCGTGGCCCGCGCGCCAGGGCCGGAGATCTTCACGGGCAGGATCGGCTCGCGCGCGCTCATCGGCATAAGGGCCACCGGCGCGGCGCCCTTGTCGGCGGCCAGCACCTGGGCGACCGAGGTAAAGGCGCCCTGCGGCGCCATGTCCGCCGGCGCCTTGATCACCGTCAGCATGCCGGCTTCCAGCTTGGTGCCGTACTTGATGTCCTTGTTGGCGACGACGATCGGCACGCCCACCGCCTGCGGCGTCGGCGCCGCCTTGGCTGTGGCGTTCGGCATCACGGTCTTGGCCACGAAGAGGGCGCCCAGGCCGAGGACGGCGGAGGCTCCCAGACTGACGATGGTTACGACGCGCATGAACCCACCCGACGTAATTTCTTTTGCAATGTCGGGAGGTTAACGAGCCTGCTCTTGCGACATCGCCAACAAGCGTGGTGAACGGCGGCGTCACCAATCTGAATAGCGCTGGTATGGGCTGGCTTTCCCTTGGTGGGGCCGGCTACGGTCCGCCGCCAAACGCGGGACGGAGTTAACGGGATGAAGGTGCGGCGCCTGGGGAATTCGGGCCTGAAGGTCAGCGTGATCGGCTTGGGCTGCAACAACTTCGGCATGCGGATCGACGCGGCAGAGACTGAGACGGTGGTGAACGCCGCCATCGACGCCGGCATCACCCTCTTCGACACCGCCGACATCTATGGAGGGACCAAGTCCGAAGAGTTCCTCGGCAAGGCGCTGGGAAAGCGCCGGCAGGAGATCATCCTGGCCACCAAGTTCGGCATGCCGATCGGCGGCGATCCCAAGAAGCGCGGCGGCTCGCGCAAGTGGATCATGCAGGCGGTGGAGGACAGCCTCACCCGGCTGGGAACCGACTACATCGACCTCTACCAGCACCACCAGCCGGACAAGGACACGCCGGTCGACGAGACGCTACGGGCGCTGGACGACCTCGTGACCCAGGGCAAGGTCCGCTACATCGGCTGCTCCAACTACACGGGCTGGCAGATCGCCGACGCCGACTGGACCGCCGCGGGCGGCAATCGCTTCGTCTCGGCGCAGAACCTCTACTCGTTGCTGGAGCGTGGGGTGGAGGCCGAGGTGTTGCCGGCCTGCGAGCACTTCGGGTTGGGCTTCCTGCCGTTCTTCCCGCTCGCCTCGGGTCTGCTCACGGGAAAGTACCGTAGAGGCGAGGCCCCGGCCGAGGGCACCCGCTTGGCGGCGTGGGGCGCGCGCGGCCAGGCGGCGATGAACGACGCCAACTTCGACAAGGTCGAGGCGCTCGAGGGTTGGGCGAAGGAACGCGGTCACACCCTGCTGGAGCTCGCCTTCGCCTGGCTGCTCGGCCACGAGGTGGTCTCGTCGGTGATCGCCGGGGCCACGTCGCCTGAGCAGGTAGCGGCCAACGTCGCCACGGCAGAGTGGCGCCTGACGCCCGAAGAGGTCGAGGAAGTCGGCAAGCTGGTCGGCTGATGTACGACCTCCTGAAAGGCCTGCGCGTGGTCGAGGGGTCGGCGTTCGTGGCCGGGCCGACCTGCGGGCTCTATCTGGCGCAGCTGGGCGCCGAGGTGATCCGCTTCGACAACATCGGCGGCGGGCCGGACTTCAAGCGCTGGCCGCTGGCGCCGGATGGTTCGAGCCTCTACTGGGAAAGCCTGAACAAGACCAAGAAGTCGGTCGCCCTCGACCTGACCCGACCCGAAGGGCGCGAACTGGCCCAGCGGCTGGCGGCGGCCCCCGGCGACGACGGCGGGCTCTTCGTCACCAATTTCCCGGTCGACGGGTTCCTCTCCTACGAGGCCCTGTCGAAGCTCCGCGCCGACCTGATCTGCGTACGGGTGATGGGCTGGGCGGACGGCTCGCAAGGCATGGACTACACGATCAACGCCGCTGTCGGCCTGCCGCTGATGACCGGTCCGGTGGGCGACGACCGGCCGGTGAACCACGTGCTGGCCGCCTGGGACCTGCTGACCGGCGCCTGGTGCTCATTCGCCCTGGTCGCCGCGTTGCTCGATCGCCACCGCAGCGGCAAAGGCCGCGAAATCCGTGCGCCGCTCTCCGACATCGCCGCGACCACCATGGCCAACCTCGGCTTCACCGCCGAAACCCAATTGGCCGGGCAGCAGCGCGGCCGCCACGGCAACGAGCTGTTCGGCGCCTTCGGCCGCGACTTCGTGACGAAGGACGGCCAGCGCCTGATGCTGCTGGCGGTCACGCCGCGCCAGTGGGCCAAGGCGCTGGAGGCGCTGGACCTGACCACGGCGGTCGCGGCCCTGGAGGCCGAGCTCGGAGTCTCGTTCGCCGGCGACGAGGGGCTGCGCTTCACCCACGGCCCGCGGCTGTATCCGCTGTTCGAGCAGGCCTTCGGGAGGAAGACCGCCGCCGAACTGATCCCGGCGTTCGACGCCGGCGGCGTCACCTGGGGCGCCTACCAGACGCTGGACGCTGCGCTTCAAGACCGGCGGCTCTACAAGGACAACCCGGTCTTCCAGGACGTGGCCCAGCCCAGCGGTCTCACCTATCCACTCGGCGGCGCCCCGGTGACCATTCCCCAGGATCAGCGCGCCGACGTCCGGCCCGCCCCGCGGCTGGGCCAGCACACCGACGAGGTGCTGGCCGACGTGCTGGGCCTGGGCGGCGGCGAGATCGCCCGGCTGCATGACGCGGGCGTCGTGGCTCAGGGGTAGCGGATCACCGTTCCGGCATCGCTCGCCGCGAAATGCCGGCGGAGCGCGGCGTTGTAGGGCTCGGGATGGGTGTTGGGCAAAGCGTGGCCGGCTCCGGGAACGACGCTCAGCGTGGCCTTCGGAATGCGGCGGACCAGCGGCCGCAGGACCTCGGCGATCATCTCGTCGTTCTCGCCGCAGACCACCAGCGTCGGCGCGGCGATGCGCCCCAGCAGCGGCTCGCCGTCGTAGGTGCGCAGTGTCCCCGCGCCATGGATCTCGCCGGAACCCCACATGAAGCCGTAGAGCGCCTCGTTGGTCTTCAGCCCCCTGGCCGCCTGGTAGTCGCGCAGGTAGCCGGGCCGCGGCGCGGTCGCCATGTAGCGGGCGTAGAACTGCTCCATCGCCTGGCGGTAGGCGGGCTTGGCCGTCTGGCCGGTGGCCTCGTCGGCGAGGATCTCGCGGACGGTGGCCGGCGGCAGCTTCCGTAATTGCGAGGTCGTGCTGCGCTCCCAGCTTCGGGTGGAAATCAGGGGACTTCCCAGGGTCACCGATAGCAGGCCGGCCGGCGCGCGGGCGGCGTACTCCAGTGCGATCGAGGCGCCCCAGGAATGGCCGACCAGGTGGAAGCGCTTCAGGTCCAGCGCCGCGCGGATCGCGTCGACCTCGGAGACGAACCGCTCGACGGTCCAGTTGGCCGGGTCGTTCGGGCGGTCGGAGAGGCCGCAGTCCAGCTGGTCATAGAGGACGATCCCGCGCTCGGCGGCCAGCTCCAGCTGCGGCAGGAAACCCGCATGGGTGCCGCCCGGGCCACCGTGGGCGAACACCACCGGGGCGCGCGCGCCGGAGAGCCCGCCGTTGACCCGCACGTAGACGCGCCCGCCCCGCACCGGCACGCGCAGCTCCCGCTCAGGGGATGGCGGGGTCCAGCCCTGGGCGAAGGCGTGGGGCGCAAGGGCGAGGCCGGCGGCGCCGGCCAGGAAGGCGCGGCGGTCCAGGTGGATCATGCGGCCGCGAGCTTGATCAACAGTGCGCCTTCGCTCACCTGCGCGCCCAGCTCGACCGCCAGTTCCTCCACCGTCGCGTCGAACGGCGCGGTGAGCGCATGCTCCATCTTCATCGCCTCGAGGGTCACCAGCGGCTGGCCCTTGGCGACCGTGTCCCCGGCCTTCACGGCCACGGCGGTCACCTTGCCGGGCATCGGGGCGCGGACCTGTCCGTCACCGCCGGCGCCGCCCAGATCGGCGGCGGGGGGGTGGTCCAGGAAGGCGAAGGCCTCGCCGGCCTCGAAGACCACGATCTCGTCGTCGTCGGTGATCAGCACGGCGCGGTCGGGCGCGTCGGGGGCGAGTTCGGCCAGCACCGGGCGTCCGGCGCGGAACAGGCGCACGCCGGTCTCCGGCGCGGCGTTCAGGCGGAAGCCCGCCAGCGCCCCCCAGGGGTCTTCGCCGTCGTCGGGGGGCAGCGCCGCCTCGGCCGCCGCCGCCAGCGCTGCGGGCGACGGTTCGGGCGGCGCAGTCAGCTCGGCCAAGTTTCGCTCGATGAAGCCGGTGTCCACGTCGCCGGCGATGAAGTCCGGCGCCTCCAGGCAGCGCGCGAGGAAGCCGGCGTTGGTCTTCACCGGCCACACCTCGACCTCGTCGCAGGCCTCGCCCAGCTGGGCGATCGCCGCCTCGCGGGTCGGCGCATGGGCGATCAGCTTGGCGATCATCGGGTCGTAGAAGGGGCTGATCTCGCCGCCCTCCTCGACACCGCTATCGGCCCGCACGCCGGCCGGCAGGGCGAAGTGCACGAGCGGCCCGATCGAGGGCAGGAAGCCTGTGGCCGGGTTCTCGGCGTAGAGCCGCGCCTCGACGGCGTGGCCTTCGAGCGTGATCTGGTCCTGCGTCAGGGGCAGCGGCTCGCCGCCGGCCACCCGCAGCTGCCACTCCACCAGGTCGAGGCCGGTGACCATCTCCGTGACCGGATGCTCCACCTGCAGGCGGGTGTTCATCTCCATGAACCAGATGCGGTCGCCCTTCAGGCCCTGGCTTGCGTCGGCGATGAACTCGACGGTGCCGGCGCCCACGTAGTCCACTGCCTGAGCCGCGCGGACGGCGGCGGAGGTCACCGCCTCGCGGGTGGCGGCGTCCATGCCGGGCGCGGGAGCCTCCTCGATCACCTTCTGGTGGCGGCGTTGCAGCGAGCAGTCACGCTCGAACAGGTGGACGACGTGACCGTGCGTATCCCCGAACACCTGCACCTCGATGTGCCGCGGGCGGGTCACGTAGGTCTCGAGCAGCACTCGGTCGTCCCCGAACGCGGCGGCCGCCTCGCGCTGGCAGGAGGCCAGCGCCGCCTCGAACGCGGCGGCCTCGGTGACCAGCCGCATGCCCTTGCCGCCGCCGCCGGCCACGGCCTTGATCAGCACCGGGAAGCCGATGCCGGCGGCTTCCTTGGCCAGCGTCTTGGCCGACTGGTCCTCGCCCAGGTAGCCGGGCGTCACCGGGACCCCGGCCTTGGCCATCAGCGCCTTGGCGGCGTCCTTCAGGCCCATGGCGCGGATCGCCGACGGTGGCGGGCCGATCCAGGTCAGGCCGGTGGCGGCCACGGCCTCGGCGAACTCCGCGTTCTCGGAGAGGAAGCCGTAGCCGGGGTGGATCGCCTCGGCGCCGGCCTGCCTGGCGGCGGCGAGGATCTTCTCCGGAACCAGATAGCTCTCGCGCGCCGCGGCCGGCCCGATCGGCACGGCGATGTCGGCCTCGCGCACGTGCGGCGCGTCGGCGTCGGCCTCGGAGTAGACGGCCACGGTGGTCAGCCCCATCCGCCGGGCGGTGGCGAACACGCGCCGCGCGATCTCCCCGCGGTTGGCCACCAGGACGGAGCGGAAGCGGAGGCTCATGACGCGCTCCGGCGCAGGCCGAACCAGCCGAAGCCGGCCGCCAGAACGACGTGGAGACCGACGTTCATCCAGGCCAGGGGGTTCATGGTCCCGGCCTGGATGGCCAGGACGTTGATCGGCAGGTCGATGAGGTTATAGGCGAACCCGCCGACCAACAGGGGCCGGGCTGCCGCACGGGTCAGGTTGCGGCTCACCCAGAGCGCGATGGCGTAGCCGATCAGCGCCGCGCCGAGCACCCGGGCCATCAGCTCTCCGTCCGGATCGAAGGCGAGGCCGAACGGGGCCATGAACGGGCCGGGCGCGAGCGCGAGGCCCGCGCCGAACACGCCGAAGATCATCGTGGCAGGTATGAGGAACGCCTTCACCGGCTACATCCGGAAGACGCCGAAGCGTGTCTCGGGGACCGGGGCGTTCAGCGCCGCGGAGATCGAGAGGCCCAGGACGTCGCGGGTCTGTGCGGGATCGATGACGCCGTCGTCCCAGAGGCGGGCGGTGGCGTAGTAGGGATTGCCCTCGTCCTCGTAGCGCTGGCGGACGGGGGCCTTGAAGGCTTCTTCCTCTTCCTTGGTCCAGCGGTCGGCGTCGCGGTGGACGGTGGCCAGCACCGAGGCGGCCTGCTCCCCGCCCATCACCGAGATGCGGCTGTTGGGCCAGGTCCAGAGGAACCGCGGCGAGTAGGCGCGGCCGCACATGCCGTAGTTGCCGGCGCCGAACGAGCCGCCGATCAGGACCGTGAACTTGGGGACCTCGGCGGAGGCGACGGCGGTCACCAGCTTGGCGCCGTCCTTGGCGATGCCGCCGGCCTCGTAGCGCCCACCGACCATGAAGCCCGAGATGTTCTGCAGGAAGACGAGCGGGATGCGACGCTTGCAGGCCAGTTCGATGAAGTGTGCGCCCTTGAGCGCGCTCTCCGAGAACAGCACCCCGTTGTTGGCCAGGATCGCCACCGGGAAGCCCCAGATGCGCGCAAAGCCGGTGACCAGCGTGGTCCCATAGAGCGCCTTGAACTCGTCGAACCGGCTGCCGTCCACGATGCGGGCGATGACCTCGCGCACGTCGTAGGGAGCGCGCACGTCGGTCGGGACGATGCCATAGAGGTCGGCCGGGTCGTGCGCCGGCGGCTCCGGTTCGGCCAGGTCGAGGTCGACGCGTTTGACGGTGTTCAGGTTGGCGACGATGCGCCGGACGATCGAGAGGGCATGCTCGTCGTCCTGCGCCACGTGGTCGACCACGCCGGACCTGCGGCCATGGACCTCGGCGCCGCCGAGGTCGGTGGCCGTGATCACCTCGCCGGTGGCGGCCTTCACCAGCGGCGGGCCGCCAAGGAAGATGGTGCCCTGGCTTTCCTCGCCGGCGCCTTTGACGATCACCGTCTCGTCGCTCATCGCCGGGACGTAGGCGCCGCCGGCGGTGCAGGAGCCCATCACGCAGGCGATCTGGGCGATGCCCTCGGCGCTCATCCGCGCCTGGTTGTAGAAGATGCGCCCGAAGTGCTCGCGGTCCGGGAACACCTCGGCCTGGTGTGGCAGGTTCGCCCCGCCCGAGTCCACCAGGTAGACGCAGGGCAGGCGGTTCTGCAGCGCAATCTCCTGCGCTCGCAGGTGCTTCTTCACGGTGATCGGATAGTAGGCCCCGCCTTTCACAGTGGCGTCGTTGGCGACGACCAGAACCTCGCGGCCCTCGACGCGGCCGATGCCGGTGATCACACCTGCCGCCGGCGCCTCGTCGCCGTACATGCCGCCGGCGGCGAGCGCGCCCACCTCAAGAAACGGCGAGCCGGGATCGAGCAGGCGCATCACCCGGTCGCGCGGCAGCAGCTTGCCGCGGCTGACGTGGCGCTTGCGGCTGTCCTCGGATCCGCCCAGCGCGGCCTTGGCCGTGCGCTCGCGCAGGTCGGCCGCCAGGGCCTCGTTCACCTGCGCATTGGCCGCGAATTGCGCGGAGCCCGCGTCCACCGCGGTGGCCAGCTTCCTCATGCCGCCCTTCTGGCACGCGTTGCGGCCGAACCCAAGCTGGTGCAGGTGTGCGCGGATGGCCGAAAGCTATGCCGAAATCCGCGAGGCGGTGCGCAAGCTCTGCGCGCGCTTCCCCGGGCCGTACTGGCGGGCGCTGGACCGCGAGCGGGCCTATCCGACCGAGTTCGTGAAGGCGCTGACCGACGCGGGCTTCCTGTCGGTGCTGATCCCGGAGGAGTACGGCGGTTCCGGCCTGGGCCTCGGCGCCGCGACCGCAGTGCTGGAGGAAATCCATCGGTCGGGCGGCAACGGCGGCGCCTGCCACGCTCAGATGTACACCATGGGCACGCTGCTTCGGCACGGCAGCCCGGCGCAGAAGGACGCCTACCTGCCGAAGATCGCCTCGGGCGAACTGCGCTTGCAGGCCTTCGGTGTCACCGAGCCCGACGCCGGCACCGACACCACCCGGATCACGACGTACGCCCGGCGCGAGGGCGACAAATACGTCGTCAACGGCCGCAAGATCTGGATCAGCCGGGCCGAGCACTCCGACCTGATGATCCTGCTCTGCCGCACCACGCCGCGAGACGAGGCGGCCAAGGCCTCCGACGGCATGAGCGTGCTCCTGGTCGACATGCGCGCGGCGGTGGGCAACGGCCTCACCATCCGGCCGGTCCGCACCATGCTCAACCACGCCACGACGGAGCTCTTCTTCGAGGACCTGGAGGTGCCGGTCACGAACCTGATCGGCGAGGAGGGCCGGGGCTTCCGCTACATCCTGGACGGGATGAACGCCGAGCGGATCCTGATCGCCTCGGAGTCGGTGGGCGACGCCCGCTTCTTCATCGACCGGGCCAGCGCCTACGCCAGGGAGCGCGTCGTGTTCGGCCGCCCGATCGGCGAGAACCAGGGCGTTCAGTTCCCGATCGCCCGGGCCTACGTCCAGATGACCTCGGCCAGCCTGATGGTCGACCACGCCGCAGCGCTGTTCGAAGCCGGCGAGCCCTGCGGCACAGAGGCCAACATGGCCAAGCTGGTCGCCTCCGAAGCCAGCTGGTTCGCGGCGGACATGTGCCTGCAGACCCACGGCGGCTTCGGTTTCGCCGAGGAATACGACATCGAGCGCAAGTTCCGCGAGGCGCGGCTCTACCAGGTGGCGCCGATCTCCACGAACCTCATCCTCTCCCACGTGGCGACCCACGTGCTGGACCAGCCCAAGAGCTTCTGATGGCCTTCGAGACGATCCGGATCGACCAGCTCGCGCCCGGCGTCATGGCGCTGGTCTACAACCGCCCCGACGTGGCCAACGCCCTCTCGAGCCAGATGGCGGTCGAGGTGATCGAGGCCTGGGGGCAGATCAACACGATGGATGGCTTGCGCTGCGTGATCCTGCGCGGCGAGGGCAAGCACTTCCAGGCCGGGGCGGACCTCAAGGAACGCAACGGCATGACGGACGAGGCGTGGGCCGAACAGCACCGGCTGTTCGAGGCGATGATCCGCGCCCAGTACGCCTGCCCGGTTCCGGTGATCGGTGCAGCGCACGGGGCGTCGATGGGCGGCGGCTGTGAGAAGATCCTGGCCTGCGACTTCGCCTACTGCACCGAGACGGCGCGGTTCGCCCTGCCGGAGGTGGGACTGGGGATTATGCCAGGCCTTGGCGGCACCCAGATGTTGACCCGAGCGGTCGGGCCTCGCCGGGCTGTCGAGATGCTGACGTCGGGCCGGGTGATCTCCGCGCAGGAGGCGCTCGACTGGGGCCTGGTCAACGGCGTCACGCCGGAGGACGGCCTGATGGACAAGGTGCTGGAGGTGGCCGGCCTGATCGCCAGCCGCGCGCCGCTCTCGGTGCGCGCGCTGAAGCGGGTGGTCTGGGAAGGCCAGGACCTGCCCCTCGCCCGAGGCATGGATCTGGAGCTGACCCTCTACTACGAGCTCTTCAAGACCCACGACCGCCGCGAAGGCGTCGCCAGCTTCAACGAGAAGCG
>CAZBXO010000066.1:7109-18713 GCA_964495645.1 uncultured Phenylobacterium sp. | reverse complement strand
CGTCGCTGGCGGTGGCGACCAACTACGGGGCGCTCAGCCTCTACATCAACTTCATCAACCTGTTCCAATTCCTGCTGGCGATCTTCGGCAACCGCCGCTAGGCCGCAGCCTGCGAACGACGAAGGCCCCGGAGAGCGATCTCCGGGGCCGTTTTCATGCGCCGCAGGCATTTCGAGACTCACCGCACGCCAAGGGCGCAAAGCACGCCAAGGATTCGGCCTCCATCTTGGCGACCTTGGCGCTCTTGGCGTCTTGGCGGTGAATGGGCGGCGCTGCCGCGTCGCCGAAGCGCCTACTCGACGACCGCGAAGCGGCCCTTGTCGAAGAAGCGGAGCACCTGATCCAGATCGTGGCCGCGGCGCAGGATGTGGCCGCCCTGGCCGAGCACCGCCCATTGGCCCTGGCGGCGGGCCAGGGCGGGGCGCTTCTCGATTCGGTAGAGCGGCGCCTCGGCATGACGGCGAAAGACCGAGAAGACGGCGCTGTCGACGAGGGCGTCCATGCCGTAGTCGCGCCACTCGCCGGCGGCGACCATCCGTCCATAGAGCCGAAGGAGGCGCTCCAGTTCGCGCCGTTCGAAGAAGATCCCCGCCTGACGCGGGGCTGCGTAACTGGGTTCGACAGACATCCGTGGCTGAGCCTGACCCAATTCCCTTTGGTTCGCCACCCCCGAAATGGCTGCACGGCTGCTGCGCAGGTCGCCGCGAAATGACCTTAATTCGGTCCAGCGGAAGCCCGATGCGGTTTCGATATTCACATCGTCGGTTGGTCGGCGCCCGGTGGTCCCGGATCCTGAACAGCCCCCCCAGCCCCCCTGGATCTCAGGCACGGCCGACCGACACACACACCAGAACCGAGCCCGCACAGCTTCTCTCCAGTTGTGCGGGCTTTCTGATTCGGGGGTGGGTCAGCTCTTCTCCGCCAGTCCAACGACGCGGCCGCCGCGCGGAAGCTGCACGACGACCACGGTCTTCAGCCCTTCCTCGGCGGCGGGGCTCAGCCTGTAGGCCTGCGGTCGGCCGCGCCAGGTCCCGAGCCGGCGGATCTCGCGCACCACGTTCGTCTGGGTCACGGTCTCTCCGCGGTTGTCGCCGCGCTTGATGGCGACCTCCACCTCACGAGGGTCGTAGCGGATCAGCCAGACTTCGGCCCCGCCCTTGGGCGCGCGGCCCTGGCCGACGTCCACACGGGTCGCGCCCACGAAGCGCATGTCCGGCGGATTACGCGGCGCGGCGGCCGCCTTGCGCACCAGCGCCTCGACCTCGGTGGGCTTGAGAGCTGCCGCCTCCTCTCGACCGTCGATCACGACCTGCGGCGTGTAAGGCTCGCGCAGCTTCAGGCGCGTGACGTAGGCCTTCTGGCGCGCACTGAACTCCGGCTTGGCGAAGGTGTCGGTCCAGCCGAGGTAATCCCAGTAATCGACCGAGAAGGTCAGCGGCAGCACGCCGGTCCGCTCAGCCAGCTTCTCCATCAAGTCGTTGGCTTCGGCGCAGGTCCCGCACCCCTGGGCGGTGTAGAGCTCCACCAGCACGGGAGGCTTGGCGGCCGCGGCCGCGGGCGCGGCCAGGAGGATCAGGCTGAGAAGTGCGGCCGTCCGCATGGTGGCCGACTTAAGCTGCGCCCGCGCGTGCTGGCAATCGCAACAAGGCGTGAGCGTCAGAGCTGAGCGGCAGCCAGGATCGGGCCGCCATTCCTCCCCTGGACCAGCACGACGTTGCGCAGACCGGGTCCCGAAGCGGGCAGGGGATAGACCACAGCCTGGCCGGTCCAGGGCCCCAGCCTGGTCAGCTGGCGCACCACGTTGCGCACCGGCAGCGTCTTGCCGTTGTTCTCGCCGGCCTTCACCGGGACCTGCAGGGTGCGTGGGTCGTAGCGCACCAGCCACACGTCCGCGCCGGATCGCGGCGCCACGCCCTGGCCGACCGCCACGCCCTCCGGGTCCGGCGCAACCGTCGCCAGAGCCTGCGTCCGCGCCTTGGCGACCAGGCCCATGACGCGGTCGCGGGTGTTGGCGGGTGCGTGGTAGCGGCCGCCGGCCACGACCTCAGGCGTGTAGTTGCCGCCGCCCAGGGTCTTGCCGTAGGCGGTCTGGCGGGCCGTGAACTCCGGCTTGCCGAAGGTGTCCTTCCAGCCGAGGTGATCCCAATAGGTGACGTTGAAGGCGAGCGCGATGACCCCCGGCTGGTCGGCCACGGCCGCCACCGCCAGGTCCGCCGGCGGACAGGACGAGCAACCCTGGCTGGTGAACAACTCCACGACCACGGGCATGGTCGGCGCGGGCGCCGCGCCAATCAGGGGGAGGGCGGCCAGGGCCGCGAGCCATCTGCGCATGGCCCTAACATAGTGGACAAAGGGCCGCCGTTGGAGTGACCGTGGCCACTCACACGCCTTGCAGGAGCCCGCCATGTCCGAGACCGCCACGCTGACCCCCACGCAAACCAGGGCCCCGTCGGTCACGCTCGGCTTCGTGAAGCTCGTGGTGAGCGACCTCGACGCGGCTGCGGCCTTCTGGGAGCGCGCGTTCGGCCTCACCGTCGCCCAGGACATCGACCTGCCGGACATCGCCGAGAAGATTCTGCGCAAGCCCGGCGTCGAGACCGGGCCGACCATCATCCTCTTCCACAACAAGGACGGCCGGGCGCTCTCGATCGGCAACGCCTGGGGGCCGGTGGGCTTTTACGTGCGGGACGTGGATGCGGCCTACGCGCACGCGGTCAGCGTCGGCGCCCAGCCGCACCGGCCGCCGTGGGACGCCGGCGCGATGCGCGTCGCCTTCGTGCTCACGCCGGAGGGCCACGAGATCGAGCTCGTCAGCATGAAGCGGTAGCGGATGCCATTTCAGACCCCTCCGCCACCACCGCCGCCGCCAGCCTATGAGGTGATCCGCTTCGAGTCCGCCTCACAGGCCGCGGCCCGGCGCGACACGCCGCTGGTCTATGTGAAGGGCGCGCGCACCGAGCAGGCCCTCGTACGCCACCAGATCTTCCTGCGCACCGAGGTGGAGGCGCGCAAGCCCCGCGGCGCAGCGGCGGGAAGCGACATCGAGTGCGCCTGGGCGATCATCGCCTTCCTGCAGCGGGTGCCGTGCCTGGAATCGATCACCGGCGAACTCTCCTGCAGCGAGGACTGGACCAGCCGCGTCGGCCAGCAGGAGACCGGCCGCGCCCAGCTGGCGGCCGACCAGCAGGCGTCCTGCAGCCTGAGCTACACGCCGGTCGCCGTGGCCCAGGCGCGCCTCTCCGCCGCCGTGGCGCAGAACGCGCCGGAGGTGTTCGACGAGGACCTGGCCAAACGGGTGCGACCACAACTCCGGGCCGCCGGCGTCACCGTGCGGGCGCCCGGCGCGGCGGCGCCGAGGCCGGGGCCCGCCCGGAAGAAGTAAGCTACTCCGCCGCCACCAGGGCCGGGGCGGCCAGGCTGCGCAGCACGTAGTTCAGGACCCCGCCGTGCTTGAAGTACTCGAGCTCGGTGGGCGTATCGATCCGGCAGCGCACCGGGAAGCGGGCGATGCGGCCGTCGCTCGGACGGTACATCTCCACGATCATCTGCTTGCGCGGCGACAGTTCCGTCAGGCCGCGGATCGTGACGATCTCTTCCCCGGTCAGGCCCAGCTTGTGCCAGCCTTCCTGGGTGAACTGCAGCGGCAGCACGCCCATGCCCACCAGGTTCGAGCGGTGGATCCGCTCGAAGCTCTCGGCGATCACCGCGCGCACGCCCAGGAGCTTGGTGCCCTTGGCCGCCCAATCGCGCGACGAGCCGGTGCCGTACTCCTTGCCTGCGAACACGACCAGCGGCCGGCCCTCGCCCTGGTAGCGCATGGCCGCGTCGTAGATCGACATGGTGTCGCCAGAGGGGAAGTGCTTGGTCACCCCACCCTCGATGTCGGGCGTGATGCGGTTGCGGATGCGGATGTTGGCGAAGGTGCCGCGCATCATCACTTCGTGGTTGCCGCGCCGCGAGCCGTAGCCGTTGAACTCGCTCACAGGCACCTGGCGTTCGATCAGGTACTGGCCGGCCGGCGAGGTGCTCTTGATCGAGCCGGCCGGGGAGATGTGGTCCGTCGTGATCGAGTCGCCGAAGACGCCCAGGACGCGGGCCTCGACGATGTCGACGATCGGCTTGGGCTCCATCTCCATGCCCTCGAAGTAGGGCGGGTTCTGCACGTAGGTGGAGCCCGGGTTCCACTCGTACGTCTGGCCGCCCTTCACCTTGATCGCCTGCCAGTGCTTGTCGCCCTTGAAGACGTCGGCGTAGCGGGTGGAGAACATCTTGTTCGTGACGTGCTTGCGCTGCAGCTCGATGACCTCGGCCGTGGTGGGCCAGATGTCGCGCAGGTAGACCGGCTTGCCGTCCTTGCCTTCGCCCAACGGCTCCTGGGTCAGGTCGGTCAGCATCGAGCCGGCCAGCGCATAGGCCACCACCAGCGGCGGCGAGGCCAGGTAGTTGGCGCGGACGTCGGGGTTCACCCGGCCCTCGAAGTTGCGGTTGCCCGAGAGCACCGAGACGGCGACCAGGTCGTTCTTCTGGATCGCTTCCGACACCGGCTCCGGAAGCGGGCCGGAGTTTCCGATGCAGGTCGTGCAGCCGTAGCCGACCAGGTTGAAGCCCAGCGCGTCGAGGTGCTTGGTCAGCCCCGCCGCCTTCAGGTAGTCGGTCACCACCTGGCTGCCCGGCGCCAGCGAGGTCTTCACCCACGGCTTCACCTGCAGGCCCTTCTCGACCGCCTTCTTGGCGACGAGGCCGGCCGCGATCAGCACGCCAGGGTTCGATGTGTTGGTGCACGAGGTGATCGAGGCGATCACCACGTCGCCGTTGCCGAGGTCGAAGTTCTCCTTCTCCACCGGATAGCGCTGGGTGAGCGTGTCGGCCTTGCCGAAGTCGCCGGCCAGCGCGGCACGGAACTCCGACGCCGCATCGGTCAGCACCACTCGGTCCTGCGGCCGCTTTGGTCCGGCCATCGATGGCACGACCGTGCCGAGGTCCAGCTGCAGCACGTCGGTGAACACGGGTTCCGGATCGGTCGGCTCGCGCCACATTCCCTGAGCCTTGGCGTAGGCCTCGACGAGGGCGACGCGCTCGGGCGCCCGGCCGGTGGCGGCCAGGAAGTCGATGGTGGCCTGGGTCACCGGGAAGAAGCCGCAGGTGGCGCCGTATTCCGGGGCCATGTTGGCGATGGTCGCCTGGTCTTCCAGCGTCAGGTTGGCGAGCGCCGAGCCGTAGAACTCGACGAACTTGCCGACCACGCCCTTCTTGCGGAGCATCTGCGTGACGGTCAGCACCAGGTCGGTGGCCGTGGCGCCCTCGGGCAGCCTGCCCTCGAGCTTGAAGCCGATGACCTCGGGGATCAGCATCGGGATCGGCTGGCCCAGCATCGCCGCCTCCGCCTCGATGCCGCCCACGCCCCAGCCCAGCACCGCCAGGCCGTTGATCATGGTGGTGTGGCTGTCGGTGCCGACGACGGTGTCCGGATAGGCCACGGTCGGGCCCTCGTCCGAATTGGTCCACACGGTCTGGGCCAGGTACTCGAGGTTCACCTGGTGGCAGATGCCGGTGCCGGGCGGCACCACGCGGAAGTTGTTGAACGCCGACGACCCCCAGCGGAGGAAGTTGTAGCGCTCCATATTCCGCTCGTACTCGCGATCCACGTTCTGGCCGAAGGCCTTGGCGGTGCCGAAGTAGTCGATCATCACCGAGTGGTCGATCACCAGGTCGACCGGGTTCAGCGGGTTGATCTTCTCCGGGTTGGCGCCGAGCTTGGTCATGGCGTCGCGCATGGCGGCGAGGTCGACCACGGCTGGAACGCCGGTGAAGTCCTGCATCAGCACCCGGGCCGGCCGGAAGCTGATCTCGTGTTCGACCGAGCCCTTGTTGTCCGCCCAGGCGGCGACCGCCTTGAGGTCGTCGGCCCCGACGGTGTCGCCGTCCTCGTTGCGCAGCAGGTTCTCGAGCAGCACCTTCATCGAGATGGGCAGGCGCGAGATGCCGGAAAGTCCGGCTTCCTCCGCCGCCGGAAGGCTGTAGTAAGCGTAGGTCTTGTCGCCGACCTTGAGGTCGCGGCGGGTCTTCAGGCTGTCGACCGAAGCCATTTGAGGGGTCCCTTTCCCAATTGCCGGCCGCCTACGACTGCCAGAAAGGGATCGCGCGCTTGCGGAACGGACTCACAGCTTCCGTCCCCGCGCAGCGTTCACCCCCTCGGCCCGCAACAGCCGCGAGTGTTCTAGACCCGCCTCCGGGCCGCGTCCATGCGCGCAAGGGTGAAGGTTTGCGGGCGCGGGGGGCCCGGGCGTGATCACGGCGCTTTCGCTGACGGATACAGCGGTCCGCCGGGGCGGGCGGTTGCTGTTCGAGGGGGTGTCGCTCACGCTCTCGGCCGGGGAGGCGTGTGCGCTGACCGGGGCCAACGGGTCGGGGAAGACGAGCCTGCTGCGGGCGATCGCCGGATTGGTGCGGCTGGAAGCGGGTGAGGTGGCCTTCGGGGGCGTCGAGCCGTCCGAGGCGCGCGGGGCGGACCTGCACCTTGTCGGCCATGCCGATGGCCTCAAGCCGGCGCGCACGGCGCGGGAGGAATTGACGTTCTGGACGCAGTGGTGCGGCGGCACAGCCGCCGCCGCGGCCCTGGCCGCCGAGACGCTGGAGCTGACGAGGCTGCTCGATCTGGAGGTGCGGCGGCTCTCGGCCGGCCAGCGCCGACGGCTGGCGCTCGCGCGGCTGCTGGCGGCCAAACGGCCGCTGTGGCTACTGGACGAGCCCCTGAGCCCGCTCGATGCGCACTGGCGCGAGCGCTTCGGGGTGCTGATGGCCGAGCACCTGCAGGGCGGCGGCCTGATCGTCGCCGCGGTGCATGACCCGCTGCCTATCCCCGCCAAGCCGCTGGAGCTGGCGTCATGAGCCGGCTCAGCACTCTGCTGACGCGGGAGACGACCCTCGCCTGGGGTCGGGGCGGGGGCCCGCTGGTGACGCTCGGGTTCTACGCCGGCGTCGCCACCCTCCTGCCGCTGGCGATCGGGCCGGAACCGGAGCGGCTGGCCGCCATCGCGCTCGGTGCGTCCTGGGTGGCGCTGGCGCTGGCGTCGCTGCTCTCCCTCGAGCGGCTCTTCGAACGCGACTATGAGGATGGGGCGCTCGACCTGCTGGTGCTGTCGCCGGCGTCGCTGGAGCTGACCTGCGCGGTCAAATGCCTTGGCCAGTGGATCGCGACCGGCGCGCCACTGGCGATCGCCGCGCCCATGGCCGCCATCTCGCTGGGCGCGCCGCCCAGTCTCGCGCCCCTGGTGTTCATCTGCGCGCTGGCGGGCGGCCTGGCCTTCGCCTTCCTGGGCGGCGTCGGCGCTGCGCTCAGCCTCGGCGCCCGTCGGGGCGGGCTGCTGACCGCGGTGATCGTCCTGCCGCTGTTCGTGCCGCCGGTGATCTTCGGCGGCGGCGCGCTGGACGCCTTCGCGGGCGGCCTGCCGTGGCGGCCGGGCCTGGCGCTGCTCGGCGCCTACGCGGCCTCAGCGGTGGCGCTGGGCCCGCTGGCGATGGCCGCCGCCTGCCGCAACGCCCTGTCCTGACGACGGAAATCCGCGCGGCCGGCGTGCAAGGCGCGAAGGGCCTCATCCACAAGGACCATCGCATGAAGAGAAACACCGTGGCCGTCGCAGCCGCCATCATGGCCCTGAGCGCCGGCGCAGCCGTCGCCCAGGCGCCGCCCCCCGGCCCTGGCCGCGGGCCGCCGCCGCGCATGATGCACCGCCCCGATCCGGCCCAGGTGGCCGAGCGCCATGCCCAGCATTTGCGCACCGTGCTGCAGCTGACGCCGGCTCAGGAACCGGCGCTCAAGGCCTTCCTCGAGGCGAATCGTCCGCCCATGGACCGCCGCGAACGCATGCGCGGCGCTCGGCCGGACCAGCCGCTGACCACGCCGCAGAAGCTGGACCAGCGCCGGGCGCGCCTCACCGAGCGCCTGGCCGAGTTCGACCGGCATGCGGCGGCGGTGAAGCGCTTCTATGCTGCGCTGACGCCCTCGCAGCAGAAGGCTTTCGACGCCCTGCAGGGCCCGGGTGGCCGCGGCCACGGGCGTGGCCATCACGGTCCGCGCGGCATGCACGGGCCCCGCGGTCCGGGCGGTCCCGGCAGCCCACCCCCCGGCGCACCGCAGGACCACCAGCACTGACCGGAGGGGGGTCGGAAGCGGGTGCTTCCGGCCCCTCTCCACATGACCAAAGCTTAATCCCGAACGCCGCTTTTTCGCCCCATCCTGCGCTCCAGCTTGCCCGCGAAGGGAACGCCAAGACGGGAGTGATCCAGGCATGAAGAAAGAACTCAGCTGGCTCCTGGCCGGAGCCGCCTTCACCCTCTGCGCCGGGGTCAGTGTGGCCGTGGCCGCCGACGCCCGCACCGAGGCCGAGCAGGACGCCCGCGCCGCGGCCCAGCCCGACAAGGCCGAGCGCAAGGTCGAGAAGCGCCGCGAAGTGCGGGTCTTCACCAGCGACGACAGCGACGGGCCTCGGGTGCGCGTGTTCCGGCATGGCGACCATGGTGACCACGATCGCGAAGTCTTCGTGATGCGGCGTGGCGAAGGACGGGGCGACCACCTCAAGGCGCTGCTGCAGCTGCGTCCGGAGCAGGAAGGCGCGCTGAAGGCCTTCCTCGAGGCCACCGGCCCACAGGCCCGCGCTGAACGTCCGGTGCGGATCGAGCGCAGTGTCGAGATGAAGAAGTCGACACTGGAGAAGCTGGCCGACGCCGAGCGCCGCCTGAACGAGCAGCAGGCGGGGACGCGCCGCAAGATCGACGCGATGCGCACCTTCTACAACCAGCTCGATGACCGGCAGAAGCGCGCTTTCGACGAGATGCCGATGGTGCTGGTCGTCGGTCCGGACGTCGGTCCGATGCTGATCCCGACGCCATCGCCGATCGTCATGCGCTTCGGCCATGGCGACAGCTGGGAGTTCGCGGTCCCGCCGCGGCCGCCGCTGCCGCCTGTCCCGCCGACGCCGCCGCGTCGACCGTAAGGCCGCTTGCGAGGCAGGGCGCTGGGCCTTAAGCCCAACGGCCGATGATCCCGGCGCCCGCCTTCCTGACCAATCCCGAGCGCTTCATGGCGTTCTCACGCTGGGCGGCCCCGCTCATCGGCGCGATCGCCGTTGCGCTGGCCGTCGCCGGCCTGTGGCTCGGCTTCAACGTGCCCGACGACTACCAGCAGGGTCAGACGGTCCGGATCATGTTCATCCACGTGCCGGCGGCGATCCTGTCGATGCTGATCTACGCCTTCCTGGCGGGGGCCAGCTTCCTGGCGCTGGTGTTCCGCCAGATGCTGGCCGACTGCGCCGCCCAGGCCGCGGCGATCCTCGGCGCCGGGTTCACCGTGCTGGCGCTCGCGACGGGATCGCTCTGGGGCCGGCCGATGTGGGGAACCTGGTGGGTCTGGGATGCGCGCCTGACCTCGGTGCTGGTCCAGCTGCTCCTGTTCCTCGCCTACATCGCGTTGCGCGCGTCGCTCGACGACGAGCAGAAGGCGGCGCGCGCGGCGGCGATCCTTGCCCTGGTGGGGGCGATCAACCTGCCGATCATCCACTTCAGCGTGGAGTGGTGGAACAGCCTGCACCAAGGCTCGTCGATGTTCACCAAGGGCGCCCTCGACCCGGTCTACGCGACCCCGCTCTACCTGATGCTGCTGGCCTACACCGCCGCATTCGGGTCGATGTGGCTGGTGCGCATCCGTGGCGAGGTGTGGCGCCGGCGCGCCGAGGCCGCCGCCGTCCGGGCGGCGCGCGCATGAAGTACGCCGAGTACATCATCCCGGCGTTCGCGATCTCGGCGCTGGTCGTCGGGGCCCTCCTCTGGAGTTCGCTGGCGCACGCGCGTCGCTGGCGGCGGCGTTTCGAGGAGCGCTCCGGCAAATGAGCCGCTGGCTCGCCGCCCTGCCGCTGATCGTGCTGGCGGCGCTGGGCCTGCTCTTCGGCGTCTATGCGCTGAACCGCAATCCGCAGGTCCAGCCGCGGGCGCTCGTGGGCAAGGCGATGCCCGCCGTTTCGCTCGCCAGCCTCGGGGACGGAACGCCGATCAATCTCCGGACCGAGGCCTCTGCCGGCCCCGTCGTGGTCAACTTCTTCGCGTCCTGGTGCGCCCCGTGCCAGATCGAGCACCCGGTGCTCATGGGCCTGAAGGGCCGCGGCGTGCGCATCATCGGCATCGACTACGAGGACGTGCCGCCGCGCGGCTCGCCGGAACGCGCCAAGGCGCTGCTGGACCGGCTCGGCAATCCGTACAGCCGCGTGCTGACCGACCCGGACGGCCGCGCGGGCATTGAGTTCGGCATCACCGGCGTGCCGGAGACCTATGTGGTCGCCCCGGACGGCAAGATCCTCGCCAAGCACACCGGTCCGCTCACTGACGCCGAGGCGGCCAAGCTCGCGCGCCTCCTGCGTTAACCCGCCGTTGAGGGCGAAGCGGCAGGGTGCGAACCGTCGTTAACCATAACCGCGCGCGCCCGTGACCTCGATCCGCCCCGGCTACCTCCAGTTCACGCCACAGGCGCAGCCCCAGCCGCAGGGCGGCCAGGCGAGCGGCAAGAGCGCCATCTTCGCGCTCGCCCGCGCCCAGGCGGCCGCTCAAGCCGCCCCTGTCGCGAGCCCGGTGGCGGCCCCGGCGCCGGTCCAGGTAAATCGTGTGGCGGAAGCGGCCGCAGAGCCGCCGCATAAGGTTCTGCGGCCAGGTTCGCTACTCGACATCCGCATCTAGTTCCCAGCTAAGCTCCGAAAAATTAACCGAATTTTCTTCGGAACGGGCTAGTTGCACTGCCGTTTGTCATTTGTTGGATTCGTTGCAGAGACCGACAATGGGACGGGAAGACAAGATCTATCAGGAGGCCGCCGCGCTCTGGCGCGAGCTGTTCCGCGAGCCGCCGCCAGCCAAGGCGGACGGCCGGGCGCTGCTCGACCTGATCATGCGCCGCATGCCTGGCAGCGACTACGAGCGCTTGAAGACCCCGCATCTGCGTCCCGGCGGCAACGTGACGATGCCGCGGCAGGCCTGAACCTATTCCGGGTTCGGCGGCGGCGGGATCTCGTCCGGCTCCATGTACTTCATCAGCAGGGGCACCTGGGCCATGCCGAAGCCGGCGCTCAGCACTCGCAGGCCGATGGTGTCGAACCACACCCAGTTGGCCTCCGACTGCGTCTTCCAGACGACGAAGTTGAGGGCGCCCAGGAACAGGCTCCAGACGCCGTAGCGGAAGCCGAGCTTGCGCCACGCCTCGTCCGGCAGGGTGAGGGCCGAGCCCAGCACCGCCTTGACCGGGTTCTTCTTCATGGCCAGGCCCGTGAGCAGCACGACGCCCAGGAAGATGTTCACGAAGGTGGGCCGGTTCTGCAGGATCCACTTCTGATCGAAGAGCAGGGTGAGGCCGCCGAAGATGATCCCCATGACGCCGACGAAGAGGGGCAGCCAGGCGATCCGGCGCTCCACCACCCCGCCCACCGCCAGCGCGACAGCGGAGACTGCGATCGAGACGCCTGTCGCCCGCATGAAGTCGCGGCCGCCGAGGAAGTAGAACAGCAGGAAGGACAGGGGCGCGGAGAAATCCACCGCGTAGCGGATCCACTTGCGATGCTGCTGGGTCAT
>CAZBXO010000066.1:0-7009 GCA_964495645.1 uncultured Phenylobacterium sp. | reverse complement strand
GGGTCATGTGGCGGGTTCCGAGAGCCCAACCAGCGAGCGGGCGAACGCCCGCGCATCGAACGGCTGCAGGTCGTCCACGCCTTCTCCCACGCCAACGAGCTTGATCGGACTATCCGAAGCCTGGGCCACAGGCACCAGAACCCCGCCGCGGGCGGTGCCGTCCAGCTTGGTCATCACGATGCCCGAGACCCCGATCTGGTTGCCGAAGATGTTCTCCTGGGCCAGCGCGTTGCGGCCCACCGTGGCGTCCAGCACCAGCAGGGTCTCGTGCGGCGCGTCGGGGTCCAGCTTCTTCAGCACCCGGATGATCTTCAGGAGCTCGTCCATCAGCCCCTGCTTGTTCTGCAACCGTCCGGCGGTGTCGATGAGCACCACGTCGTAGGCGTCGCGCCGGGCGCGCTCCAGGGCGTCGTAGGCCAGGCCCGCCGCGTCGGAGTTGATCGGCCGGCTCATGAAGTCGGCGCCGGCGCGGCCGGCCCAGATCTGCAGCTGCTCGATGGCGGCGGCGCGGAACGTGTCGCCGGCCACGACCAGCACCTTGGCGCCCTGGCGGACCAGATCGGTGGCGATCTTGCCCAGCGTCGTGGTCTTGCCCGAGCCGTTCACGCCGATGAACAGGACCACGTAGGGCCGCGGACCCGACAGCGCGTCGAACGTCCCCTGCCGCGTCGACAGCTCCTCGCCGATGGCCTGGGCCAGGGAGGCCTTGATCTCCGCCTCGTCCACGTCCTTGCCGAACTTCTCGGCCGCGAACCGCTCGGTGATGCGGGCGGCCGAATGGGGACCGAGGTCGGCCTCGATCAGCATCTCCTCGAGCTCGTCCAGCTTGGCCTGGTCGAGCGGGACCTTCTGCACGAAGGCCTGGGCGATCTGGTCGCCCATCTGCTTGGAGGATCGCGACAGGCCCTCGGTGAGGCGCTGGAACCAGCCGCGTTTGGGTTCGGACATGGGCGCGCCTTCTAGGGCGGGGCGGCCGGAAAGGGAAACCCATTCGCGCGACCTGCGGCATCCAAGCTATGCTGTAGACCGCATCGCAACGACGAGGGGAGGTCGTCATGCTGCGTATCCTGGTCGCGGGGATGCTGGGCGGCGTCGCCATGTACGCCTGGTCCGCCGTCGCCCACATGGTCGGGCCGCTGGGCCAGGCTGGCTTCTCGACGATCGCCAATGAGGCGGCCGTCACCACGGTCCTGCAGTCCGAGTTGAAGGCGCCGGGCCTCTACATCTTCCCGGGCGCGATGGCCGGCCCGCAGGCGACCGGCCCGTCCGGCATTCTGGCCTACAGCCCCACGCCCAACGAGTTCAGCCTGGACAAGCTGGGCCTCGAGGCCGCCGTGGAGGTGCTGGAGTCCATCGTGGCGGCCGTCCTACTCTCGGTGACGGCGCTCGTCGGCTACCTCAGGCGCGTGGCGTTCGTGACCGGAGTCGGCGTGGCTGCGGCGCTGGCCAGCGATCCGTCCCTCACGATCTGGTATGGCTTCCCGACCGCCTACCTTGGCGCTGCGATCGTAGTGAACCTTGTCGGCTACCTCGTGGCCGGCCTGGTGATCGCCGCGATCCTGAAGCCTCGCGCCGCGGCCGCCTGAGCCCTAACGTCCGGCGATGGACGCCCTCGCCGCCGCCCTCTCCGTGCTGGACTACGCCGCCGTCTTCGTGTTCGGCGCGACGGGGGCGCTCGCGGCCGCGCGCAAGAAGCACGATATCGTCACCTTCGCCTTCTTCTCTGCGATCACCGGCGTCGGCGGCGGGACCTTGCGCGACCTGCTGATCGGCGCACCGGTCTTCTGGGTGTCGAAGCCCGCATATCTCGTGGTGTCGGTTGCGGCGGCCCTGGTCATCTGGGTCTTCGGCTGGGGCCGGCGCGGCGAGCGCATGCTGCTCTGGCTGGATGCGCTCGGCATGGCCGCCTACGCGGTGGTGGGCGCTCTGAAAGCCCAGAGCCTGGGCGTCCCGCCGCTCTCGGCTCTTGTCATGGGCGTGCTCACCTCGGTGTTCGGCGGGATCATCCGCGACGTCCTGGCCGGGGAGCCGTCCGTGCTTCTGCGGCGTGAGCTGACCGTGACGCCGGCGCTGGTGGGGGCGGGCGTGTTCGTCGCCCTGAGCGCAGCAGGGCTGGCGAGCCTGCCGGCCAGCCTCGCCGGCTTCCTTGCGGCTTTCGGCCTGCGGGCCGGGGCGATCGTCTGGGGGTGGCGGCTTCCCGGGTTCCCGGGTCGGGCCCCTTAGGCCCCCGCCATCTTCAGGATCTCGGCGTACTGGTCGTCGCTCACCGGCGAGACGGAGAGGCGGAACTCGCGCAGCATGCGCAAGTCCTTCAGCTTCTCATTGCCCTTCATGTCCGACAGGGGCACGGGCTTCGGCAGCGCCCTCACCGGCGCCAGCTCCACCGCCACGAAACGGCCCGACGGGTCGGACGGGTCGGGGAAGTGCTCCTTGACCACCTTGGCCACGCCCACCACGCAGAGCCCCTCCTGCGAGTGGTAGTAGAGCACCTCGTCGCCCAGCTTCATGGTTCTGAGGTTCAGCGCCGCGGTGTTGTTGCGCACCCCGTCCCAGACGGTCTTCCCGTCCCGCTGCAGGTCGGCGAAGGCGTATTTCGCGGGCTCGGACTTCACCAACCAGTAGGCCATCCCTCGTCTCCCTCTAGAGCTCGGCCAGCACCGCCTGGCCCATCTCCACCGTGGTCAGCGAGCCCCCGATGTCCGGCGTGCGGGCGCCCTTGTCCAGCGCGCGGCCGACGGCGGCGAACAGGCGATCGGCCAAGTCCGGCCGCTCCAGCGACCAGCGCAGCGCCATCTCGAACGACAGGATCGCCGCCAGCGGATTGGCGATCCCCTTGCCGGCGATGTCGGGGGCCGAGCCGTGGATCGGCTCGTAGAGCCCGGGCTCGCCGGGCTCTCCGATGGCGGCGGACGGGAGCAGGCCCAGGCCCCCGGTCAACTGCGCCGCCTCGTCCGAGAGGATGTCGCCAAACAGGTTGTCGGTCACGATCACGTCGAACTGGCGCGGGTTCTTCACCAGCTGCATGGCGGCGTTGTCGGCCAGCATGTGCTCCAGGGTCACGTCCGGGTACTCGCGCGCGTGCAGGTCGGTGACGACCTCGCGCCACAGCTGGCCGGTTTCCATGACGTTGGACTTCTCGGCCGAGGTCACCTTGTTCCGCCGCCTGCGCGCCAGGTCGAAGGCGACACGGCTCACGCGCTCGATCTCGGCGGTGGTGTAGACCTGGGTGTCCACGCCGCGCCTGCCCCCGCCCGGCAGGTCCTCCACGCCCCTGGGCTGGCCGAAGTAGACCCCGCCGGTGAGCTCGCGGACGATCATGATGTCCAGCCCCTCGACGACCTCGCGCTTGAGCGTCGAGGCGTCGGCCAGCGGCTGGAAGCACAGCGCAGGCCTGAGATTGGCGAACACCTGCATCTCGGCGCGCAGCCGCAGCAGGCCCGCCTCCGGCCGCTGGGCGCGCGGGACGTTTGCATACTTCGGCCCTCCGACCGCGCCCATCAGCGCCGCTTTCGAGGCCTTGGCCAGCGCCACCGTCTCATCGGTGATCGGAACCCCATGCTGTTCCCAGCAGCTGCCGCCGAGCGGCCGCTCGTCGATGACGAGGTCGTTGGCGAGCCGGCTCGCGACACGGCGCACCTCGTCGGTGACTTCAGGCCCGATGCCGTCCCCCGGCAGAAGCAGCAAGTCGGTCATCGGCTCCTCGAAACCCGCAAAGTTACGTCCTGCTACGCGAAGCAATGCAGTCGGGAAAGCCACCGGACATAGTACAGACGTATTCTGCCGCTACGGTGCTCCGATGGCCCGCTCGTGTGTGGGGCCGCTTTGCACACAGGACCCTCCCCATGAAGTCGCTCATCGCCGCCGCCGCGCTTGCCGCGGGCCTCGCCGTCGCCCCCGCCGCCCTGGCCCAGCAGGCGCCGTCGCCAGAGAAGGCCGCCCAGAACGCTTCCACCGGCAACGCCGCGATCAAGTCCGGCATGACCGTGAGGGACGCCAACGGCGTGCTGATCGGCGAGATCGCCCGCATCAAGCGCAACAGCAGAGGCGAGATCGCCGAGGTGACTGTGGAGGCCAACGACGGCACCATGTACCGCGTCGCCGGAGCGACGCTGACGGTGCAGGGCGACGTCGCGGTCTCGAGCACGGTGGTGAACCGCTGAGGGAACCGCCGGGCGGGTCCTAGAGCGCCCGCCCGGGAGTCGCCTCGTACAGCGTCAACTGGCGGTCGCTGACGCCGAACTGGGGCCAGACCGCCCGCCACGCCGCCATGTGCCCGGCTCTGAAGTGAGCGTCGAGGGCCGCCTGGTCGCGCCAGGCCTCGAACACCCGGATCAGTCCCGGATCCTGCACATCCAACGCATAGGAATAGGTCTCGCAGCCGTCCTCGGCGCGGCTGGCTTCCAGCATGGCGTCCATGTGCGGCCGGAAGCGGGCGACGTTCTCCGGCGGAACGCGGACCGTCCCGGCGACGATGACCGTCATTGCGCCGGGTTGAGGCCCGTGTTCAGCACCCAGCCGACGTTGTCGTTCTCGTCGGCGACCTCCCACCACAGGTCCTGCTTCTTGCCCGTGGGATAGACCATCGCCCCGGCCGGCAGGTTGCGGATCAGCGCGCCGTTGGCCGCAGGCGTCTTGCGCATGTTGACCGGCCGCGCGGCGACGAAGGTCTTGGACGGCGCGGCGACCGCGGCCGGCGGCGCGTCCTCCATCAGTCCGAGTTCGCCCACCATCTTCGAGTAGGCCTGTACGAAGGCGAGGCTGACGATCCGGCCGATGTCGGTGTCCTCGTAGCCGCCGCCCACTGCGCCGGCGAAGGCGTAGCCGCCGCCGACCGCGAATCCGACATCGTTCTTCACCGCGTAGCCGTCCTGCACCGCCACGGTCTCGGTCGTGCGCACATTGGTCAGCGACAGCACCGTGTTTGCTTCCAGCTTGCGGGTCTTGATGCCGCCGGCGAGCGCGCCGAATCGGCCGCCCACGAGGCCGCCGATCGCGCCAGCCACGGCCCCGCCGCCGGTGTTGGCGTCGCTGGCCTGAACCTCGGCCACCAGCACGTAGTCCGCCGCCTTGATCTGGCCTTGGCCGACGTTGGAGCCACGCTGCAGGCCGAGGTTGCTGCCGATGTTGCGCTCGGCCTGGGCCGCGTTCAGTCCGGCGGCGCGGTCCACCAGATTGAAGCAGCCCGAGCGCTGCACGACGACGCGCAGCAGCTTCTCCGGCGGAGCCAGGTTGTATTGCTGCCAGCCGCGCGGATTGTCGCCATTGGTGATCGATAGCGTGCCCAGCTTGCGACGGCACTGCGGTATCTGGGCCAAGGCGTTCTGTTGCATGTTCTGCGCGCTCGAGGGCTTGGCGGCGCGGCTCTGCGCGGCGGCCACGGACGGCAGGGCCACGGCCAGTCCGGCCAGGACAACGACGGTTCGGCGCGACATGCTCGCCCCCCTCTGTGCGCATGTGAGGGGCCGAGCTTAGCCCTCCGCGGGCCCCGGGTTAAGTGACCTGCGTCGCCTATCCGACGTCTTCGAGCCACGGCTGGGCGAGCGCGCGCCGGCTCTCGAACGTGTCGATGGCGTTCTCGGCCTGCAGGGTCTCGCCGATGGCGTCGAGCCCCTTCAGCATCTTCTCCTTGCGCTTCGGGTCGATCTCGAAGCGGAAGGCCGCCCCGGACGGGCTGGTGACGGTCTGGCTCTCGAGGTCGACCGAGACCACGTGGTTGCCGCCGCGCGCCTCGTCCATCAGCTGGCGCACCTCGTCCGGCTTCAGCACGACGGGCAGGAGCCCGTTCTGGAAGCAGTTGTTGTTGAAAATATCGGCGAAGCTGGTGGAGATCACCGCTCGGATGCCGAAGTCCATGAGCGCCCAGGGCGCATGCTCGCGGCTGGATCCGCAGCCGAAATTGTCGCCGGCGATCAACACGCCCGCGCCCTTGTAGGCCGGCTGGTTCAGCACGAAGTCTGGCTTCTCGCGGCCCTCGCCGTCGAAACGGAAGTCGTAGAACAGGCCCTTGCCCAGGCCCTCGCGCTCGACGGTCTTGAGGAACTGCTTGGGGATGATCTGGTCGGTGTCGATGTTCGCCAGCGGAAGCGGCGCGGCCTTGGCGTCCAGGCGGGTGAAAGCTTCCATCAGGCGGTCTCCAGAGCCGGGCTCTGCTGGATCACGAGGGTGGGCACGCCGCCGGGCGCATCGCGGACCGTAAAGACGCGGGTGCCGGGCTTGCGGCCGGTGCGCAGCTCCGAGACGTCGAAGCCGGACGCCGCCAGCCGGGCGCGGACCGCTTCCGGATCCCGCACCCGCCAGGCCAGTCCGCCGAACCGGTCCGGCCCGTCAGAGGCCGGCGTCTTCAGGCTGGCGCCCACCTCGAACACCGCGTCGCCGCAGCGGAAGAACAGCTGGCGCGCGCCCCACTGGGCGTTCTCACGGTCGAGCCGCAGGTCGAGGCCCAACTTGGCGCCGTAGAGTGCGAGCGCCCGGTCCGGGTTCGGCGTGTGGACGACCACGTGGTCCAGTTCGGTGACGGCGGCCGCCTCGTCGCCGTCCGCGCGCGAGCGCTCCGGCCCGCGCGGCGGCGCCAGCACGAACCGCAGACCCGCGGCATGGACCCGGCTGAGCTCGCCCATGGGCTCGACCTCCAGCCCGCGGCGCTGCAGAAGCCGGGTGGCCGCAACCACGTCGTCGACTTCGAACGCAGCGATCCAGAGACCGGGCTCGTTGGACCCGAGCCAGTCCCTCACCGCCGAACCGGGATGCTCGTCGCCAGCCGGCGCGATCACCTCCAGCGACATGTTGGGCAGATGGAACCAGGCCCGCGCCGCGCCCCCGCCCGGTTGCAGCTGCGGCTCCCGGCCGAGCAGCCGGCGATAGCCGTCCATCCCGGCCTCGAAGTCGCGCACCGCGACCGCGATGTGATGCAGACCGCGGATCACAGGAAATCCCGCACGTCGGCGATGCGGCCGGCGATCGCGGCCGCCGCGGCCATGGCCGGGCTCATCAGGTGGGTGCGGCCGCCGCG
>CAZBXO010000065.1:10588-18892 GCA_964495645.1 uncultured Phenylobacterium sp. | reverse complement strand
ACCTGAAATCGGAAGCCTACAAGCAGTCGGAGCCACCTCGCGTGGTGACGGCGTACCTTTTGTATAATGGGTCAGCGACTTCATGTGCCGTGCAAGCTTAAGCCGATAGGTGTAGGCGCAGCGAAAGCGAGTCTGAATAGGGCGAATAAGTACGTCGCATGACGACCCGAAACCAGGTGATCTATCCATGAGCAGGTTGAAGGCTGGGTAACACCAGCTGGAGGACCGAACCCGTGCCCGTTGAAAAGGTCTGGGATGACTTGTGGATAGGGGTGAAAGGCCAATCAAACCTGGACATAGCTGGTTCTCCGCGAAATCTATTTAGGTAGAGCGTCAGACGAACTCCTTGGGGGGTAGAGCACTGGATGGATGCGGGCGGCGCGAGCTGTACCAATTCTAACCAAACTCCGAATACCCAAGAGAGCTATCTGGCAGACACACGGCGGGTGCTAACGTCCGTCGTGAAAAGGGAAACAACCCTAACCATCATCTAAGGCCCCCAAGTAACGGCTAAGTGGGAAACGATGTGGGATTGCTTTGACAACCAGGATGTTGGCTTAGAAGCAGCCATCATTTAAAGAAAGCGTAACAGCTCACTGGTCAAGCGATCCTGCGCGGAAAATGTAACGGGGCTCAAGCCGTTCGCCGAAGGTATGGGTGCGCAGCAATGCGTGCGGTAGCGGAGCGTTCCGTAAGCCTGTGAAGGTCGGTCGTGAGGCCGGCTGGAGGTATCGGAAGTGAGAATGCTGACATGAGTAGCGACAAAGAGTGTGAGAGACACTCTCGCCGAAAGTCCAAGGGTTCCTGCGTAAAGTTAATCTGCGCAGGGTTAGCCGGCCCCTAAGGTGAGGCCGAAAGGCGTAATCGATGGGAACCAGGTAAATATTCCTGGGCCAGTTGGAAGTGACGAATGCCGTAAGTTGTCAGTCCTTATTGGATTGGTCTGGCAGCGAAGGCGTTCCTGGAAATAACTCCAACAGAGACCGTACCCGAAACCGACACAGGTGGACAGGTAGAGCATACCAAGGCGCTTGAGAGAACTATGCTGAAGGAACTCGGCAAATTGCACGCGTAACTTCGGGATAAGCGTGACTCACCTTGCGCAAGCAAGACTGAGTGGCACAGGCCAGGGGGTAGCGACTGTTTATCAAAAACACAGGGCTCTGCGAAACCGTAAGGCGACGTATAGGGTCTGACGCCTGCCCGGTGCCGGAAGGTTAAAAGGAGGGGTGCAAGCTCCGAATTGAAGCCCCGGTAAACGGCGGCCGTAACTATAACGGTCCTAAGGTAGCGAAATTCCTTGTCGGGTAAGTTCCGACCTGCACGAATGGCGTAACGACTTCCCCACTGTCTCCAGCATAGGCTCAGCGAAATTGAATTCCCCGTGAAGATGCGGGGTTCCCGCGGTCAGACGGAAAGACCCTATGAACCTTTACTGCAGCTTCGCCTTGGCGTTAGCGGCAACATGTGTAGGATAGGTGGGAGGCTATGAAACCGGGGCGCCAGCTCTGGTGGAGCCAACCTTGAAATACCACCCTTGTTGCCGCTGACGTCTAACCGAGGTCCGTTATCCGGATCCGGGACATGGCGTGGCGGGCAGTTTGACTGGGGCGGTCGCCTCCCAAAGTGTAACGGAGGCGCGCGATGGTGGGCTCAGAGCGGTCGGAAATCGCTCGTCGAGTGCAATGGCATAAGCCCGCCTGACTGAGAGACTGACAAGTCGATCAGAGACGAAAGTCGGCCATAGTGATCCGGTGGTTCTGTATGGAAGGGCCATCGCTCAACGGATAAAAGGTACTCTAGGGATAACAGGCTGATTTTGCCCAAGCGTCCACAGCGACGGCAAAGTTTGGCACCTCGATGTCGGCTCATCACATCCTGGGGCTGGAGCAGGTCCCAAGGGTTCGGCTGTTCGCCGATTAAAGTGGTACGTGAGCTGGGTTCAGAACGTCGTGAGACAGTTTGGTCCCTATCTGCCGTGGGTGTACGAAGCTTGAGAGGATCTGTCCCTAGTACGAGAGGACCGGGATGGACACACCTCTGGTGGACCTGTCGTGGCGCCAGCTGCGCAGCAGGGTAGCTAAGTGTGGAATAGATAACCGCTGAAAGCATCTAAGCGGGAAACTAACCTCAAAACAAGGCTTCGCTGAGAGCCGTGGTAGACCACCACGTTGATAGGCCGGATGTGGAAGTGCGGCGACGCATGGAGCTTACCGGTACTAATCGCTCGATCGGCTTGATCGTTCTTATCAAAACTCATGAGTGCTCTGTATTGAGCCGATGATGTCTTCTCGACACTGGTCCGTTTCATTGACCTGGTGGCTATGCCGAGGAGTCCCCACCCGATCCCATCCCGAACTCGGTCGTTAAGCTCCTCAGGGCCGATGGTACTTCGTCTCAAGGCGCGGGAGAGTAGGTCGCCGCCAGGTCTATCAAACGGACCCGATCCAGAACCCTTCAATTCACGATGCCAGCAAGGCTTTGCCGCGGGGTGGAGCAGCCCGGTAGCTCGTCAGGCTCATAACCTGAAGGTCACAGGTTCAAATCCTGTCCCCGCACCCAAGACACGACACGGCCCCGCGAGCGATCGCGGGGCCGTTTCGCATTCCGGCCGAAGGTTACGCTCAGTTGATGAATTCGGCCTCGTATTGGTCGCGGATCTTGCGGTTGAAGTATTCGCCCTTGGCGAAACTCAGCCGCATCTCCTCGTACACCTCGGGCGGCACGTCGACGTAGACGTAGCGCCGGCCGCTCACGAACGTGATCCACAGCCGCCGGGTCCCCGGCTCGTAGCGGTACGCGCTGATCACCTTCGACGGCATCCCCCCCTGAACGTGCGGAGGGGACCCTGGATCAGTCGGCGCCCGCCATCCTCCCGATGAGGGAGAAAACGGCTCAGGTTGACTGGGTGTTGTCGGGCAGGCCCAGTATGCGCTTGGAGATGATGTTGTTCTGGATCTCGGCCGAGCCGCCGTAGATCGACATCGCCTTGCCGAACAGCCAGCTGCGCACGGCCTCGATCTCGTCGCCCTTGAACGCCTCGCCGCTCCAGCCGAGGCCCTGGGCGCCCATGATCTCGAGCGTGAGCTCGGCGCGGGTCTGGGCGACGTTGGTGGCGGAGTTCTTCAGGATCGAGGCGGCGTTGGACGCCGCTTCCTTCGCCTCGGCCATGGCGCGGGCGAGCGTGAGCCCGTGGACGCGCGCGTCCATCTCGTTGCGGATCACCCGGTTGCGCAGGTCGCGGTTGGCGAGCCGCCCGGTCTCGTCGAGGCCCACGTATTGCTTGGCTAGGTCGCGCAGGGGCGGCGGGCCGCCGCGGCCGCCGGCCGGCGCGCCGGTCTGGCTGGCGCGCTCGTGCTGCAGCAGGCGCTTGCCCACCGTCCAGCCGACGTTGAGCTGTCCGAGCAGCGCGTCCTTGGGCGCGACCGCATCGGTGAAGAAGGTCTCGCAGAAGGGCGAGGCCCCGGCGATCAGCGCGATCGGCCGCACCTCGATGCCCGGCTGGTGCATGTCGACCAGCAGGAAGGAGATGCCGTCGTGCTTCTTGGCCGACGGGTCGGTGCGCACCAGCATGCCGATCCAGTCCGACCACTGGGCGCCGGAGGTCCAGATTTTCGAGCCGTTGATCACCCACTTGTCGCCCTCGAGCACCGCGCGGGTCTGCAGGGACGCCAGGTCCGAGCCGGCGTTGGGCTCGGAGTAGCCGACCGCCCAGCGCACCTCGCCGCGGGCGATGCGGGGCAGGTGCTCCGCCTTCTGGGCGTCGGTGCCGTAGTCCATGATCGTGGGCCCGATCATGGTGATGCCCATGCCGAACATCAGCGGGTTGAAGGCGCCGAGCTTGCCCATTTCCTGCTGCAGCACGCGGGCCTGACGGTTCGATAGCCCGCCGCCGCCGTATTCCTTCGGCCATGTGGGCGTGGCCCAGCCCTTCTCGCCGATGGCCTTCTTCCATGCCGCCAGGTCAGGACCGGCGGCCGCGCCGTCCTCGGCCTGCACCAGGGCGGCCCTGCCCTTCAGCGAGGCCGGGAAGTTGGCTTCCAGCCAGGCGCGGGCCTCCTCGCGGAAGGCCTCGAGCTCCAGGTCGGCGGCGCCATCGGCCATGGGGAAGTCCTCCGGTTCGTCGGCCGCCAGCTTAGCCCCCCCGCCGAGCCCCTCAAGTGTGACCCAACGGCGCCCCTTGGGGGCGCGCCGTCAAGCCATGTCCAGAAGCCGTGCAGGGTCCGCGACTTCATCGCGCATTACGGGAAATTCGCTTGGCGTTCGGGCCGGTCCGCCACAGATACGCCCGAACTTCCGGGCGTCCTCACGCGGCGTCGCCACCGGGGAGTTTCGAGTCTTGATCGCACTAGCCGTCGCCATCTCGATCTCGTCGCTGGCCAACCCGCCGGCGCTGCCGCCGATCCAGAGGGATCCGCAGATCGTCTACCTGGACCGCAACGGCGCCACGCTGGGCGTCCGCGGCGGCAGGTTCGGACCGCCTATCGACGTGGCGCGGCTGCCGAAGCACGTGCCCGGCGCCTTCGTGGCGATCGAGGACCGGCGCTTCTACGATCACGAGGGCTTCGACCCGCGCGGCATGGCCCGCGCCGCGGCCGTGCTGCTCGAGAAGGGCGGCCGGGTCACCCAGGGCGCCTCCACGATCACCCAGCAGCTGGCCCGCGACCTCTACCTCACCCAGGACCAGACGGTGGAGCGCAAGGCCAAGGAGATCGTGATCGCCGTCCAGCTGGAGCAGAAGTACTCCAAGAACCAGCTGCTCGGCATGTACCTCTCCCGCGTGAACTTCGGCGCCGCCTACGGGCTTGAAGCCGCCTCGCGCCGCTACTTCAACAAGTCCCCGGCCAAGCTCTCGATCAAGGAAGCGGCGATGCTGGCCGGCGTCCTGAAGTCGCCGACCCACTACAACCCGGTCGACAATCCGGAGAAGTGCCTGGAGCGCTCGAACCTGGTGCTCGACGCCATGGCCGAGACCGGCGTCATCACCGCCGCCCAGCGCGACAAGGCCAAGGCCGAGAAGCCGAAAGTGTGGCGCACGTCGCCCACCGGCTCGGCGCAGTACTTCATCGACTGGATCGACCCGCAGGTCCGGGCCATGACCGGGCCGCTGAAACGCGACCTTGTGGTCGACACCACACTCGACCTGCCGATGGAGCAGGCGGCCGGCGAGGCGTTGAAGAAGACCATTGAGCGCTTCGCACCGCAGCAGGCCGAGCAGGGCGCCGTGGTGGCCGTCGACGGCGCGGGCCGCGTGCGCGCGCTCGTGGGCGGCACAGACTACATCCGTGCGCCCTACAATCGCGCGGTCAGCGCGCGGCGGCAGGCGGGCTCGGCGTGGAAGCCGTTCGTCTACTTGACCGCGCTGGAGGCCGGCCGCACGCCGGAAACGCCGGTCACCGACGAGCCGGTCACCATCGCCAACTGGTCGCCGCAGAACTACGACGGCGGCTTCCTCGGGCCGATCACGCTCGAGCGGGCCGTCGCCCAGTCGGTGAACACTGTGGCGGCCAGGGTCGCCGACGAAGTGGGCCGATCGAACGTGGCCATGACCGCGCGCCGGCTCGGCATCCAGTCCACCGTCAACACCGACCCGGCGATGGCGCTCGGCACGACCCTCGTTTCGCCCCTCGAGATGACCACGGCCTATGCGGTGTTCGCCAACGGCGGCAACCGGGTCGCGCCCTATGGGATCGAGCGGATCCGCTCCGGGACCTCGGTGCTCTACCAGCACAAGGGGCCGACCTGGACGCAGGTGGTGCAGAACCCGGCGCTCAGCGACATGAACCGCATGCTGCGCACGGTGATAACGTCGGGAACGGGGACGCGGGCGGCCGTGGCGGGCTACGACCTCGCCGGCAAGACCGGGACCACGTCGGACTACAAGGACGCCTGGTTCTGCGGCTACACGGGCGGCTTCGCATCCTGCGCTTGGATGGGCCGCGACGACGCGAGGCCGATGCGGCGGCTGACCGGCGGCGTGGCCCCGGCCGAGATGTGGAAGGGCTTCATGACCACGGCCCTGAAGCGGATGCCGAGCATGGCCATCCCCGCCGGCCCGGTCCCACCGCCGCCTCCGCCGCCGACGGAGGCTGTGGTCGCCGCCGCCGCAGCGGCGGATCCGCCGACCAACTGATCTCGCGCTCCTCCCCCGCGCGCTCTATGGTCCGCGCCGAAGCAATCGGAGGGGACGGATGGCCCGCGACCGGCTGAGGGTGCTGAGTGCGATGGAGGACCAGGGCGTGATCCCGGTCTTTTTCCACGCCGATCCTCAGGTCTGCATCGCCGCCATCCAGGCCTGCGCCGAGGGCGGGGCCCGGTGCATCGAGTTCACCAACCGCGGGACCTTCGCGGCCGATGTCTTCGCCGAAGTGGCGCGGCATTTCGCCAAAGCCGACCCCTCCGTGATCCTCGGCATCGGCTCGATCGTCGATGCGCCGACCGCGGCCCTCTTCATCGCTCATGGCGCGGAGTTCGTCGTGGGACCGATGCTGAACCCCGAGGTCGCCAGGCTCTGCAATCGACGGATGATCGCCTATGCGCCGGGGTGCGGAACGGTCAGCGAGATCAGCCTGGCGCACGAACTGGGCTGCGAGATCGTCAAGGTGTTCCCAGGCGGGGCGGTCGGCGGGCCGGACTTCGTCAAGGCTGTGAAGGGCCCGATGCCCTGGACCAAGATGATGCCGACCGGTGGGGTGGAGCCGACCGAGGCATCGCTGAAGCCATGGTTCGACGCCGGCATTGTCGCTTGCGGCATGGGTTCGAACCTGATGTCCGCCGACCTCCTGAAGGCCGGCGACTGGGCGGGCCTGACGAAGCGGGTGTCCGATACCGTGCAACTGATCAAGCGTCTGCGGGGGAAGTAGAGAATGCGTCTGCGGGTGGTGCTGACGACGGCGTTTGTGGCCCTGGCGGGGAGCGCGCTCGCCAAGGACGAGAACATGCGGGTGGTGATGGCCGACCACGTGAACCCTGGCGCGCTCGCCTTCTGGGCCGCCGGCAACGACCCCCCGGAAGGCGAGACGCCGGCCGACGCCAAGCTCCGCTGGGGCGCGGCGCTGAAGGGCGCCCAGGCGATGGAGCAGTGGGGCAAGACGATGATGGGCGGCCCGTACACGCGCTCGGGCCGCTGGAACAAGGACGCCCAGATGATGATCGACGTCGCCAGGGAAGGCGAAGCGGCCATCAAGACCCAGAACGCCGAGAAAGCCTTCGAGATCGGCGGCCGCCTCTACGACAGCTGCAAGGGCTGCCACGAGGCCTACGTCCCGCGGCGGACGGACTGAGCTCCGAGCGCCCCCCTGGTCGGGTTGACCCGACCGCCATCGGCCTGCGCAGTCGCTAGCGCGTCACCGGCCGTCTGCTACGCTCGCGGACCATGGACCTCCGCCTCACTCCGATCGAAGGCCGCGCGGCGGACGCCGTCCACTACCTCGAGGACCTCCTGCAGGAGGTGATCCGCTACCTCGACGGCGACGAGGCCGCCGACCTCGTCCAGCGGGCCCAGGCGGTGGCCGACACCAACGACGCCGAACTGGAGTCCCTGTTCCAGGGGCTCTCGGCCGACCAGGCGGTCTACCTGGCCCGGGCCTTCACTTGCGCGGCGATGCTGTCGAACCTCGGCGAGGACGTCGCAGTGCGCAAGAGCGTCGAGGAGAGCCCCGACGAGCTGCCGCGCACCCTCCCCGAGGCCATCCGCCGGCTGGGCGGCGCCGAGGCCGCCGCGCCCCTGGTCGCGAAGATGCGCGTGGCGCCCGTGCTGACGGCCCATCCCACCGAGGTGCGCCGCCGCGCCGTCGTCGAGCGGGAGGCCGAGATCGCGCGGCTGATGTCGCTGCGCCGCCACCACCTCCCGCCGCCCGGCGAGCGGCAGATCCGCGACGACCTGTTCCGCGAGGTGGCGCTGCTCTGGAAGGCGCGCATGCACCGGCCCGAGCGGATCAGCCCGGCCGACGAGCTGCGCAACACACTCGCCATCGTGCGTCGCTCGATCCTTCCGGCGCTCTCGGAACTCTACGACGGCTGGAGCGAGGTGACGGAGGCGACGCCCTTAACGCTGGGCTCCTGGCTCGGCGGCGACCGCGACGGCCATCCCGGCGTGACCGGCGAGACCCTGACGCTGGCGCTGCGCTCGCAGGCGCGGCTCGTCTTCAACCATTACTCCGACGAAGTGCGGAAGTTGTGGTTCGACATGGCGGTCACTTCGGGCCTCTCGCCGCCCAGCGTCGAGTTGGCCGCGATGGCGGCCGCTTCGCCGGACGCGTCGGTGCATCGCCAGGACGAGCCCTACCGCCGCGCGCTGCAGGG
>CAZBXO010000065.1:8536-10488 GCA_964495645.1 uncultured Phenylobacterium sp. | reverse complement strand
CCTGGATGCCGCCGCAAGGGCGGTGCGCGCCTACGGCGAGGCGGCGCTGGGCGCCTACATCATTTCCAAGACCGCCAGCCTCTCCGACATCCTGGAGCCGGTGGTCTTGCTGAAACAGGCGGGCCTCGTGACCTGCGGCGAGGGCGCCCGCAGCGCCGTTCGCATCGCGCCGCTGCTGGAGACCATCGCCGACCTGGAAGCCGGTCCGGACCTGCTGCGCCGCTGGCTGGCGCTGCCGCTGGCGCCGGAGCTGTTCGGGGAGGCCGAGCGACGCGAGGTGATGGTCGGCTACTCTGACTCGAACAAGGACGGTGGCTATGTCGCCTCGCGTCACGGGGTCGCCAGCGCCACCGCCAAGCTGGCCGAGGCCGGCGAGGGCGCTGGCGTCGACATCTGGTTCTTCCATGGCCGCGGCGGCTCGGTGGGTCGAGGCGGCGGCCCCGCGGCTCAGGCGATCGTCGCCCAGCCGCCCGGCACGGTCTGCGGGCGCCTGCGGGTGACCGAGCAGGGGGAGATGATCTCGCGACGCTTCGGCGAGCAGCCGGTGGCGCGCAAGAATCTGGACGGCCTGGCCGCCGCTGTGCTCACCGCCGCCGCGCGAGAAGGCGACAGCGGCTACACCGCCGAGGCGGAGGCGACGATGGCGCGGCTGGCCGAGGCGTCGTTCCACGCCTATCGCGGCCTGGTCTACGAGACGCCGGGCTTCGAGGACTTCTTCTGGGCCGCCACGCCGATCGCCGAGATCGTGGGCCTGAACATCGGCAGTCGGCCGGCCTCGCGCGCCGCCAGCCGCCGGATCGAGGACCTGCGGGCGATCCCGTGGGTGTTCTCCTGGTCGCAGGCGCGCATCATGCTGCCGGCCTGGTACGGATTCGCCGGCGGCGCGGCGCGCGCGGGCCTGACCGCCGCCGACCTGCGCGGGCTGCTGGGCCATCCGATCTTCGCCACCCTGCTCGCCAATATGGAGGTGGCGCTGGCGCAGTCCGACATGGCGATCGCCGCCAAGTACGCCGGCCTCTGCTCCCAGTCGGCGAGCCGCGCCATCTTCGAGACCATCCAGGCGGAGCACGCGGCGGCCTGCGCCCTGGTGTGCGAGATCCGGTGCGCGAGCGCCCTACTGGAGGCGCAGCCGGAGGTCGCGGAATCCGTGGCCCTGGCGGCCGAGGTGGCGGATCCCCTGAACCACCTGCAGGTCGAGCTCCTGGCCCGCCGCCGCGCCGGCGACGAGGACCCCAAGCTGAGGCTCGCGATCCAGCTGGCGGTCGCGGGCGTCGCCGCCGGCCTGCGCAACACGGGCTGATGCGCCATACGGGCGCCGCGATCGCAGGCGAGGGGAGGACTATGCGCGCTCTCTTCCTGACGCTTGCTCCCGTCCTGGCCTTCGCGACCGCCGCTGCAGCGCAGACACCGGCTCCTCCGGCTGACGCCGCCGGCGACGCCGCGTCCGCGACCCGCGCCTGCATCTCGGCCATTGTTTCCGGCGCCCCCGTGGGCGACATCGCGATCGGCGAGGTCGCGATCCGCCGCGGCCGTGATCCCGTGAGCTGCACCGTCACCGTCACAGGAGGGCAACCGGTGGTCGTGCGTGACGCCGTGATGAAGGCGATCGCGGCCCGGCCGGAACAGCTCCTGCCGGCGCGCAGTCGCTGGGACCCCGACACCTTCGCCACGCGCGAGACGTTCTGCAGCCTGCCGAGCCGCCACAATCTGATGACGACGGTTTCCACCGGCAAGCCTGGCGCGGGGGTCGTGCTGGTGGCGACGGTTGTGGAGCTCGACAAGCGCGATCCGCGCTGCGACCAGGACCTCGGCGTCCAGAAGATCGCGACCGCCGACCAGGCGGCGCTGGCGGAGGCGGCGAGGGTGCTGGGCGCCAGACCGGGGGCGACGGCCGTGGAGCCGGCCCCGCAGAAGGTCGCCGAGGCCGCAGCGCCGCCCAAGCCGCGCAAGAA
>CAZBXO010000065.1:0-8436 GCA_964495645.1 uncultured Phenylobacterium sp. | reverse complement strand
GCCTCCATCTGGCGGATGCCGGCGTCCCGACCGGAGGTCCAGACCTTGGTGGCGAGGAACAGCTTCGGGCGGAGCCTCAGGTCGTTGGCGAGCGTCCCGATCGCCTCTTCCGCCAGCCCGTACATCGGCGAGGAGTCGACGACCGTTCCGCCGGCGTCGACCAGCGCCTGCAGCGCCGCACGGGCCTGCGCCCAGTCCCCGTCGCCCGGACCGAGGTCGAAGGCCTGCCAGGTGCCGAGACCCACGACGGGAATCTGCTCTCCGGTCGAGGGGATCGGGCGGGTCATCGGCGAGCCTTGCGGCATGCGGACCTCCTGGGCGCGGGCGGGCGGATCGCGGCTGCAGCCGGCCACCGCGGCGGCGGCCAGGGCGAAGTCGCGTCGTGTGAGGCGCATGGGGACTACCCCCTTCCGTCATCGTCTTCCAGGATGGCGGCGCAAGGTGCGGGAGGTGCGCGTGACCGACAAGCTCTTCGACGGCGACTGGCGGCTGATCCGCGTCGAACGGCGCGACGCTGCCTGCGAGGTCACGCTGAACCGGCCCGAGGCGCGCAATGCGCTGAACACCGAGCTGATGGAGGAGCTGACCGAGGCGGCGCGCCTGCTGCGCCTGCGCACCGACGTCCGCGCCGTGATCTTGACCGGAACCGACAGCTTCTTCTCGGCGGGCGCCGACCTCTCGGCCAGCCAGGCCCGCACCGCCAACCCCTCGCTGCTGGAGAGCCGCCGCGCCGTCATGGCCGGGCCGGACATGTGCCGCGCCTGGGAGGAGATCGAGGCGGTCACCATCTGCGCGATCGAGGGCTACTGCATCGGCGGCGGCTCGGCGCTGGCGCTCTCCTGTGACTTCCGGGTGATGGGCGAGGGCGCCTATCAGCGCCTGCCGGAAGTGCCGCTCGGCATGAACATGAGCTGGCGCACGATCCCGAAGATCGTGGCGCTCGCCGGCCCCAGCCGCGCCAAGCAGTACGTGATGTTCGGGGAAGCCGCCGACGCGGAGCGGTGCCTGGCGTGGGGCATGGCCGATGAGGTGACGCCCAAGGGCGGGGCGCTCGCCGCCGCGCGGGCCTGGGCCGACAAGGTCGCCGCCCTGCCGCCGTTGCCGATCCGGATGACCAAGGAGGCGGTCAACGCGGTCGCCTACGCCACCGCACACGCCTCGATCTACATGGACCGCGACCAGTTCCTGCTGGCCAGCCGCAGCGCCGACTCCCGCGAAGGCGTCGCCGCCTTTCGCGAGAAGCGCAAGCCGAGGTTCACCGGGGAGTAGCCGCCGCCTCGCGCTCCTGGGCCCGGCCGCCACCCAGGATGTTGGGCAGCGCGTAGTTGCCCTCGTGGCAGGCGTATTCGTACATCGGCGCGTTCGTGGCGTTCATGACCATCTCGCCGCGGACAGGGCGGGTGAAGACGGTTGGATCGTCGATCGTGAAGTCGTAGCGGATCTGGGTGGCCGATATGCGCCGGAACCGCTCGGTTACCTTGGCGGACGGCGACACATGGAACGAGCCCGACGCCAGGATACGGTCCTTGGAGCCGGGGTGCTGGTCCACGGTCTCCACCACCAGGGAGTCGCCTTCCCACCAGCCGATGGAGTCGCCCAGCCACTGGTGGCGCGGCGGGAAGAGGTGATCGCCCCCGATCCGCACGATGCGCACGTCGTGGATCATCTCGGCGAAGATCGCGACCTCAGTCCTCGTCTGTATGATCATGTAGTGTGCGTTCTGGCTGGAGTTCAGCATCGGCGGCGTCGAGGCGCTGCCGAAGGCCATCAGGCACCGCTCGTCGCCGAGCCGGGCTTCGGGCCCGCTGAAGTCGCTCTCGTCGGCCTTCTCGCCGGCGGCGGCGGCCGCCTTGCCGGCCTCGGAGTAGGGCAGCTTCCCGTCCGGCGGGTCGACGATCCAGGAGGTGCGCAACTGCCCGTCGATCCGCGCAAGGCCCCCGTCGCCCATTTCGTACCATTCGCTCTCTTCGTCGCCGACGCCTGGCGTCTCGCCGGGCTTCACCTCCTTCTTCGGTCCCTGTCCGGTCTGGCGGTCGCGCACCTTCTTCATCCAGGCCGCGGACTCCGCCTCGGTGGCGGTCGGGCCGGTGAAGTCTTTCGGCCGGACCAGCGGGGTGTAGGACACGTTGGTCCAGACCCCCTGCAGGTCAGGCGCCCCAAACGCCGTGCGTGGCGGCTTGTACGCCTGCGCGTGGGCGGTGGTTGCGAGGCCGAGCGCGACCAGCAGCGCCAGCCTCACGCGTTGCGCGCCATCAGGCCGCCGTCGACGGGGATCGTGGCGCCGGTGATGTACGAGGCGGCCGGCAGGCACAGGCTGAGCGTCATGTGCGCCACCTCCTCCGGCCGACCGTAGCGGCGCAGCGCCGTGCGGCGCCTTGCGAAGGTCTGCCGGTCCGCCTCCGGGATGCGCTCGGTCATGCCGGTCAGGATCGGCCCGGGGCAGATGCAGTTGACGGTGATCCCCTCGGGCCCCAGTTCCACCGCCAGCGCGCGGGTCAGTCCCGTGACACCGGTCTTGGCCGCCGCATAGGGGCTGTCTCGGCTCGTCGCGCCCAGGGCTTCGGTCGAGGCGATGTTGACGATCCGCGGCGAGGCGGACTGCCTCAGGTGGGGCAAGGCGGCGCGCACCAGCCGCTGGTGGGCGGTCAGCAGCACGACGAAGGCGCGGTTCCACGTGTCCTCGTAGTCCTCGGAATCGATGGGCGAAAACGCCGAGATGCCGGCGTTGTTGATCAGGCAGTCCAGCCCCCCGAACCGCTCGGATACGGCGTTCACGACCGATCGGATGCTCTGCGGATCGGACACGTCCAGGGCCCAGGCCTGAGCGCTCCCGCCGGCCGCACGGATGCCTGCGGCCACCGCCTCGGCGCTCTCCAGGGTCACGTCGGTGACCGCGACGTTCGCGCCCTCGGCGCCGAACACCTCGGCCGTCGCCTTTCCCATGCCGCTCGCAGCGCCGGTGACCAGCGTCGTCAGCCCCGCCACCGACCGTCCTTCAGCCGCCATCGCCTCGATCCTCCTGCTCTTCGCGAGGGGAGACCCGGCGGAGCCGGCGGTCAACGCTGACGCGAGGTCACGCTTGCCAGCGGCGGCGCCCGCGCCGAACGTGCCGGGCCATGTCCAGGATCATCCTGCACCACTACGACACCTCCCCGTTCTCGGAGAAGCCGCGGACGATGTTCGGGATCAAGGGGCTCGCGTGGGGCTCGGTGATACAGCCGGTGATCATGCCGAAGCCGGACCTGATCCCGCTGACCGGCGGCTACCGGCGCATCCCGGTGATGCAGGTGGGGGCCGACATCTATTGCGACAGTCAGGTGATCCTGGCCGAGATCGAGCGGCGTCATCCCGACCCGCCGGTAGTTCAGGGCGGCGATTGGGCGGCGAACCTGGCGGCCGACCGGCTGTGGTTCCAGGCTTCGGTGGCAGTCATCTTCGCGGTGATCGGCGACAACATCCCCGAGGACTTCAAGAAGGATCGCGAGCAACTCTCGGGCCGCCCCTTCGACGCCAAGGCCATGCAGGCGGCCGCGCCGATCATGAAGCCGCAGTGGCGGGCGCACGCTGCGCATGTCGAGGACGGCCTGGCGAGGGACGATTTTCTCGGTGGATCAACGCCGTCGGTCAGCGATCTCGCAGCTTGGATGAATATCTGGTGGACCCGCGGCGCAGCGCGACCGGTCTACGACGAGCTGACCCGGGGGCTGCCGCGGCTGGCGGCCTGGGCCGAGCGCATGCGCAGCCTCGGGCACGGGACGCGGACCGACCTGACGCCCGCCGACGCGCTCGCCGCAGCCCAGGCCGCCGAGCCGGAAACGACGCCGGCCCACGACGCCGACGATCCCACCGGCCTGAAGCCCGGCGACGCGGCCATGGTGATGGCCGACGACTACGGCCGCGACCCGATCAAGGGGACGATCGCGGCGCTGACCCGCGACCGCGCGATCCTGGCCCGCGACGACCCGGGTCTGGGCCGGATCCACGTGCATTTCCCCCGCGCCGGCTACATCGTGGCGGCGGGCTAACGGAGACTTCCCATGAACGACCGCGTCACCGTCAACATCGAGGCCGGCGTCGCCGACGTGCGCCTCGTGCGCGCCGACAAGATGAACGCCTTGGATGGAGCCATGTTCGAGGCCCTGGTCGCCACCGGAGAGCGGCTGAAGACTGAGAAGGGCGTGCGCGCCGTGGTCATCTCCGGCGAGGGCCGGGCCTTCTGCGCCGGGCTCGACATGAGCAACTTCGGTCAGATGGCGTCCGGCGAGCGCCGCAGCGGCCAGAGCTCTACGGGCGGCTCGCTGCTCACGACGAAGCGCACGCCGGGCGGCGCCAACAACGCCCAGCACGCCTGCATGGTCTGGCGGGAGATTCCCGTCCCGGTGATCGCCGCCGTGCATGGCGTGGCCTTCGGCGGCGGCCTGCAGGTGGCGCTGGGCGCCGACATGCGCTTCGTCAGGCCCGACGCACGGCTGTGCGTCATGGAGATCAAGTGGGGTCTGATCCCCGATATGGCCGGCATGTTCCTGATGCGCGACCTGCTGCGCGACGACGTGGTCCGCGAGCTGACTTATTCGGGCCGCATCGTCTCGGGCGAGGAGGCCGTGAGGATCGGTCTCGCCACCCGTGTCTGCGAGGACCCCCGCGCCGAAGCGCTCGCCTTCGCCCGCGACGTGGCGAACCGCAATCCGCACGCCATCCGCGCCGGCAAGCGGCTCCTGAACCTGATGGCCCACGGAGACCAGCGCGAGCTCCTGCTGGAGGAGAGCCGCGAGCAGACCGCGCTCATCGGATCGCCGAACCAGGTGGAGGCGGTGATGTCCAACCTGCAGAAGCGCGACCCGGTCTACGCCGACGTCGACGCCGAGACGGTGCCCGAGACCGTCTAGCCGGCCGGCAGCCGCACCTCGACGCGCGTGCCGCGGCCGTCGGGGCCGCGGGACCACTCGACCGCGCCGCCGTGCTGCCGCGCACGATCGGAGAGGCCGCCCAGGCCCGCGCCGGCGGTCACCGCTACGCGATCGAAACCGGCGCCGTCGTCGGTGACGGTGACGACGAGGTCGCCATCTTCCAGGGCGACCCAGACGGCGACGCGCGTGGCCTCGGCCGCGTGCTTGACCACGTTGTTGGTGATCTCGCGCAGCATCGCGCGGAGCGACGTGACGACCTTGGGGTCGACCTCGTCACCGGGCGCCTCGGCCAGGTTCCAGGTCAGCGACAGGCCGCGCGCGGCCAGGCGCTCGGACATCTCCTTGCGGCTGCGGGCCAGCATGTCCGTCAGGCTGGAGTCGGGGCCGGTGGGCTCGGTGACGATGGAGCGCAGGTCGGCCAGGCTCTCGCGGATCAGCCGGTCCTTGCGTTCGCCGTCGCGGCTGTGCAGGGCGGTGAGCAGGCTGGCGCCGAGGTTGTCGTGGATGTCGCCGGCGATGCGCTTGCGTTCCATGGCGACGCCGCGCTCGTAGGCGTCCCGGCTCTCGAACACGAAGCGCAGCAGGTCGGCCAGCGAGGCCGCCTCGGCCACGTCGGTCGGTGAGAAGAGCGTGCGCCCGCCGTGCGCGTACTCCAGCCTGAGCGACGGAAGGCCCTGGACCGCCGGGGCTACCAGCACCAGGCCGTCCTGCGCCAAGCCCGGCGCCTCGTCCTCGGCGGCCAGGTCCAGGTTCAGCGGGTCGAAGCGGGCCTTCAGCACCTGGGTCCAGAGGTCGAGCTGCTCGGTGGCGGAGGCGGTGAGGCCGATCTGCACCACGTGCTCGAGGATCGCGCGCTCGGAGACCTTGGGGCCGCGGCGCAGCACCCGCTCGGTAATCCAGCCGCGCGCCGGCAGCCAGACGAGACCGCATATGAGGAGCGCCAGCGACAGGCCCGCGCCGGCCGAGAGCTGCAGGCCGGCCACGAACAGCATGTCGAGGCCCGCGAGCAGGGCGAGGACCGCCGTCCAGGTCATGATCCGCGCCCACCACTCGCCGAGCTCGAAGAGCCGGAAGCGCAGGATGCCCACCGCCAGGCCGATGTAGACCAAGAGGAACAGCAGGAAGGAGTAGGGCTCGGCCGCCGAGGTATCGACGCCGAACAACTGCGGGGCCAGGATCGTGAAGGCGAAGGCGCCCACCACCACCACCCACGACAGCAAGAACCAGCTGAGGGCCGCACGCGCCACGGGATCGCGCCGCGTGCCCCAGAGCTGGATGCCGCCGAGCACGAAGCTGCCGCCCAGCGCGCACAGCACGTGGAAGCGCCGCGCCCAGGTCAGGTCGGGGAAGAGGCCGATCGCCTGGGCGACGTACCAGACCAGGAACCCGCCCACGATCGCCACGCCGACCCAGCGCGGGCAGAGCTTCTTCGGGTAGTAGAGCAGGAGCGAGAAGGCGGCCGCGGCGAACAGACTGCCGCCAAGGAAGTTCGCGCCGTTGATGAGATAGAAGGGGAGCTCCGGCAGCGCGAGCTCGCGGCTGGTGTAGATCGGCCCGAGGCTGCCGAAGAGCACGGTGGAGATCCCGCTCAGGAAGACGTAGCGGGCGGCGACCTCGCGTGGACGGAACACGAAGATCGCAGACGCGATCAGCACCGAGACCCCGCCGACCACCAGGCCGATCCAGAAGTCGATGGATAGGGTGGTGATCGGCCGCGACTGGGCCGGGCGAATGGTCCAGGGTCGGCCGGTCGTGTCCCAGAAGGTCACTTGCGGCTGGCGCTGCATCGCGGCCATCCGGCCCTGGCGGTCCATGAAGCGCTGGAAGTCGGCGAAGGGGCCGAAGCTGCCGTCCACCTGGCCGGTGAGATCGGTCTTCTCCAGCGTGATACGATCGCCGCCGGCTCCGACAGCGCTGATGACCGTGCCGGCGGGGATCGCCGCCCCCGGACCGGCGGAGGAAACCACCACCGCCCCGCCCCTGGCCGCATCGAACGACAGGTCGAGGCCGATCCAGGGCTGGCTCACCGAGAAGGCGATAATGCCGGCGATCGTCGCCACGGTGGCGGCCAGAGCCAGCGCCAGGAGGCGGATCGGCGTCGCCTGCGCGGCCAGGCGGCGCCGCGTCGGCGCGCCCGCGGCGATCGCTGCGCTGCCCCCCAAATCACCCCCCTCGGCTTGCCGCCACTATGGGATAGTATCGTTCCCGTCAGAAGAGAGGGTGCGGCGTTTCGCGCATGAGTGTTCCCGCGGGTTGCCTGATCGTCGAGGACCGGCCCGACACCTGTGCGTGGCTGCGGGAGGTGGTCGGGGAGGCCTTTCCGGGCATCGCAATCGCCACGGCCGCCAACCTGCGTGAGGCGCGCGCCTGGCTGGCGGAGCCGGCGTGGCCGCTGACGCTGGCGGTCCTCGACCTCGGACTGCCGGACGGAACGGGCGTCGACCTGATCGGCGATGTGCTGGCCGCCTGGCCGGACGCCGTGCCGGTGGTGGCGACGATCTATGACGACGACGCCCACCTGTTCGACAGCCTGGCCGCGGGCGCGCAGGGCTACATCCTGAAGACCGAGGCGCCCGACTCGGTCGCCGACTGCCTGCGCCGCATCGAAGCCGGGGAGCCGCCGCTGTCGCCCTCGATCGCGCGCCGGGTGCTGGACCATCTGCGCGGCCGGCCCTCGCCCAAGCCGAAGGACGACGAGGCCGACCTCACGCCGCGCGAGGTGGAGGTCCTGACCCTGATCGCGCGCGGCCTGACTGCGCCTGAGGCCGCCCGAGAGATCGGCCTGAAGCCGCAGACCGTCGCCGGCTACGTCAAGGTGATCTACCAGAAGCTCCACGTCTCCAGCCGCGCCGAGGCGGTGCTGGCGGCGGCGTCGCGGGGCCTCACCTGACGCACTGTCGCTGCGGCGATCCGGTCAGTTCACATTCATCTTGCGGTTCGTAAGAGTCCCCTCCGTCGGCGGGGCAGGACGGGCGCTGGCGACGAACGACCAGACGCGCCCGGGGGCCAGCCGAATGCCGCAAGTCGATCTCTCAGGCCTGAGCACGCCGGAGCTGCGCGGGCTGCTCGACGCCGCGCGACGCCGCGGCCAGGCTGCGCAGTCCTACCAGATCCTGCAGGAGATGGAGGCGCGCCGTCGCCCGTCCGGCGCGCCGCCGCAGAGCCGCCCGCGGGTGGTCAACCTCGATCTCGGCGATCCACTGGAGCGCCGAGAGGAGCTCTTCGAAGCGGCGGTTCCGGACGAGGCGCCGCTCTACCTGGGCGAACCGGAAGACCGACCACCGCCTCCGGTGGACACCGGGGCCGGCGACTGGGATCTGGTGCTGGACGAGGACAAGCCGAAGCCGAAGAAGAACCGGCTGCCGGCCATCTTCGCCGCCGGCCTGGTCCTTGGCGGTGGCCTGGGCTTCGCTGTGGCCAACGAGGTCCTCTCGCGGCCCGCCGCGCCGGCGACCGCGGTGTTTCCGGCGGCGCCCATGCTGCCGGCCGCCGCCCTGCCGAAGCCCGCGCCGGCGCCCGTTCCGCCGCC
>CAZBXO010000064.1:12219-18924 GCA_964495645.1 uncultured Phenylobacterium sp. | reverse complement strand
CCTAGCCGCCGGCCTTCCTTGGCTTCGATAGATCCTTTGGGGGGTCCTCGAGCTGGTCGACGAGGGTCTTGATGCGCTCTGGCGTAGGGCGGCCCTCAAGGGCCTTGAACATGCCCTTCAAGCCCTTCTCCAGCGCGGCGCGCTTGTCGGTCTTCGCGCCCTTACGCGGCATGCCCAGCTCCAGCTTGGCCGTATCGGATACCCGATCCGGGGTCCCGGCAAGGGGCGAGCCGACTTAGCGGAACAGCAGCGCCAGCCCGCCGGTTGAGTCAGCACACTCCGGACATCAGGGAGACCGCCTATGCCTGACTGGAACCGCGAACGCCGCAGTTTCCGCGAGGACGCCCATTGGGACCGCAGCGACTATGGCCCGTACGAGCGCTACGCCGGGCCGCACGAGAGCCACTACCACCCGGACGGCGACTTCCACCCCGACTATCTGCACTGGCGCGAGGAACAGCTGCGGATGCATGACCGCGACTATCACGCCTGGCGCGAGGAGCGTCGGCGCGCGTACGACCACCACTACATGACCGGCCGCGGCGCGGGCTGGTCGGGTGGGCGGCACAACATGTCACGCGGCATGCCGGCCCAGGACACCGGGCTCGGGGTCGGCGGCAGCTACAGACCGGTGCGCTCCGGCTACGGACGCGGCGGCGACGAGCCGTCCGGCGCGCTGGAGCCGCCCGGCGCGATGCGGCGGTGGTAGCCGAACGGCGGGGCCGCTAAGACCGCGCGCATGGACCGCGCCGACGCCGAACGCCTGGACGCCCAAGACCCCCTGGCGGGCTTCCGCGACGCCTTCGAGCTGCCGGAGGGCGTGATCTACCTGGACGGCAACTCACTCGGCCCCCTGCCCCGCACTGCCGCGGCGCGGATGGACGCGGCGGTGCGCGGGGAATGGGGCGGGCAGTTGATCCGCGGCTGGAACACAGCCGGCTGGATCGAGGCGCCGCAACGGGTCGGCGACAAGATCGGCCGCCTGATCGGCGCGCGCCCGGGGGAGGTGGTGGCGGCGGACTCCACCTCGGTGAACCTGTTCAAGGCGGCGGCGGGCGCGGTGAAACTGCAGAAGGGCCGCCGCAAGGTGCTGACCGAGGCCGCCAACTTCCCGACCGACCTCTACGTGCTCGAAGGCCTGACCGACATGTCGGACGCCTGGCTGGACGTGCGGCCCACCGAGGCGGTGCTGGGCGCGATCGACGAGGACACGGCCGCGGTCGTGTTGACCCATGTGCACTACACGACCTCGCGGCGATGGGATCTGGCCGCGGTCACCGCGGCGGCGCACGCCAAGGGCGCGCTGGCTGTCTGGGACTTGAGTCACACGGCGGGCGCGCTGGCGGTGGACGTGACGGCGGCCGGCTGCGACCTGGCGGTGGGCTGCGGCTACAAGTACCTGAACGGCGGGCCGGGCGCGCCGGCCTGGCTGTACGTACCCAAGCGGCTGCAGGCGCTGGTCCGTCAGCCGCTCTCCGGCTGGATGGGACACGCCGAACCGTTCGCCTTCGAGCCCTGCTATCGACCGTCACCGGACATCCGGGCGCAGACCTGCGGTACGCCGCCGGTGCTGGGGCTGGTGGCGCTCGAATGCGGCGTCGACGGCGTGGCCGAGGCGGCGCCGGCGGCGATCGAGGCCAAGGGGCTGGCGCTGGCGGCGCTGTTCATCGAGCAGGTGGAGGCGCGCTGCGCTGGTTTCGGCCTGGCGCTGACGGGCCCGCGGGAGATGGAGAGCCGCGGGCTGCACGTCTCGTTCACGCATCCGGAGGGGTACGCGATCGTCCAGGCGCTGATCGCCCGCGGCGTGATCGGCGACTTCCGGGCTCCCGACATTCTGCGCTTCGGCTTCTCGCCGCTGTTCCTGCGGCATGCGGACGTGTGGGATGCGGTCCAGGTGCTTCGTCAGGTGCTGGAGACCCAGGCCTGGGACGCGCCGGAGTTCCGAGAGCGCGCGGCCGTGACGTAGCGGTTTGCTGACGTCGCGGACGGCGGCTAGCGTCGCCAGCATTAGGGGGAACGCATGGGCCTGGACGACCTGAAACTGCTGACCGACATCCCGCGGGTGCATGCGCATCTGCGGCCCGACGCCGTGGCGGTCAGCTTCGAGGGGCGGACGGTCACATATGCGGAGCTCGAGCGGCGGTCGGACGCGGTGGCGGGGCTGCTGCAGGCGGCCGGCGTGAAGCCCGGCGATCGGGTGGCCTGGCTCGGGCGGTCGAGCGAGCTCTGGTACGAGATCTTCTTCGGTACGGCGAAGGCCCGGGCCTGCTTCGCGCCCATCAACTCGCGCCTGGCGGTTCCGGAGATCGCCTTCATCCTGCAGGACTCCGGCGCGGACCTGTTCTTCGTCTCCAAGGAGTTCTTCGGCCAGGCCGAGGCGGTGGTGGCGCAGGTCGATCGGCCGATCCGGGTCATCGCAGTGGATGGCGCGAACCCGGGTTTCGAGTCCTACGCTGCGCTGCTGGCCGCCGCGCCGGCGCCTGACCTGGATAGGCCGCAGCTCTCCGACGACGTCCTGCAGCTCTACACGTCCGGCACCACCGGATTGCCGAAGGGCGTGCAGCTCACGCAGTTCAACTATGAGGCCTTCCTGGCGCTGCGCCACCGGATCGAGGGGTTTGCCTACGGGCCCGACGACACGGTGCTGATCCTGATGCCGATGTTCCACGTGGCGGGGACCAACATCAGCTTCTCGGGGCTCGCGTCGGGGGCGCGGGTTGTGCTGATGGCGGAGTTCGAGCCGCCGAAGGTGCTGGCGACGATGCAGGCCGAGCGGGTGAACCACGTGTTCCTTGCGCCGGTGATGATCAACGTGCTGCTGCAGACGCCGCAGATCGCGGACACCGATTTCTCGGCGTTGAAGACAGTCTGCTACGGCGCTTCGCCGATCTCCGAGGCGGTGCTGAGGCAGGCGACGGAGCGGTTCGGCTGCGGCTTCATCCAGTTCTACGGCATGACCGAGACGGTGGGCGCGGGCACCACGCTGGCGCCGGCCGACCACCGGGGGGAGCTGATGCGCTCCTGCGGCAAGGCCTGGCCGACGCTGGGCGTCCGGATCGCCGACGAGGACGGCAACGAACTGGGCCCAGGCGAGATCGGCGAGATCGAGATCAGGGGGCCGATCGTCATGGCCGGCTACTGGAACCGGCCGGAGGCGACGGCGGAGACGATCCGGCCGGACGGCTGGCTGCGCACGGGCGACGCCGGCTACCGCGACGCCGAAGGCTTCTTCTTCGTGCACGACCGGGTGAAGGACATGATCGTGTCGGGCGGTGAGAACGTCTATCCGGCCGAGGTGGAGAACGCGATCCTGGGCTGTCCGGGGGTGGCGGACGCCGCGGTGATCGGCGTGCCGGACGACAAGTGGGGCGAGGCGGTGAAGGCGGTCGTGGTGCGCGCGCCAGGGGCGGACCCGGAGCCGGAGGACATCATCGCCTACGCGCGCCAGCGCATCGCAGGGTTCAAGGCGCCCAAGAGCGTGGACTTCATCGACGTCCTGCCGCGCAACCCGTCGGGCAAGGTGCTGCGCCGCGAGCTGCGGGCGCCGTACTGGGCGGGGCGCGGACGGAACGTCGGCTAGGGACCCGCCGTCGCCGGGCCGATGGTGTCGGGCGGCTCGGGCCGGGGGCGGCTGGGCAGGCGCAGGCGCGAGAGGCTGATCAGCGTGGCAACGGCCGCGAAGCCGCCCGCCGTCGCCAGTGCCGCGTTGCTGGCATGGACGTCGGCGAGGGCGAAGAAGACCGCCGTACCGACCGCGCCGGCGGTCTGGCCGAGCAGGCGGGCGGTGGCCAGCATGCCGCCGGCCGCGCCGCTGCGCTCCAGCGGGGCCGAGCTGATCATCGCGCGGTTGTTGGGCGCCTGGAAGAAGCCGAACCCGAAGCCGCACAGCGCCATGCGCCACGCGATGTCCAGGTCGACCGCGCCGGGCCGCAACAGCGAGAGCGCAACGAGACCTGACGCCATGAGGGCGAGCCCGAATCCTCCGAGCGCGCCAGCGCGGTAGCGGTCGGCGAGACGTCCGGCGAGCGGCGCAGCAACGGCGACCGCGAGCGGCCATGGGGTCATCAGCAGGCCGGTGGCCACCGCCGTGCGGCCCAACACGCCCTGGAAAAAGAACGGCAGGGCGACGAAAGCCATCATCTGGGCGGCGAACGAGACGACGGAGGTTGCGACCGCCATCCCGAAGATCGGCAGGCGCAGGAGGTCGAGCGGCACGAGCGGCGCTTCGCGCCGCAGTTCACGGCGGATCAGCAGCGCCGCGGCGGCCCCACCGATCGCGAGCTTGGCGAGACCGGACAGGAGGCCTTCGCGCGCCAGGCTCTCGGCGCCCAGGATCAGGAAGCCGAGGGCCAGGGCGCTGAGCATCGCAGAGAGCCAGTCGAAGGGCCGGGCCGAGCCCAGGGTGCGTGGGAGCGAGCGGACCCCGATGGCGATCGCCGCCAGAGCGACCGGCACGTTGACGGCGAACAGCCATGGCCACGAGGCGAGCCCCAGAACAGCTGAGGCGAGCGTCGGTCCGAGCGCCGCCGAGAGGGCGATCACCAGGGCGTTTAGACCTATGCCGCGGCCCAGGATCGCCTTGGGAAAGATGAAACGGACCAGCGCAGGGTTGATGCTCATGATCGCGGCCGCGCCGAGCCCTTGCACCACCCGGCCGGCGACCAGCGCCTCCAGGGACCGGGAGAGCGCGCAGGTCAGCGCGCCGAGCGTGAACACGGCGAGGCCGGTGAGGTAGACCCTCCGGTAGCCGAGCTTGTCGCCCAATGCGGCCAGCGGCAGCAGGGCGACCGTCACCGCCAGCTGGTAGGCGTTCACCACCCAGATGGATGCCGCCGCGTCCGCCTGCAGCTCGCGCGCGATGGTGGGCAGGGCGACGTTGGCGATCGTCCCGTCCAGAACCGACGCGGCCATGGAGAGCCACACGGCCGAGATGGCCCAGTGCCGGCGCGGCGTCGGCAGGCCGTCAGGCGTCTCCGTCGCGGGCTTCGCGTCGGTAGCGGCGGTCACCAGCGTGTCGGTCGGGTCAGGCCGACGCGGCGGCGCTCGGCCTCGCCTTCACGCGGCCGAACCACTCGGTGAGCTTCTTGTTGGCGGTGTCGAGGGGCTGGCCGACCTGAGCGCCGAAGTCGAGGAAGGCGAAGAGCAGAATGTCGGCGAGGGTGAAGCGGTCACCGGCGATCCAGGGACCCTCGAAATTGGCCTCGACCCACTCCAGGCCGTCCTTGGCCATGGTCTTGAGCGCGCCCGAGGAGTCCGGATGGCAGCGCATGCGGCTCTCGAAGAGGCGCAGGCCCTCGCCGAAGCGGAAGCCGTTGGCCATCGGCTCGCAGACCTTGAGGTCGACGCGGCGGGTCCACATGCGGGTCTCGGCGCGCTCCTCGGGCGTGGTCCCGATGAGGGCGGGCTGCGGCTTGGCCTCTTCCAGGTACTCGCAGATGGCCGTGATCTCGGTGACGAAGGCGCCGTTGTCGAGCTGCAGGGCGGGTGTCTGGCCGGCCGGGTTCACCTGGCTGGTGTAGGGCTCGCGGCGGTTCTCGCCGGCCATCAGGTCGACGGTCACCCGCTCCGGATCCAGGCCCTTTTCGGCCAGGAACATCTTGACCACCCTCGGGTTGGGCCCGACCGACGTGTAGAGCTTCACTGTGGTACCCCCTGCGACCGCATGAATGCTTGACTCGCGAGTCACAAAGCACCCACCGGGGGTAGAATCAACGCCTCGATGAGCGTATAAGCGCCGGCCATGCGCCAACGAAGCTTCAGACCGGATCTCGCGGGCTCCGACGAAAGCCTCGACGATCTGCTGTCGCGCCTGAAGGCTCAGCTCAGCCGGCCCAAGGCGCGCCCGGGCAAGGACTTGCCCCCTGATTTCGGCCACTTCGTTTCGTCGCGCCGCCCGAGCGGCGGCGCCGGCGGTGCGGAAGCCCCGCTGCCCAAGCCCGAGCGCGCGCTGCCGGACTGCCTGGCCTACTGATCGCCGGCTGCGGCCCCGGCCTCCCGCTGGGCGCGGACGGTCGCCAGCGTCACATGTGAATTGAGCACGCAGCGGGCCTCGTCATACGCCGTCGACACCGTGGCCGGCTGACCGGGCCCCGGCTCGAAGTACCAGGTCCCCTTGCTCGTACGCACCATCAGCTGTCCGGGGCTGGTGAACTGGCAGACCGCGAAGGAGCGGTCGGCGCGGCCGCCGTCGTAGAAGATGCCGGCGCAGTCGGCGTAGCCCGAGCGGCGCAGGAAGCGGACATTCTTGTAGGTGAAGCCGCGGGGTCCACGCTTGCGGCCCTTCAGGAAGTCGGAGGCCCCCAGGGTCGGGCAGGCCGGTCCCCTGATGTCCCAGTGTTTCGCCTCGGCGATCTTGATGGCGCGGACCTCCGCCAGGTGGTTGCGCGCCCGCACGAGCGACCCTGCGACGAAGGCCAGGCCGATCGCCCACCAGACGATCACCGGGACCCGGCGGATCCAGTCGATCGGGTTCATCCGCCGATCCGGAAGTTCGAGGCCATCACGCACCGGGCTATGCCACGCGGCGTGGCGACCGTCGCCGGCTGGGCGAAGCCGGGGTGGAAATACCAGTCGCCCTTCTTCGTGGTGACCCGCAGCGTAGTGGGGCTGGTGAACTGGCAGGCCGGGTAGACCGCCGAGCCGAAGCCGCGGCCGTAGCGTAGGGCGTAGCAGCTCATGTGGCCGAACTGCCGGTAGAAGGTGACG
>CAZBXO010000064.1:9116-12119 GCA_964495645.1 uncultured Phenylobacterium sp. | reverse complement strand
GGTGCGGCGGGAGGAAGCTGGGCGGTGTCGTTCCGCTTGCGTTCCGGTGTAAGCTCTGACTCGCCTGACCTACATTAGGCGGTCTCGCCGAGGGGGACCTTCCACGGCGTTCAGCGTGTTTCCGGGACCAATGGCCGAGCAATCCAACTTCATCCGCGTGCGCGGCGCGCGGGAACACAACCTGAAGGACGTCAGCGTCGACATCCCGCGGGGTGAGCTGGTGGTGATCACCGGGCTGTCGGGGTCGGGGAAGAGCTCGCTGGCGTTCGACACGATCTATGCGGAGGGCCAGAGGCGGTACGTGGAGAGCCTGTCGGCCTATGCGCGCCAGTTCCTGGAGCTGATGAGCAAGCCGGACGTGGACCTGATCGAGGGCCTGTCGCCGGCGATTTCCATCGAGCAGAAGACCACCAGCCGCAACCCGCGTTCGACCGTCGGCACGGTGACCGAAATCCACGACTACATGCGCCTGCTGTGGGCGCGGGTGGGCGTGCCCTACTCGCCGGCCACGGGCCTGCCGATCGAGAGCCAGACCATCAGCCAGATGGTCGACAAGCTGAACGCCCTGCCGGAGGGCACGCGCATCTACCTGCTGGCGCCGGTCGTGCGGGGCCGGAAAGGCGAGTACCGCAAGGAACTGGCCGACTGGCAGAAGCAGGGCTTCCAGCGGGTGAAGGTCAACGGCGAGTTCTTCGCCATCGAGGACGCGCCGGTCCTCGACAAGAAGTTCAAGCACGACATCGACGTGGTGGTGGATCGGCTGGTGCTGAAACCGGGGCTCGAGGCCCGCTACGCCGACAGTCTCGAGCAGGCGCTGCGGCTGGCCGATGGGATCGCGGTCGCCGAATGGGCCGACAAGGATGAGGGCGAGGCGGAGCCCAAGCGGCTGATCTTCTCGGAGAAGTTCGCCTGCCCGGTTTCCGGCTTCACGATCAGCGAGATCGAGCCGCGGCTGTTTTCGTTCAACAACCCGTACGGGGCCTGCCCGGCCTGCGACGGCCTGGGCGCCAAGCTGGCCTTCGACGCTGATCTGGTGATCCCGGACAAGGACAAGAGCCTGCACAAGGGGGCGGTGTCGCCGTGGGCCAAGGGCCCTTCTCCGCTCTACACCCAGACGCTGCAGGCGCTGGGTCGCCACTACGGGTTCTCGATGGACGACCCATGGTGGAAGCTGCCGGAAGCGGCCCGCCAGGTGATCCTCTATGGATCCGGCGAGGAGAAGGTCCGCTTCATCTACGACGACAACGCGCGCAAGTACGAGGTCAACAAGACCTTCGAGGGCGTGCTGCCGAACCTCGAGCGGCGCTGGCGCGAGACGGACTCGTCCTGGGTGCGCGAGGAGCTGGGGCGCTATCAGTCGGAGACCCCGTGCGCGGTCTGCGAGGGCTACCGCCTGAAGCCCGAGGCGCTGGCTGTGAAGATCGCCGGCAAGCACGTGGCCGAGGTCTCGACACTCTCCATCAAGCACGCCCAGGAGTGGTTCGAGGGGCTGGAGGGCCAGCTCAGCGACAAGCAGATGGAGATCGCCCGGCGGATCCTGAAGGAGATCAACGACCGGCTGCGGTTCCTGGTGAACGTGGGGCTGGACTACCTGAACCTGTCGCGCTCGTCGGGGACGCTGTCGGGCGGCGAGAGCCAGCGGATCCGGCTGGCGAGCCAGATCGGCTCGGGGCTGACCGGCGTGCTCTATGTGCTGGACGAGCCTTCGATCGGGCTGCACCAGCGGGACAACTCGCGCCTCCTGACCTCGCTGAAGGGCCTGCGGGACCTCGGCAACTCGGTGTTGGTGGTGGAGCACGACGAGGAGGCGATCCTCACCGCCGACTATGTGATCGACATGGGCCCGGCGGCCGGCGTGCATGGGGGCCACGTGGTGGCCGAGGGGCGGCCGGACGACGTCATGGCGCACCCGAAAAGCCTGACCGGCCAGTATCTCTCTGGCGTGCGCGAGATCGCGGTGCCGGACGACCGCCGCCCGATCGGCAAGAAGCGCCTGAAGGTGATCGGCGCGCGGGGCAACAACCTCAAAGAGGTGACCGCCGAAATTCCGGTGGGGACCTTCACCTGCATCACCGGGGTGTCCGGCGGCGGCAAATCCACCTTCACCATCGAGACGCTCTACAAGGCCGCGGCGCGCAGACTGCACAACGCCTCGGACGCCCCGGCGCCGCACGAGCGGATCGAGGGGCTGGAGAACTTCGACAAGGTCATCGACATCGACCAGTCGCCGATCGGGCGCACGCCGCGGTCGAACCCGGCGACCTACACGGGCGCCTTCCAGCCGATCCGGGACTGGTTCGCCGGGCTGCCGGAGGCCAAGGCGCGCGGCTACGGGCCGGGGCGGTTCTCGTTCAACGTGAAGGGCGGACGCTGCGAAGCCTGCCAGGGCGACGGGTTGATCAAGATCGAGATGCACTTCCTGCCGGACGTGTACGTGACCTGCGACGTCTGCCACGGCCGCCGCTACAACCGCGAGACGCTGGAGATCCTGTTCAAGGGCAAGTCGATCGCCGACACCCTGGACATGACGGTCGAGGAGGCCGCGGAGTTCTTCAAGGCGGTGCCGCCGATCCGCGAGAAGATGGAGACCCTGAAGCGGGTGGGTCTGGGCTACATCAAGGTGGGCCAGCAGGCGACGACGCTGTCGGGCGGCGAGGCGCAGCGGGTGAAGCTGTCGAAGGAGCTGTCGCGGCGGGCGACGGGGAAGACGCTCTACATCCTCGATGAGCCGACCACGGGGCTGCATTTCGAGGACGTGAAGAAGCTGCTGGAGGTGCTGCACGAGCTGGCCGACCAGGGCAACACCGTGGTGGTCATCGAGCACAATCTCGACGTCGTGAAGACCGCGGACTGGATCGTCGACTTCGGTCCCGAGGGCGGCGACGGTGGCGGCGAGATCGTGGCCACGGGCACGCCGGAACAGGTCGCCGCCAACCCCCGCAGCTGGACCGGCCGCTACCTGCACGACCTGCTGGAACGCCACCGGGCGAGGCGGAAGGAGCG
>CAZBXO010000064.1:0-9016 GCA_964495645.1 uncultured Phenylobacterium sp. | reverse complement strand
GGCTTCGCCACGGATCTGTTTGTAGGCCACGGCCAGGGGGGAGAAGATCATCACCCACTGGAGGACCGGCAGGATCAGCTGCAGGGCGATGACCGCGGTCAGCGCAATCACCGCGCGGACCGTGAAGCGGCCGGCCCAGAGGTCCTCGATGACCGGGGCGCCGCCGACGAGGGTCATGATCACGACGTAGATGATCAGCAGCAGCGCCCAGACCATCACGTAGAAGATGGCGGCGAGCAGGGTCATGCCGAACAAGGGCCAGAACCGGCCGCGAGTCAGCGACCAGGCCGCGCCCCAGTCGATGCGGTGCTCGGCGAAGGTCATCGGCGTCATCAGCGAGAGCCGCACACCGGCCCAGACCAGGGGCGCAGCGACGATCCCGGCGGCGACGAGGCCGGCCAGCACGCCGTTGGCGGAGGTGACGCCGTTGCCGACCAGGTCGACGAAGGCGACGCAGACCATGGCGCTGACGAAGAGGATCAGATTCACGGCGGTCAGACGCCATTCATCGCGGCCGACGCGCAGGTGGGCGAACCCCTTCTCCTCCGGCCGCAAGACGAGGCGGTAGATGCCGGCGGTCAGGATCGAGGTGAACAGCATCACCACGAAAAGCAGGATCAGGAACGCCGGCCAGGACTTCTCCAGCATGCTGACGAGCTCCTCGGGGCTGCCGTTGGCGAGGCCGCCCTTCTGGACGAACTGCACGAATGGGCCGCCGAGGGTCAGCAGCATCATGCCGCCCAGGATGGTGATGCCGAGAAAGTTGACGAGGGCCCACGCGAGCACCGTGCCCGGCCGCTCTCGCGTCAATCGGAAGCCTTCCAGCGCCGCATCGCTGGGCGAAAACGCCGTCATTCCTCTCCCAAGGCCCAGGCAGTCGAGATCGCTCGACTCGCAGGCCTCCCCTTTGCCTGCGAGAGTGGGCGCCGCCCGGCCTCTCCGCAAGGGGCGGCTCGCGATGCGGCCGCTTCGTTGCTAGTTAGCCACGCATGATCAAGGCAGTGCATGTGGTGGGCGGCGGGCTGGCCGGGTCCGAGGCGGCGTGGCAGGTGGCCCGGGCCGGCGTGCCGGTGGTGCTGCACGAGATGCGTCCGGTTCGAGGGACCGATGCGCACCAGACCGACCGACTGGCGGAACTGGTCTGCTCCAATTCGTTCAGGGCCGACGACTGGATGGGCAATGCGGTCGGACTGCTGCATGCCGAGATGCGGGCGCTGGGCTCAATCATCATGGCGGCCGGAGACGCCCACCAAGTGCCGGCCGGAGGAGCGCTGGCGGTCGACCGTGACGGATTCGCCGACGCGGTGACGGCGCAGCTGGACGCCCATCCGCTGGTCACCATCGCACGTGAAGAAGTGGCGGGCCTGCCGCCGGCGGACTGGGACAGCGTCATCGTCGCCACCGGCCCCCTCACCTCTCCCGCGCTGACCGAGGCGATCCTCGAGCTGACCGGCGAGGACCAGCTGTCGTTCTTCGACGCGATCGCGCCGATCGTGCACCTGGAGTCGGTGGACATGGACGTGGCGTGGCGGCAATCGCGCTACGACAAGGAAGGCCCGGGCGGGGACGCGGCCGCCTACATCAACTGCCCGATGACGAAGGAGCAGTACGAGGCCTTCATCGACGCCCTGCTCGCCGCGCCCAAGTCGGAGTTCAAGGACTGGGAGAACGTGCCCTACTTCGACGGCTGCCTGCCGATCGAGGTGATGGCCGAGCGGGGGCGCGAGACGCTGCGGCACGGGCCGATGAAGCCGGTCGGGCTGACCAACGCCCACAAGCCGGACGAGAAGGCCTGGGCGGTCGTGCAGCTGCGCCAGGACAACGCGCTTGGCACGCTGTGGAACATGGTGGGCTTCCAGACCAAGCTCAAGCACGGGGCGCAGACCGAGGTCTTCCGGACGATCCCGGGCCTGGAGAAGGCGGTGTTCGCCCGGCTGGGCGGCCTGCACCGCAACACCTTCCTGAACAGTCCGCGGCTGCTGGACCGGTCGCTGCGGCTGAAGGCCGACCCGCGGCTGCGGTTCGCGGGCCAGGTGACGGGCGTCGAGGGCTACGTCGAGAGCGCCGCGATCGGGCTGCTCGCCGGGCGGCTGGCGGCGGCGGAGCGTCTGGGGCGGCCGATCGAGGCGCCGCCGGCGACGACAGCCCTGGGCGCGTTGGTCGGCCACATCACCGGCGGGCACCTCGACGCCGGCAAGGGCTCGTTCCAGCCCATGAACATCAACTACGGCCTGATCCCCCCCATCGCCCCGCCGAAGCGCGACGAAGACGGCCGCCGCCTGGGGGCCAAGGAGAAGACCCGGATCAAGAAGCGCCTGGTCGGCGAGCGGGCGCTGCGGGACCTGGAGGCTTGGGCGAACCCGGCCTCCCTTGCCGCGGAATAGCGATCACGCGAGCCGGACCTGCCGCCGTCGCAAAGCTCCGCCCGCCAAGCCCAAGCCAAAAATCATGGCGGCCCATGTCGCCGGCTCGGGGACGACCGACTCGACCGAGACATTGTCGAGCCCGATGAGCGTGTGGCCCGCCGTGCCGACGAAAGCGACCACGGTCGAGTCCGACAGCGCGGTGAAGTCGAGCCCGAAGTGGTTCCACTCGGTGAACGTCGTGGTGGCCGTGGGGATGAGGAAATCGATCGATGCATCGCCGGCAGAAGCCCGGATGCCCGAAGGGGCGCCCTGCGGGATCCAGTTTCCACCCCAGAACGATAGGTGATAGCGCTCGCCCGTGACCGTCGGGATCGTTTGGCTGACGCCGCCAAACAGGCCCGCGGGGCACCGATCGCCGTTGTCGCAGATGCCCGTGAGGTCGAGGTTGTAGACACCATCCTGGGAGACGGTGCCGTTGGTGCCGTTGGGCTGCCAATAGAGCTCGCCGGACGGGCCGTCGACCACCCAGGGGCCGAGCGCGTTCGAGCCGTTGAGGAGTTGCACGCCCCCACCGCCGTTGGCTTCGAAGCTGCCGTTGACGATCAGGTTGGCCGCTTGCGCGGGGGCGGCCACGACCGTCGCGGCGACGGCCATCACGAGGAGTCTGTTCAAGGACATCTTCGTCCCTCCGGATAACCACGTTCACTCTGTCAAGGCGGCGTCGGCAAGTCGAGTGCGCTCGCCTAGCGAGCGAAACCTAGATTCGCCCGCGGGCGACGGCCCAGGTGAGGCGCAGCTGCTTTCCGAGCAAGCTGGGTTCACGGCCCTCCGCGTACAGGCTCGCAAGCGTGGCGTGTGCGACGGCCGGAAAGCCTGCCGAGCTGACCACGAATCTCGCGGGCATTCGGGCCTCCGCGAGGCTGATCTTCACCTGGGCCCTAGCAATCCCTAGGTCTGAGCCGTGAAGATGGCCCGCCAGGATCGAGCGGGCCAAGTGCCAAGTCGCAGACCAACCGATCGGTTCAGCAGCGTACTCGGACGACCCTTCGAGGATTTCGAACGCCACCTCTGCAGCAGCGCCAGCAGTTCCAGACGCCAACACCATCGCATCCTCGCTGGTGAGCGGGGTCGCATCCAGTTCGCGGTAGCGGGCGTCGATCATGCGTTCGAGCGGGGCGCGATCCAGGCCATGCCGTTCCACGGCCGTCGCCAGCGCCAGGGCGACGGGGTGCTTCCTGACCCCCCGGCCCTCGTAGATCTCGTCCAGGGCCTCGCGCCACCAGGTCAGGCGCATCTCGCCGAGCAGCGGGTTGGAGGCGACCCGGGGGGCGCGGGCGAGTTCGCCGTCGTAGGCATAGAGGGCGACGACGTCGGCGCGCTTGCCCGCGTCGGCGATGAAGCGGCTGGAGAGCCAGCGGTCCGGGTCGGTCCGCTTCAGCTGGGCGTCGAGGTCGTCTTCCATGGTCCTGAAACAAAAAGGCCCGGCGCTCGGCCGGGCCTTCCCGCAAATGCGACTCGGTTCAGCCGAACAGCGTCTGGTTCATGGTCATCGCAGTCAGCATGGGGATCGAAAGCAAGAGGTTCGTCCGCGAGAAGAGCATCGCGGTGCGCGCCGCCTTGGCCTTGGCGTCAGCGTCGGCCTCGACGATGCCCAGGGCGATCTTCTGATTCGGCCAGATGAACACCCAGACGTTGAGGAACATGATGATGCCCAGCCACATGCCCAGGCCCATGAGGGTGAAGCCGTTGTCGCCCGGCGAGAGGCCACCCATCAGGCCGAGGCTGAAGGTCTCCTCGGCGTACTGCTGGCCGCGCTGGATGGCGATGACCACACCCATCAGCACGGTGAAGAGCGCCGCCCAGCGGAACCAGAACAGGGCCTCGGGGGCGATGTACTTGGAGACCGCCGGCTTCAGCTCGGCTGGGATCTCAGGCATTTTCCGGATCTGGACGAAGTTGAAGTAGTAGAGCAACCCGATCCACAGGATGCCGAAGAAGACGTGCAGCCAACGGAAGATGGCCTGGAAGAAGGCCCCGTCCGTGCCCTGCGGGCTCTGCGAATAGGCGCCGACCATCACCAGCGCGAGAAGCACGCTGACAATCATCGTGTTTCGGAAGTTGGCGAGTAACCCGGCCATTGCTGACCTCCCTGTCCCGTTTCGCAACGGTATAGGTCGTTTCGGCGCGGACTGGCTATACCGCTATGAGAGCGGCCGCGACACGGCGGCCTTCGGCGGTGAGGACGTTGTAGAGCCGGGCGGCCGCCGGGGTGTCCATGAACTCCAGGCCGATGCCGGCGCGCTGCAGGGCCTCGCGCACGTCGCGCGGCGGGAGCGCGTTGCGGGCCCCAACGCCCAGGAGGACGAATTCGACTTCCCCGCGGGGGGCTTCGAGCACCGGCTGCAACGCCGAGACGGTGAGGTCCGCCAGGGTGGCGACGTCCCAGGTCCGTGGTTCGTCGGCGACGATCAGGACCGATCCTTCGACCCGTTCGCCCGAGAGGCGGAAGCCCCCCTCCCCATAGGCGTCGATCGAAGGCGCGTTGCGGGCCACGCTCAGTAGCGGGTGTTGGTCTGCGGCTTGAGCACCTCGGGTTCTTCCTCGCCCCGCTTGACGCCCCACAGGAGAATCACCGGCGCGGCGATGTAGATCGACGAGTAGGTGCCGACCAGGATGCCGAACAGCATGATCACCGACAGGCCGTAAAGCGTCGGTCCGCCCAGCACCGCGAGCGCGATCAGCGCCACCAGGCCGGTAGCGCTGGTCAGGATGGTGCGGGTGAGCATCTCGTTGATCGACAGGTCGATCACCTCGGCCAGCGGCATTCGCTTGTACTTGCGCAGGTTCTCCCGAAAGCGGTCGAACACCACGACCGTGTCGTTCATCGAGAAGCCGATGATGGTCAGGATGGCGGCCACGGCCTGCAGGTTGAACTCGATCGGCTTGATCGCCCCGCCGGTCCACTCCGCCAGCCGCCCGGAGAGGGCGATCAGGCCGAAGGTAAGGAAGACGTCGTGGAACAGCGCCGCCACGGCGCCCAGCCCGAACTGCAGCTCGAAGCGGAACCAGATGTAGATCAGCATCAGCAGAATGGCGCCGCCGAGCGCCCAAAGACCCTTCGAGAGCAGCTCGCTGGAGACCTTCGCGCCGACGGTGTCCGGGGCCGAAAAGGTGACCTGGCCGAGCGCGCGGGTGAGCTGCGCCCTCACCGCGTCGGTGGTCTTGGTGGCGTCGGCGCCCTCCGGGGTCTGGAAGCGCACCACCGCTTCGGACGGCGTGCCGATGCCCTGCACCCCAACGTCGCCGAGGTCCATGGCCGACACGGCGCTGCGCACCTTGGCGAGATCGACGGGCCGCGGGGCCGTGGAAATCTCCAGGATGGTGCCGCCCTTGAAGTCGATCCCGCAGGCGAGACCGAAGCAAGGCGGCTTGAGGGGAAAGAGGGTCAGCGCCAGCGAGCCGACCACGGCGACGATGGACAGCACCGAGAACAGGCGCGCCCAGCGTACGAAGTGCAGACTGGTCCGGACGGGCAGGACCTTGACCATGGGCCAGATTTTCACGACGCGGCCCTCCTATGCGATCGGCAAGGTCTTCGGGCGGGTGGCGCTATACCACCAGCCGAGAAGCACCTGGGTGACGAGGACGGCCGAGAAGACGGTGGTGAGCACGCCGATGGACAGCGTCCAGGCAAAACCCTTCACCGGCCCTGAGCCGAAGATGAACATGATGGCCGCCGACAACAGGTGGGTGATGTTGGCGTCCATGATCGTGCCCATGGCGCGGCTGAAGCCGGCGTCCATGGCCGATAGCAGGGTGCGTCCGGCCCGCAGCTCGTCGCGCATGCGCTCGTAGATCAGCACGTTGGCGTCCACCGCCACGGCCAGGGTGAGGATCAGCCCCGCGATGCCGGGCAGAGTCAGGGTCGCCTGGGTGAGGCTCATGGCGGCGACGATCAGCAGGCCATTGATGGTGAGCCCGATGATCGAGATGCCTCCGAACAGCCAGCCGTACATCAGGATCATGAAGATCACGACGCCGGTGAGGCCGACGATGCCGGCGATGGTGCCGGCCCGGATCGAATCTGCGCCGAGCTCGGCCGAGACGGTGCGCTGCTCCTCGACCTTCAGTGGGGCCGGCAGGGCGCCGGCTCGGAGCAGGATCGCCAGGTTGTTGGCGCTCTCGACGGTGAAGTTGCCCTGGATGATACCGCTGCCGCCCGGGATCGGACCGTTGATGACGGGCGCCGAGATCACCTTCTTGTCGAGGATGATGGCGAAGCGCTTGCCGACATTGTGGGTGGTGGCGTCACCGAAGCGGCGCGCACCCACCGAATTGAAACGGAAGGCCACGACCGGCTGGTTCGTCTGCGGATCGAACTGCTGACTGGCCGATGTGAGCATTTCGCCCGTGACGAGGGCGCGACGCTTGACCACGTAGGAGGGCGCATAGTTGTCGCCGCTCTGGATGATCTCGCTGCCCGGGGGCACGCGGCCGGCCGCGGCCTGCTGCGGGTCGGCGCTCTCGTCGACCATCTGGAAGGTGAGCTTGGCCGTCTGTCCGATGATGGCCTTCAGCTTTTCCGGATCGCTCTCTCCAGGCGCCTCGACCACGATGCGGTTGGTCCCCTGGCGCGTGATGTTGGGCTCGCGGGTGCCGAGTTCGTCGATCCGGCGGCGGATGATCTCGATGGACTGCTCGACCGCGCGGGCGCCCTCCGCCTGCAGGGCGTTCGCGGCGAAGGACGCGCGAATCTTCTGGTCCGGCAGGGTCGAGACGATCACGTCGCGGCCGCCGGCCGCGTCGGCCATCGGCGCGCCAAGGGTGTTCCGCAGCAGGCGCGCGGCCTTCTCGATGTCCCCGGGGTTTGTGATCCGCACCTCGACGGAGCCGGCGACGACGACAGGCTGGCTGGCGGCGATCTTCTCCTCGGTCAGCTGGGTGCGGACGTCCTCGACGATGTTGGTCAGCCGCTCCGCGCGCAGGGCCGCGAGGTCGACCTCGAACAAGAGGTGGGAGCCGCCCTGCAGGTCCAGCCCCAGGTTGAGGGCCTGCTTGGGAACGAAGGCGGGAAGACGGGCCCGATCGGCGCCCGGGATCACATTCGGCATGGCGAAGACCAGACCGAACACGACCGACAGGACGACGAGGAGGACCTTCCAGCGTGAGAGAGTCAGCATCGGAAGGGACTTCTGTCTCTATCTACGTCTTGTCGTTGGCGGCGGCCGGCTCGCCGCGCACGCGAACCTCGGCGATCATGCCCTTGACGACCTTGACGGTGACGCCGGTAGCGACCTCGAGGCCGACCTCCTTGTCCTCGACGCGCACCACCTTGCCGATCAGGCCGGAGGAGAGGACGACCGTGTCATTGCGCTTGATGGCGGCCAGCATGGCCTGGTGCTGCTTCATCCGCCGCTGCTGCGGCCGGATCATCAGGAAGTAGAACAGCACGATCAGCAGGACCGGCATGCCGATCAGCTGAAGCATGGCGTTGGGGTCGTTCATCGGGTCTCCGGGAGGCCGGCCTGCGGCCATTTGGGGCGCCGTTTCGAGGCGCGGAATTCGGGTCGGCGGAAGCTATGCGCTGGCGCCCCCTTTTGCAATGGAACGACGCCGGGTCTAACCGTGCGGCCATGGAGAACGAGGCGAACGAGGCTCTGGAGCGGATCGCGGCGGCGCTGGAAAGGCTGGCGCCGCCGGCGGCGCCCGCGCCGGACTTCGCTGGCGCGCGCATGTTCCGCCACGAACCGGCGTCAGGCGCCTTCGTGGCGGCGCCGGACTATCCGCTGCCGCTGGCCGCGCTGGTCGGCGTCGATCGGCAGAAGGCGCGGTTCCACGAAAACCTGGCGCGGTTCGCAGGGGGGCTGCCGGCCAACCACGCCCTGCTGTGGGGGGTGCGCGGGACCGGCAAGAGCTCGCTCGCCAAGGCGGCGTTCATGGCGGTGGCCGAGGGGACGGCGAATCTGAAGCTGGTGGAGACCGACCGCGACCAGGTGACGGCGCTGCCCGGGCTGTTCGACGTGCTGCGCGGGCGGCCCGAGCGGTTCGTGGTGCTGTGCGACGACCTCTCGTTCGAGGAGGGCGCGGCGGCCGCCAAAGCGCTGAAGTCGGCCCTGGAAGGGGGCGTTTCGGGCCCGCCGGCCAACGTGCTGTTCGTGGCCACCTCCAACCGCCGCCACCTTATGCCCCGCGGACACGGCGAGGACCGCGGCCTGGTGGCCGCCGCCGAGGACGCCGAGGAGGAGGTCAGCGTCTCCGACCGCTTCGGCCTGTGGATCGGCTTCCCGCCCATGGACCAGGCCACCTACCTGGCGGCAGTGGCGGCCTACGCGGAGCGGTATGGGCTGCGGGTGGCCGACCTGGATCGCCGCGCGCTCCAGTGGGCGCAGTTGCGCGGCGCGCGCTCGGGCCGCGTCGCCTGGCAGTTCATCCGTGACCTGGCCGGGGAGCTGGGGAGACCCCTCCCCCTCTGACGAAGAAGGCCCGCCTCCTTGCGGAAGCGGGCCTTTGGAAAGCTGGGTGGGTCCCCGGCTCGGCCTACGGCCCTTCGGGCCTCCGTTGGCCGGGGATGACGTATTCTCAGGCGACGATCTTGGACACCACGCCGGAGCCGACGGTGCGGCCGCCCTCGCGGATGGTGAAGCGCAGGC
>CAZBXO010000063.1:13875-19012 GCA_964495645.1 uncultured Phenylobacterium sp. | reverse complement strand
TGGGTGAACTACCACTGCGAGCACCACATGTTCATGCATGTGCCCTGCTACAACCTGCCGAAGACCCACCGCCTGCTGAAGGCCAAGGGCGTGCTGCCGAAGATGCTGACCGCGCCCAGCTACTTCGAGGTGCTGCGGCTGGCCTCGTCGAAGCCGGAAGCGTCAGGTCCGGACAAGCCGCGGCCCGAGCTCGTCATGCAGGACTTCCGCTAGAGCGTTCCCGCGAGCCGCTTCGGCGCCGCCAGGTTCCAGCTCGACCGCAGCCGCGCTTCGACCAACGCCCAGTCCACGTCGCCCGCCAGGCTGACGCCGACCCAACCTGACGGCCAGAGATAGGCCGGCCGAGAGTAAACATCTGGATCCGCCTCCAGCAGGAACTCCTGCTCGTCGCGGCCGGAGGTCTTCACGCAGACGACCGTCATGCCGTCGCCGTGGTGGTTGTGGCGGAAGTAGGCGAACATCTTGCCGGCAACGTCGAACGCAGGGATGCCGTGGCTGACGCGCTCGCCGGTTTCGGGCAGGGCCAGGCAAAGCGCCCGCACGCGGGCCTCGGTCGCGGTCGGATCGTCGCTCAGCATGGCGCCGATTTGGGCGAACGGGAGAGGCGCCGTAAAGACGTCGCGCCATGCCGCTCGACGCCTTCTTCAACACCTTCGCGGGCAACCCGCTCGACCGCCGCTCCGACAAGCGCACCGACGCCGAGTGGCTCGCCGCGCGGCTGCGGTCGGACGAGTCCCTGGGGCTGGCGCTCTGGAACGGCCGACCGTTCGTCGAACGCGCCAAGGACGGCGGCTGGCAGATCGCCTACCTGCCCTCGAAGCTGGTCGCCGAGCTGGCCGGCGGGCAGGAGCGGCTCCTGTTCATGGGGCTCTGGAAGGAGACTGCGGTCTTCGCGCTCGACATCGAGGGCGAGGCCGATCCGGCGCAAGGGCCCCTGCAGGGGCTGGGCGAGTTCAAGGACCTGCGGCTGCTGGCCATGCAGCTGCCGTCGACGGACGCGGCGATCCTGGCCACCGCCAAGCAGATGTTCGAGTGGCGCCGCAAGCACCTCTACTGCGCCGCCTGCGGCCAGCCGTCGGAGCCGCGCGACGGCGGCTGGAAGCGCCAGTGTCCGGCCTGCGAGACCGAGCACTTTCCGCGCACCGACCCGGTGGTGATCATGCTGCCGTTCCATGGCGAGCGCTGCATGCTGGGCCGTCAGGAGCGCTGGCCGGCGGGGATGTTCTCGGCCCTGGCCGGGTTCCTGGAGCCCGGCGAATCGATCGAGGAAGCCTGCGCGCGGGAGCTCCACGAGGAAGCGGGCCTGCGGACTCGCAGGGTGCGCTACCATTCGACCCAGCCCTGGCCCTACCCGTCGTCGCTGATGATCGGCCTCATCGCCGAGGTGGAGGACGACGAGGGCGCGCCCGACCAGACCGAGCTCTCCGAGGTCCGCTGGTTCACGCGGGCGGAGGCGAAGCAGCTGGTCGCCGGCCAGTTCGAAGGCGCCAGCGTGCCCCAGGCGATGGCCATCGCCCACCAGCTCATCAAGGCGTGGGCCGAGGAAGGCTAGCGCGTGCGGAACGGATCGGCCGGGTAGACGCCGAGGATCTCGAACTTCTCGGAAAAGAAGCCCAGTTCCTCGAACGCCAGGGCGAGGCCGCGGTCTTCGGGCCGGCCGTCGACCTCGGCGTAGAAGAAGGTCGCCGACCAGGCGCCGTCCTCCATGTAGCTCTCCAGCTTGGACATGTTGACGCCGTTGGTGGCGAAGCCCCCGAGCGCCTTGTAGAGCGCCGCCGGCAGGTTCCTGACCCGGAACACGAAGCTGGTGATGCAAGGGCTCGTGAACGGCGGGGCCGGCGGGTTCGGGTCGCCCGTCATCACCAGGAAGCGGGTTGTGTTGTGGTGCTCGTCCTCGATGTCGCGGGCCAGGATCTCCAGGCCGTAGATCTTGGCCGCCAGCGCCGGCGAGATCGCCGCCCGGGTCGGGTCCGGCCGCTCCGCCAGCATCCGCGCCGCGCCGGCGGTGTCGCCCACGGTTTCGGCCCTCAGCTTCAGTCGGCGCACCGTCCTGCGGCATTGATGGATGGCGATCGCCATCGACTGGACGGTCTTCAGGTCCTCCAGCTTCACGCCCGGGTTGGCCATCAGCTGGAAGTGGATCGGCTTGAACTTTTCGCCGACGATCCTCAAGCCCGACGATGGGAGCAGGTGGTGCACGTCGGCGACGCGGCCGGCGATCGAGTTCTCCACCGGGATCATGCCCAGCTGGCAGTCCCCCGACTTCACCGCCTCGAACGCCTCTTCGAAGGTGGCGTGCGGCGCCGGCTCGTGGTCGGGGTAGTAGGCCTGGCACGCCTCGTGGCTGTTGGCGCCCAGCTCTCCCTGGAAGGCGATCCTCGGCTTGCTCATCCGATCCCCCGCGCCGCGAACGCCCGCGCGGCCTCGAGGTCGGCCGGCGTGTCCACGGAGATGGGGGCCGCATCGCAGACCGCGGCCCAGATGGAAAGCCCCAGTTCCAGCGCCCGCAGCTGTTCCAGCTTCTCGCGACGCTCCAGCGGCGACGGCGGGGCGGCGTTGAAGGCCTCGAGCGCCGTGCGGCGATAGCCGTAGATGCCGACGTGCCGCCACACCGGCCCGTCGCCGTATAGGGTCGAGCGCGTGAAGTAGAGCGCGCGGCCGGGCTGCGTCAGCACCGCCTTCACGACATCGGGGTTCGCCCGATCGGCCTGTGAGGCCTCGCGCGCGACGACGGTGGCGATGTCGCAGGCCGCGTTGTCGGACAGCAGGCGCGCGCAGGCGGCGATGACGCCCGGCTCCACGAAGGGCATGTCGCCCTGCAGGTTGATGACCACATCATGCGCGCCCTTCGGGTCCAGTTCGGCCAGCGCCGCCAGGATGCGGTCCGATCCGGACGGCAGCGCGGGATCGGTCAGCACCCCCCGTCCGCCGGCGGATTCGACCGCCGCCACGATCTCGGGATCGCCCGCCGCGACGGCCACCGGGCCCGCGCCGGCGGCCTCCGCCTGCCGCATGACACGCACGATCATCGGGACGCCGGCGATGTCGGCCAAGGGCTTGCCGGGCAGCCGGGTCGCGGCCATGCGCGCGGGGATGACGACGATGGGGTTCATGGGTGCGCTTGGGCGGTTGCGCCCGGGCGGGTAGCGTGTAAGAGAGCCCCACGCAACAAGGGGCGGGATTCCCGCGCGTTAGCCGTCGATTCCGGCTGCCGGCGGAGAGTCCAGGTGAGAGGCGTGACCAAGGGACGATGAGCGACCTTACCTTCAACAAGGTCGCCGGCGCGGCGCTCGCGACCGGCCTGGCGATCCTGGGGCTCAAGGAACTGGGCGGCGCGGTGTTCGCGCCCGAGCACGTCGAAAAGCCCGGCTATGCCGTCGAGGTCGCCGAAGAGGGTGGCGAAGGCGGCGCGGCGGTGGACACCCTGCCCGACTGGGGCACGGTCCTGCCGGCGGCCAATGTGGCGGCCGGCGAGGCTTCGTTCGCCAAGTGCAAGTCCTGCCACACGATCGAGGCCGGCGGCGCCAACGGCACCGGCCCGAACCTGCACGGCGCCCTGGGCCGCAAGCCCGCCAGCCACGCGGGGTTCGCCTATTCGGCCGGCATGACCGAGCTGGGGACCAAGGCGGTCTGGGATTACGACCATCTCTACGAGTTCCTGAAGGCGCCGCAGAAGTACGTGCCCGGAACCAAGATGACCTTCGTCGGGCTGAAGAAGCCCGAGGACCGGATCAACATGATCGCCTACCTGAAGGCGAACGGCGGCACCCTCCCGGTCCCGGCGCCCGATCCGTCGCGGGCCCCGGGCGCGGCCGCGCCGGCCGAGGGCGCGGCGCCTGTCGAAGGCGCGGCGAAGGAAGGCGAACCGACGGCCACGGGCTCGACCGCGACGCCCGCCGCCGGCGCCGGCGGGCCGGCCGGCCAGGGCCCGGGCGCGACGAAGGAGGCGAACCCCTCCGTCGCCGCGCCGACCGCCTCTGGCAGTCAGAACAAGAAGTAGCTCAGAGCCGCCGGAACGCCGTGGGCGGGCCGTAGCCGGCCGCCTCGATGCGCGCGATCGCGCCGTCGAGCGGCTCGATGACCGTGGCCATGTGGTGGCCGTTGGCGTGCAGGATCCTGCCCTCGCCGTAGCCGATGGCCACGTGGCCTTTCCAGAACACCAGGTCGCCGCGCCCGAACGCGGCTTGTTCGATCGCCGCACCCAGCGCCTGCTGCTGGTCGGTGTCGCGCGGGCAGGCGCGGCCGCAGGCGAACAGCGCCTGCTGCACCAGGCCGGAGCAGTCCAGGCCCAGGCTCTCGCGGCCGCCCCAGAGGTAGGGCGCGCCGAGGAACCGCTCGGCGATGTCGACAGGGTCAGCCTCGACCGTGCCGATCGGCGCGAGATGGCCGGCGGTCATCCAGCCGGCGCCGGCGACCCGGGCGAGGCGGCCCTCGACCGCCTCCACCGTGACCAGGCAGTTGATCGAATAGGGGCCGATGGCGCGCGACTTGATGCTCGGCTCTGCGAAGGCGTAGGTGCGGATGGCGGCCACCCGGTGGGTCGGGAGCGTCGCGGCAGGCGCCAGCGCGGCGGCCTCGACGAAGCCCATGTAGCCGTCGCGGCCGGCCTGGCCGAAGCGGAAGGCGCCTTCCTCCTCCAGCACCTCGAACCGTTCGCCGAACAGCAGCTGATCCATCTGCTCGGCGTTCGCATCGGGCGCGCGGCGGACCGCGGCGGCGGGGACGACGCAGCTCATCGGCCGGGGGTCCAGATAGATCTCGGCGGGCGCCACGCCTTCCAGGCTCCGCGCCGCGATCCCGTCGCGCAGCGGCGTGACGCGGGCGTCCAGGCTCACCGGAAGCGGTCCTTCAGCATGCGGTAGAGGCCGCGGATGGCCTGCGCCTCGCCGCCCGTCGGGAAGCCCGGCCGGTTGCGCGGGTTCCAGGCGAAGATGTCGAGGTGGACCCACGGGCCTTCCGGCGCGAACCGCTGCAGGAAGAGCGCAGCGGTCACCGAGCCGGCCTGGGCCCAGCCGTCGGGATCGTTCTTGATCTCGGCCACGTCCGAGTCGAGGGCGTCGGCGTAGGGCTTCCAGAGCGGCATGCGCCAGAGCGGATCGTTCTCGGCCTCGGCCGCGGCGGCGATCTGGCCGGCGAG
>CAZBXO010000063.1:0-13775 GCA_964495645.1 uncultured Phenylobacterium sp. | reverse complement strand
CCGGTGTCGAACACCACGCCCTTGCCGACGATGGCGACCAGCGGCCTGTCGGCGGCGCCCCAGGTGATCTCGATCATCCGCGGCGCGCGCGCCGGGTCGGCGGCGCGGCCGACGGCGTGGACGGCGGGGTAGTTGGCCTCGAGCAGGCCCTCGCCCTGGATCACGGTGATCCCGGCTCCGAACTGCTCGGCGATCTCGCGCGCGATGGTCTCGATCTGGAGCGGGCCCATGTCGTTGGCCGGGGTGTTGACCATGTCGCGGGCCAGGGCGCAGGCGTGGGCGACCTGGCGCGCTTCGGAGATGTCCGCGCCCTCGACGAGCAGGCGGGGCCGTTCGCCGCCTCGGCTCTTGTAGCGGTCGAACCTGTAGCTTCCGAGCGCGAAGGCCAGGGCCACGCGGGCCGGATCGGCCCAGTCGGGGGCCGCGGTCATCCGGTAGACGCCGGCCGGCAGCTTGGCGGGCAGCATGCGGAAGGCCGCCCCGTCGCCGCCGCCGAGGCCCAGGAGGACGCGATCGAGCGCGCCATCGGCCTTGGGGACCAGCAGCAGCTGGCCAGCCTTGCCCTTGAACTCGGCTGTCTTCGCGAGGGCGGCGAGGACCGCGTCGGCTTCGAGCGCGGTCTCGACGTCGCGATCCGTCAGCGCGTGGATGGGGGTCGCCGGGCCGTCCCAGGCGTCGAGGATCATGTCGGACATGGCCCTCATCTGGCGCCGACAGCGCCAGCGGGCAACCTAGACAGAGAGAGCGGCGGCCAGGGGCGATTGCGGGAAGGCGGTGAGCGCGCCGACCGCGATGGCGAGGCCGTAGGGCACGGCTTCCTCCGGCGTCGCCAGCCGGGCGACCCAGGCCGGGCCGTTCGCCGCATAGCGGCGCAGCCACATGGAGCGCAACGCCAGGAGCATCACCGCGAGACCGCCGCCGGCCACAGCCGTGACCGCCACGAAGGGCAGGGCCGCCGGCCAACCGAGCCACAGGCCGGCTGCCGCGAAGAGCTTGGCGTCGCCGCCGCCGATCCAGCGGAAGGCGAACATCACCATGCCGGCGACGAGCGCGGCTGCGCCGACACCCAGGTGCGCGCCGATCGCCTCCAGCGGCTGGCCAGAGACGAGCGCGGCCGGCGCGAAGGCGGCGATCAGCGCCAGCGAGATCCAGTTGGGGATGGTGAAGCTGGTGGCGTCCTTGAACGCGGCCACGATCACCAGAGCCGGGAAGGTGAGCGCAAGGAGGAGCGCCAGGAACTCGAACATCGGAACCTCCGTCGCCCGTAGTGTCGCCGGTGAGCCGTGAACGGAGCGTTGCGGACAGTCGAAAAGCAGAAGGCCCCCCGGCTTTCGCTGGAGGGCCTCCTGTGTGGCGATGCCTAGGCGGCTTAGCCGGCGTCAGGCAGCGCGCCGCTGACTTCGTTGAACGTACCGTCCAGCTTCGGGCCGAGGGCCTGCAGGGTGGTCACGATCACGACCGCGATCAGGGCGGCGATCAGGCCATACTCGATGGCGGTGGCGCCGGATTCGTCCTTGAGGAAACGGGTCACGAACTTCGACATTACTCTTCTCCTTCTAAGCGAGCAGTTCAGCGGGGCTTCAAGCTATGGCTGCCTGCTCACCCCTGAGCACACGAGGAGAATGGCCTGCGGTCACCTAATCTCGGTTGAATCGAGAAGGTTACTGAAAATATTCTTTGGTTTACTGGAATTCATCATTTCCAGCGGTTAACCAAGGGCCTGTTTCGGGCGCAAATTCTTGAATGGATTCAGTGGCGGCCGTCGGTGAGGCGGCCCCCGCCCTTGACGAACATCAGTCCGACGAGCCCGACGACAAGCAGCAGGATAATGGTCGCAAATCCACCTTGCTGGGTGTGAGTGAGGCGCGTGCCGAGGTTCACGAGTCCAGGGGCGAGCCAGTAGGTGGCCACGCCCGAGAGCGCATAGACGCCGAAGAAGGCGCCGGTCTGCTCCGGGGGCGTCAGCCGGGTGAGCGCCGTGCGCGCGGACGCGTATTGGCCGGTGATGAAGATGGCGTTGGAGAAGCCGATCAGCAGGTAGATCAGGCTGGGCAGGGTCGTGAACACCGGCCCGTCCCACAGCGGCGGGTGCGCGGCGGCGTCGTAGGCCCAGAAATAGAGGATGCGGTCGGGCGCCATGCCGAGGATGGCGGTCAGGCCCAGGATGGTCATGGAGATCTGGATCCGCAGCGCGTTCTTCGGGCCGACCTTCTCGTCGGTCCAGCGGCCGATGAAGCCGCCGGCGACGGCCAGCACGCTGAGGATGATGCCGGACGCCAGAAGCTCCAGCGGCCCCCACTTCATCACGCCGGCCGCCAGAACGCCGAAGAAGAACAGCACGCCGTTCATGCCGTCGACGAACAGCATGCGTGAAACGAGGTAGACCATCGCGTCCCGGTAGCGGCCGACGGTGCGCACCATGGTCCACAGGTCGCGCGCGCCCTCCGCCAGCGCGCGAACGACCGGAACGCCGGTGCGCGGCGCGTCGGGGGTGAAGAGGAAGAGCGGGATCGAGCCCACCACCAGGATGCCGGCGGCCAGCAGGGCCACGACCCTTTCCGGCTCGTGGCTGGCCGGATCGAGGCCGAACAGCGGCGTGGCCGGCACCCAGGCCCAGTCGACCTTGCCGGGGAGCGCGAACGCCCAGGCCGTGAAGCCGAGCGCCAGCACCGAGGCGGCGTTGCCCAGCGACAGCGCCAGGCCCGACGCGCGGTGCGCCCCCCGCATTCCGGCGGCCCGGACCAGCATCGAGTTGTGCAGCACCTCGGTATAGGTGAAGAGCACGTTGACCGTCATGGCGATGGCCATGGTGGCGGCGATCGACAGCCCCGTGCGGTCCGGCTTGGCCAGCCACATCGCCGCGATCAGCGGAGTCATCAGGACCACCAGCGGCGCGAGCCAGGTCTTGCGCGGCCCCAGCCGGTCGATGGAAGCGCCCAGGAAAGGAGCCGTCAGCATCACGATCCAGCCTGCGTACTGCTGCCAGCGGGAGATTTCCTCCTGCCCCTTGACCGGATCGCCGATCATCGTCGCCGAGACGTAGGGCATGAAGATGTAGATGGTCATCAGGATGACGTAGGGGTCGCGGCCGCCCTCGAAGACCGCCCAGGCGACGCCGCCGCGGTTCAGCCGCCCGTCGCCGCCCAGTTCGGCCTGGACGGGCGGGTCGGCGATCGACGACGGGCCTTCAGCGCCCGAGGCGGTGGGTTCGCTCACGGATGTCCCTCCCCGGCCGCTTCTTCAGGCGGCTCGACGATCACCCTAGTGGAGGGGGGCGGCTTGTCGACCCACGCCAGGCGGGCGTCCTCCGCCGTCGGCGCCTCGCAGGGGGCGGTGAGGTCCGCATCATCACTGCGTGAACACACGCGCTGGTGATTGGTGGGGCTCGGCGGCTTGTGCAACCACGTTGGGCAGGCTTCTCTTGGAGGTCTGTCCCTGGGCTGCGCCCGCCGCGGTTTGCGGAGACCGCGGCGGGCGTTGTCTGTTTGTGGGGTGCAGGGCCACCGCGAGGCGGGCCGCCGCGCGCTACGCCAGAACCCGGTCGTGGATAGCCTCGCGCATGGCCGGGTCCACGCCCAGCGCCTGCTCGAGGTAGCCCTCGATGGAGCCGTGGGCGGCACGGATGGCGGCGAAGCTTTCGTGGAGGTACTCGGGCTGGACCGACACGGCCATGCGCAGGCCCTCCTCCGGCGCGACGCGGCCGGTCTGTTCCAGCAGCCAGTCGCCGAGGAAGCGCATCTTCCGCGCAATACGGGCTTCGTCGTTGGTCAACAGGAAGTCGGTAAGGGTGTCCTCGAAAGCGACGCCGGCGATGTGGTGGGTGAGGGCGCAGATCAGGCCGGTGCGGTCCTTGCCGGCCGCGCAGTGCACGAGGATCGGGCCCTTCGCGCGCGCGAGCGCGCGGAAGTAGGCTGTGAAGAGCTCCACGTGCCGCGGCTCGAACGCCGAGCGGCGGTGGTAGCCCAGCGTGTCCTCGAAGAACCACTCGGGCGTCATTGGCGACGCTTCCACGACGCTCGCCCAATCGGCATGCTGGGAGATCGTGTCGTTCTCGATCACCTCGGCGTCGAAGCCGTCCCAGCGGCGGTTGGGATCGCGCTCACGCTCGTGCGGCTGGCGCAGGTCGACGATGTGACGGATGCCCATGGCCGCCAGTCGGGCGAGGTCCGCTTCCGTGGCCTGGCTGTGAGCCGCCGACCTGTAGAGGGTGGCGCGGCGCAGACCCCGGCCGCAGGCGGTGGCGTAGCCGCCGAAGTCGCGGAAGTTCTCGATGCCCTCGAAGTCGATGTGCGGCATCAGGCCACCGCCCGCTCGAGGATCGCCGTGCGCATGACCGCATCGACCCCCAGCGCCCGCTCGATGTAGCCGTCGAGCGAGCCGTAGCGCTCGCCGATCACCCGAAACGCCTCGTCCAGGTACTCCGCCTCGACCCGCATGCAGGTAAGCATGGCCTCCTCGGTCGGTGTGCGGCCGGACAGCTCGCGCATGTACTCGGCCATCAGCGGCATGCGCCGCCGCATGCGCTCGGTGTCGTTGGTGAGCAGGTAGTCCTCGACCAGGTCGTCGGGGTGGACGCCGGCCATGTGGTGGACCAGCGCGCAGGCTATGCCCGTGCGGTCCTTGCCGGCCGCGCAGTGGACCAGCACCGGGCCATCCTCAGTGGCCAGCGCATGCAGGAAGTCGCGGTACAGCACCAGGTGGCGTCCCCAGAACGGGGCCTTCTGGTAGTAGTCCAGCATGTACTGGCGGAAGGAGCCGACGCTGAGGTCGGAGCGGACGATGAACTCCCGCCACTCGTCGACCTGGGCCTCGGGTATGTCGGACTCCACGACCCGGGCGGCGCAGCCGTCCCAGCGTCGGCTGGGCTCGCGCTCGCGCTCGTTGGGGCGGCGCAGGTCGACGATGACGGCGAGGCCCAGGTCAGCCATCCGCTGGAGGTCGGCGTCGGTGGCCCGCGAGTGGTGGCCCGAGCGCCAGAGCCGACCGCGTTTCAACCGGCCCGGGCCCGCGGCGTAGTCGCCGAAGTCGCGGAAGTTCTCGATGCCCTCGAAGTCGATGCGGCGCATGGCCCGCTGCCTAGCCGCTTGGCCGCGCGCGCCGCAAGCGCCACGATCGACGCATGAGCCTCACACGCCGCACGGCCGCCTTCGCGATCGCCGCCCTGCCCGCCGTCGCCCATGCGGCCGACCCGCCGGCCGCACAGTCGTTCAAGGGGTTCGACGGCGCGCCGATGGCTGTGCGGACCCTGGGCGATGGCCGCCCGACGCTGCTGCTGCACGGCTTCCTGTCGAACGGGGCGTCGTGGTTCCGCACCGGCCTGGCGGATCGGCTGGTCGCCCAGGGCCGCCGGGTGATCGCGCCGGACTTCCGTGGCCACGGCGCCTCCGCGATGCCGGAGGACCGGTCGGCCTACCCGAAGGACGCGCTCTGCCAGGATCAGGAGGCCCTGCTGAAGGCGCTGAGCATCCGCGAGTACGACCTCGTCGGCTACTCGATGGGCGCGCTGGTGGCGGTGCGGATGCTGGTGCGCGGGGCGCGGCCGGGGAAGCTGCTGCTGGGCGGCATGGGCGATGCGCGGATCATGGGCGTGACGCCGCGCGACGAGGCGTTCCGCGACGGAGCGGCCAACGGCGCCAACGCGAAGACGGAGCAGGCGCGGGGTGTCGGCGCGGCGATCACGCGAGGCGGCATGAAGGGCCCGGCGATCAGCGGCGTGCTGGCCTCGCTGGGCCGCACCTCGCCGGCGGAGCTGAAGCGGCTGACGACGCCCACGCTGGTGGTCTGCGGCGACCAGGACAACGACAACGGCGTGGCCGAGCCGCTGGCGGCAGCGCTCGGCAACGCGCGTGCCGTGCGGGTGCCGGGAACCCACGGCGGCGTCCCGGCGACCGCGGCGTTCGCGGAGCAGGTGACAGCATTCCTGGGAAGGGCGTGACCCTTGAAGGACGACGACCTCTTCTTCGTGTTCATCGTGGTATGGGGTGTTTTCGGCGTCGCCTCGGCAGTCTTCTTCTACGGTCCCTTCGATGGTGGGTTGAAGCGACGGGCGTGGCCCATCGTGATAGTCGGCTCGACGCTCGCCTTTGCAGGGATCGTCCTTTGGCAGTGGCGTGATGCGCCGACGCCCTGGTTCTTCCTCGCGCTGCTAGTTCCGATTGCGTGGCTCAATCTCAAGGCAGGACGGTTCTGCGCAAGATGCGGCGCGTTCGAGCTGCGCCCGGTCCGCAACCCCTTTCGATCCACCTCATCAGAGCATTGCGCCCGCTGCGGCGCCAAGCTCGACGAGCCTACCTGAACGGCGGCTCGTCGAAGCTGCGGAGCTTGCGGGAGTGGACGCCGGAGCCTTCGCGGCGGAGGAGGTCGACGGTCTCCAGGCCGATCTGCAGGTGCTGGCCGATGGCGCGTTCGTAGAAGGCGTTGGCCTGGCCGGGCAGCTTGATTTCGCCGTGCAGCGGCTTGTCCGACACGCAGAGCAGCGTCCCGTAAGGCACCCGGAATCGGTAGCCCTGGGTGGCGATGGTGGCGCTCTCCATGTCGATGGCGACGGCGCGGCTCTGGTTGAAGCGCAGCGCGCTCTTCGAATAGGCGAGCTCCCAGTTGCGGTCGTCGGTGGTGACCACGGTGCCGGTGCGCAGGCGGCGCTTCAGGATCTCGCCGGTCTCGCCGGTGATGTTCTCGGCCGCGGCGTTGAACGCCACTTGCACCTCGGCGATCGGCGGGATCGGGATCTCCGGCGGCAGCACGTCGTCCAGCACGTGGTCGTCGCGCAGGTAGGCGTGCGCGAGGACATAGTCGCCGATCTTCTGGCTGCCGCGCAGGCCGCCGCAGTGGCCGATCATCAGCCAGGCCTGGGGTCTGAGCACCGCCAGGTGGTCGCAGATGGTCTTGGCGTTGGAGGGACCGACGCCGATGTTGACCAGGGTGACCCCCGTGCGGCCTTCGCTCATCAGATGGTAGGCCGGCATCTGGTGGCGCCGCCAAGCGCCGTTGGCGACGGCGCCTTGCGGATCGGCGGTGTCCCGGGTGACGTAGACATGGCCCGCCGCCGAGAGTGCGTCGAAGCCGCCGGCCTCGATCTGCTCGCAGCCCCAGCGCACGAACTCGTCCACGTAGCGGTGGTAGTTGGTGAAGAGGATGTACTGCTGCACATGCTCGGCGGGCGTCCCGGTGTAGTGCGCCAGGCGCGCCAGCGAGAAGTCGGTGCGCAGGCCGTCGAACAGGGCCAGCGGCCGGGCCGCATCCTGGCCGGGCGTGAAGGCGCCGTCGGCGATCTCGTCGCCGATGTGGGCCAGTTCCGTGGTCGGGAAGTGGCGGGCGAGCTCCAGGGCCGAGACGTCGGCCAGCGCCAGCTCGGCGCCGTCCAGCACGTAGGGGAACGGGATCTCCTGCGCGGAGCGGCCGACGGAAAGCTCGATCTCGAAGTCCTGCATCAGCAGGTCGAGCTGCTCGACGAGGTAGTCGCGGTAGAGGTGCGGGCGGGTGACCGTCACGGCATAGCGGCCGGGCTGGCCGATGCGCGCGAAGGCGCGGCTGATGCGCGGATAGGGCTGGCCGCCCGGCCAGTTGAGCCGCAGCTCAGGATAGACGTAGGCGCCGGCGCGGCGTTCTTTGGGATCGGGAGGCGGGCCCCCCGCCAGGAAGGACTTCAGGGCCTTTTGGAGTGAACCGACGCTCGCGCGGTATTCCTCTTCCAGCCGATCGACGATGCCGGCTGCATTCTGCTTCTTCATCCGCGGCCTCTTAGCAGCCCCATGTGACGCTTGGCTATTCGCAGCTTGGCTGGACGATCGGCGCCAACCCGGCGACAAGGGTCGACCGCAACCGCCGAGGGTCCCTGAATGAACCGCGTCTTCACCGCCTTCATCGTGGGGGCGATGGTCCTGGGGGTCCTGGTCGGGTGGGGCGTCAACGTCTCGATGGACGCGGCCGGCGCGAAGGAAGTCGCCAGCAACCTCTCGATCGTGACCGACGTCTTCCTGCGGCTGATCAAGATGATCATCGCCCCCTTGGTGTTCTCCACCCTGGTGGCCGGGATCGCCCATATGGGCGACGCCTCGGAAGTGGGCCGTGTGGGGGTCAAGACCATCGGCTGGTTCATCCTGGCCTCGATCGTCTCGCTGACGATCGGGCTCGGCATGGTGCACCTGATCCAGCCGGGCTCCGGCCTGCAACTGACGGCGCCCGACGCGGCGGCGTCGGCTTCCGGCGCCGTGGACGTGACCAAGTTCACGCTGAGGGACTTCGTCACCCATCTGGTGCCGAGCTCGATCGTCGACGCCATGGCCAGGAACGAGATTCTGCAGATCGTGGTCTTCTCGGTGCTGGTCGGCACGGCGGTGTCGGCGATCGACGACAAGGCGCCGGCGGTGCTGACCTTGGTCGAGCAGGTCGCGACGATCATGCTGCGGGTGACCGGCTATGTGATGCGGACCGCGCCGCTGGCGATCTTCGCCGCGCTGGCCTCGTCGATCGCCACCCAGGGCCTGGAGGTGCTGGGCACCTACGCAAAGTTCGTCCTCGGCTTCTACGCCTCGCTGGGGCTGCTATGGGCGCTGCTGATCCTGGCGGCCGTCGTGATCGTGGGCCGGCGCGCGCTGGCGCTGATCGGCCACATCCGCAGCCCGGTGCTGCTCGCCTTCTCCACCGCCTCCTCGGAGGCCGCCTATCCGCGGACCCTGGAGGAGCTGCAGAAGTGGGGGATCAGCCGCAAGGTCGCCAGCTTCGTCCTGCCGCTGGGCTACTCGTTCAACCTCGACGGCTCGATGATGTACTGCACCTTCGCGACCATCTTCATCGCCCAGGTCTACGGCATCGAGCTCTCCATCGCCCAGCAGGTGACGATGCTGCTGCTGCTCATGGTGACGTCGAAGGGCATGGCCGGCGTGCCGCGCGCCTCGCTGGTGGTGATCGCCGCGACCCTGACGTTCTTCAACCTGCCGGAAGCCGGGTTGCTGCTGATCCTTGCGGTCGACCACCTGCTCGACATGGGCCGCTCGGCCACCAACGTGGTCGGCAATTCGGTCGCCGCCGCCGTCGTCGCCCGGTGGGAAAACCAGATCGAAACGCCGGCCGCGGAGCCCGCCGCGGCATAGCCGCTCCCTAACTTCTGTTAGCCATAGGGCTTAACGCGGGATTCGCCTCACCTGGGGCATGACCTGATCATTCGATAGGTCAGAGCAGAACGCCCCTTGGCCCGGTTGTCACAGAGTCTGCAGGAACTCGCCGCGCGCGTGGCCGAGCTGGAAGCCGAGCGCGAGCTGACGCTCAGGCTCGCGCAGACCGATTCGCTGACCGGGCTCGTCAACCGCGGCGCCTTCACATCCGGCCTGTGCGAGCGGCTGGAGGCCGCGCGGGCCTCGGGCGGCCAGGTGGCGCTGTTCATCGTCGACCTCGACCGCTTCAAGAGCCTGAACGACACGCTGGGCCACCATGCCGGCGACCTTCTGCTGGCCGAGCTCGGCCGACGGCTGCGCGAGGACGCGGGCGAGACCGAACTCGCCGCCCGCCTCGGCGGCGACGAATTCGCGCTGATCTCGGACTGCGCCGACGTCGGCCGGCGCGCGGAGCAACTGGTCAACATCCTGGCTCAGCCGACAGTGATCTACGGCCGCACCGTCTCGCCCGGCGCCTCGGTGGGCGTGGCGACCTTCCCGGGCGATGCGCAGGACGCCTCGGACCTGCAGCGTTTCGCCGACCAGGCGCTCTATCGCGTGAAGCTGAAGGGCGGCCGCCGTTGGTCGGCGTTCGACGCCGAATTGCGCCAGGAGAACGAGCGGCGCCGTACGCTGGAGGACGAACTGCGCCGCGCCATCCCGGCCGGGGAGCTGGTGCCCTGGTTCCAGCCGGTGATCGACGCGCCGACCGGCCAGATCATGGGCCTGGAGGTCTTGGCGCGCTGGCATCATCCCGAACAGGGCCTGCTGCTGCCCGGCGCCTTCGTGCCGGTGGCCGAGGAACTGGGGCTGATCCGGGCCATCGACGAGGCGGTGTTCGAGGCGGCCTGCGCGCGGGCCGCGCCGTGGGTCGCCGACGGCCGGATCGAGCGCATCAGCTGCAACGTGAGCCCGCGCGACCTGATCGACCCGTCGTTCTCGCGCAAGCTGATCAGCCGCCTGGCCGAAACCGATCTGCCGGCGACAGCGCTGACCGTCGAGGTCACCGAGACGTTCCTGTTGCAGGACATGGCGCTGGCGCGCCGCCATATCGAGCGGCTGGCTGCCAAAGGCGTACGTATCGCCCTCGACGACTTCGGCACCGGCTATTCGAACATCCGCGCCCTGATGAACCTGCCGATCCACACGGTGAAGCTGGACCGCTCGTTGATCGCCGACGTGGGGCGCGAGCCGCGGGTTTCCAAGCTGGTGGCCTCGCTGCTGCACACGGCCCGGGCGCTGGGGGTATCGATCGTGGCCGAGGGCGTCGAACACGAGGCGCAGGCGCTCTTCCTGCGCACCGCCGGATGCGACCGTATGCAGGGCTACTTCTTCGCCAGGCCGATGAGCGGGGACGACATCGAAGCGCTGCTCGGCGGCGCGGCGGCGGACATCGAACCGAAGCGCGCGATCGCCTAGGGCCCTCTACAAGCGAGGCCGGCCGCCTCCCATATTTCCGGTCATGAACAACCATCTGCGAACCTTTGTCTTGCTGGCGGCGCTGACGGCGCTGTTCGTGGGCGCCGGCTACATGATCGGCGGCGCCACGGGCATGCTGATCGCCCTGGTCTTCGCCGGCGGCATGAACCTGATCAGCTACTGGAACTCCGATCGCATCGTGCTGGCCATGTACCGGGCCGAACCGGTCGACGAGAGCCATCCCGAGCCGCTGGTCCGCAACTACGTCGTGGACGTGCTGGAGATGGCGCAGCGCGCCGGGCTGCCGCAGCCGCGAGTCTACGTCATCGACCAGGATCAGCCGAACGCCTTCGCCACCGGGCGCGATCCGCAGCACGCAGCCGTCGCAGCCACCCGCGGCCTCCTGCAGATGCTGGACCGGCGCGAGATCCGCGGCGTCATGGGCCACGAACTGGCCCACGTGAAGCACCGCGACACCCTGACCATGACCATCACGGCCACCATCGCCGGCGCGATCGGGGCGCTGGCCAACTTCGCCTTCTTCTTCGGCGGCCGCGACGAGGACGGCCGGCCCACGGGGATGATCGGCGCGATCCTGTTCGCGATCGTGGGCCCGCTCGCCGCGGCGCTCGTGCAGTTCGCCATCAGCCGCGGCCGCGAGTACCAGGCCGACCGAAGCGGCGCAGAGATCAGCGGCGACCCGCAGGCCCTGGCCTCGGCGCTGTCGAAGATCGACGCCTATGCACGCGGCGGCTTCGTCAACCCGGAGGCCGAGCGCAATCCGGCCACGGCGCACATGTTCATCATCAACCCGCTGGCCGGCGGGCGGGGCGACAGCCTGTTCTCCACCCACCCGTCGACCGAGAACCGGGTGCAGGCGCTGCTGGCGCTGGGCGGCGGCCGACGGCCGACGGCCACGACGGCGGTCCCCGTGAGCGATCGGCGGCGCGGGCCCTGGGGCTAGCGGCGCTTCCCGTGACGCGGCGGAAGGGCGCATAGTCGCCGAACGACGGTAGCCAGCGATGCGGGAGGCGACGATGGCGGCTTCGAGGATCACCCCCACCCTTCTGATCGCCGCCGCCCTGGCGCTGGCCGCCGGCGCCGCGTCGGCGCAGGGTTACAAGGTTCCGAGGAACGCTTTCGGGCAGCCGGACTTTTCCGGAGCCTGGACCAACGCTTCGCTCACCCAGCTCGAGCGGCCCAACAACATCAAGACCCTCGCCATCACGCCGGAGCAGGCGAAGCAGATGGAGCAGGGCATGGCCATGCTGCGGTCCGGTGACTCCCGGCCGACCGACCCCAACGCGCCACCGCCCACCGCCGGCCAGGACCCCGGCGGCTACAACGCCTTCTGGATCGACCCGGGCGCCCACGTGGGCCGCGTGAAGGGCGAGCTGCGCTCGTCTTGGATCGTCGAGCCGGCGGACGGCAAGCTGCCCTACTCGGCAGAGGGGCGGCGCCTCTTCGCCCAGGAGGTGACCAGGGTCCAGACCAACTTCGACGGGCCCGAGGCGCGTCAGGTGGCCGAGCGCTGCCTGATGGGCTTCGGCTCCACGGCCGGCCCGCCGATGATGAACGTGCTCTACAACAACACCTACCAGTTCCAGCAGTCGAAGGACGCGGTCGCCATCATCGTGGAGATGAACCACGACGTGCGAGTCATCCGGCTCACCGACCGCACGCATCCGCCGAAGCACATCAAGCCGTGGATGGGCGACTCGTTCGGCTGGTGGGAGGGCGACACCCTGGTGGTCGAGACGACCAACTTCAATCCCGGCGAGGTGCTGCGGCCGGGCATCCCGACCACCTTCTATGTCTCCACCGAAGCCAAGGTGACCGAGCGGTTCACGCGCGTTTCGAAGGACCAGATCCTCTACGAGTTCACGGTCGACGACCCGAAGGCCTACGACAGGCCCTGGAAGGCAGAGATGCCGTTCAACGCCGCCAAGGGACAGGTCTACGAGTACGCCTGCCACGAGGGCAACTACGCCCTGCCCGGCATCCTGCGCGGCGCGCGGGTGGCCGAGGCGGCCGGCAAGACGCCGGAGAAGGTCGAGGTGGCGGAGTAGGGCTGGCGGCCCATAGCGGGTCGCCGATGTCGACTACCGCACATTTTTGATCTGCGGCTTTCGCCGAATGCTGTTACGTGACCTCGAGACTGGCCGGGGGGCGCACGTGGACGCGATATTGGGCTGGTGGCTCGGGCCAGGGGAGGACCTGGGCGTGTCGCTGCCGCGTCTCGGGGCTCATCCGAGGCTGCCGGACGCGGTGCGAGCGCTGGCCGGTGCGATGCTGGACCTGTCGCTGAGCAACCCGGCGTTGGACAACGTCTTCAAGGACGCCGGCCGCTATGCGGCGACCATGGCCGCCTTCCACCTGCACGAGACCGAAGCCCTCACCCTGCCGCGGCTGAAGGCGGTGTGCTTGGCCTCCGGCCTGCTCAGCCCCGGCCGGGCGCGCACCCTGCTTCAGGTCCTGGAGCACCTCGGCTACCTCACCCGCGTCGAAGGGCCGGGGCGGGCGGCCGCGCACCGCTTCACGGAGGCCTTTCTCAAGGCCTGGACGTCGCACCTGCGGGCTGCGCTGGCGGCCGGCGCGGTGATCGAGCCGGACGCGGCGGTGCTGCTGGACCGGGCGGACCGGCGCTGGCTGCAGACCTTCGGGCGCATCCACGCCGGCAGCTGGCTGGCGGTGACCGACGACGAGCGCACCCAACGGGGCATGTTCCCGATCCTGCAGGTGTTCCTGCACGCCTATGCCGGCGCGCAAATTCTCTGGACCCTCCTGATCGCCTCGGAAGACGGAGCCTTCCCGCCCTCGCGGGCCGGGCCGGTGACCGTGGCGGGCCTGGCGCGGCGCTTCGGCGTGTCGCGGATCCATGTGCGCCGCATCTTCGACGCGGCGGCGGCGGCTGACCTCGCGCACCTTGGCGCCGACGGCTGGGTCAGCTTCGGACCGGACGCCCAGGAGCAGCTGCGCTTCGTCTGGAGCGTCCAGCTGATCCACATCCTGGCCGCAGCGGCCCGGGCTGAGGCCGAGCTCGCGACCGCGGCCGCCTGACGCGGCCAAGATCAAATTTGTACACTGTGGACGCCGCCGTCGCCCGCCTAGCGTTGACTGAACTGTGTTCGGGGGGAACCGGTGGCGTCGGGGCAAGGGATGGAGCCGCGTTCGCGGAGGAGCCGCCCTGCGGCCCCGCCGACA
>CAZBXO010000062.1:0-19128 GCA_964495645.1 uncultured Phenylobacterium sp. | reverse complement strand
CCGCGGTCAAGGCCATGAAGGACGCCGCCCCCGAGGTCGGCATCATGTGCGACGTCGCCCTCGACCCCTTCACCGACCACGGCCACGACGGCCTGATCGAGGGGAACCGCATCCTCAACGACCCGACCATCGAGGCGCTGGTCGCCCAGGCCCTCGTCCAGGCCCACGCCGGCTGCGACATCCTGGCCCCGTCCGACATGATGGACGGCCGGGTCGGCGCCCTGCGCACCGCGCTCGAGGCCGAGGGCCTGCAGGACGTGATGATCATGTCCTACGCCGCCAAATACGCCTCGGCCTTCTACGGCCCCTACCGCGAGGCGATCGGCTCCGGGAAGCTGGGGACCGGCTCGGTCGCGAACCCGGGCGACAAGAAGACCTACCAGATGGACTCGGCCAACCACGCCGAGGCCCTGCGCGAGGTGGCCCTCGACATCGCCGAGGGCGCCGACATGGTCATGGTCAAGCCGGGGATGCCGTACCTGGACATCGTCCGCCAGGTCGTCGACGCCTTCGCACTGCCGACCTACGCGTTCCAGGTCTCCGGCGAGTACGCCATGATCATGGCCGCGGCCCAGAACGGCTGGCTCGACGAGGAGCGCTCGATCCTGGAGAGCCTCGGCGCCTTCAAGCGCGCCGGCGCGGCCGGCGTGATCACCTACTTCGCCCCGCGCGCGGCCAGGCTGCTGGGGGCCTAGGGCCCAGATCGCCCTGCGCGAGATTTGCATCGTCTTACCGCGAATTAATCATCCACGGCCGGACGCTCGCACCTCCACAGTACGGGGACAGGGGGGATTCGCTTCGTGCTGAGCCTGGTCGAGGTTTCCAAGAACTACGGCGGCGGCGTCCAGGCGCTGAGCGGCGTCTCGCTGGACATTCCGGCGGGCATGTTCGGGCTCCTGGGGCCGAATGGCGCGGGCAAGTCGACCCTGATGCGGACGATCGCTACCCTGCAGGCGCCCGACTCCGGCGCCATCACCTTCGACGGCGTCGACGTGCTCCGCGACAAGACCGCGCTGCGCAAGGTCCTGGGCTACCTGCCCCAGGAGTTCGGGGCCTACCCGCGCACGTCAGCCTTGGCGATGCTGCGCCACCTGGCGGCGCTGAAGGGTCTGCACGGCGCCGACCAGACAGCCGCCGTCGAACAGCTCCTGGTCCGAACCAACCTCTGGGATGTGCGCAAGCGCAGCGTCGCGAGCTTTTCAGGCGGCATGAAGCAGCGCTTCGGCATCGCCCAGGCGCTCATCGGCAATCCGAAGCTGCTGATCGTCGACGAGCCGACCGCAGGCCTCGACCCGGCGGAGCGGCGGCGGTTCCAGAACCTGCTGGCCGAAGTCAGCGAGGGGGTCGTCGTGATCCTCTCCACCCACATCGTCGAGGAGGTGGCCGAGCTCTGCCCGCGCGTGGCGATCATGGCCCAGGGCCGGATCCTCAAGCAGGGGGAGCCGCGGACCCTCATAGCCACGCTGCACGGCCGCCTGTGGACCAGGCTGGCCACCCGCGTCGAGGCCGATGAGCTGCGCGCGCGCCACGCCGTCGTCTCCTGTCGCCTGCGGGACGGTCAGATGGAGGTCCGCATCGCCGCGTCGCAGGCCCCGCCCGGCGCGGCTCCGGCGTCGCCTGACCTCGAGGACGTCTACTTCGCCACCCTGATCGAGCACGGTCTCACGACCAACCTGGAATAGGGCGGGCCATGCGCAGTTTCCTGGAGGTGCTCGGCTTCGAGCTGCGGATGCAGGGCCGCTCGCCGCTGCTGCTCGGCATGATGGCGGTGATCTTCGCCATCCACCTGCTGACCATGTCGCAGACCGGCATCCACGTCAGCGACAACGCGCTGATCGCCGTGAACAGCGCCTACCTGATCTTCCGCACCGAGCTGGTCCTCAACCTCTTCGGCATGCTGCCGGCGATCTTCTTCGTGGTGACCGCCGGCACCCGCGACGAGGCCCTGGGGACGGCGGAGCTGTTCTACACCACGCCGGTCTCCAAGCTCGGCTACCTGTTCGGCCGGTTCGCAGGCGGCGTGGCGTGCGCGCTGCTGGTCGGCCTGGTCGGCGTCCTTGGGGCCTTCGCCGGGACCTTCATGCCGTCCCTCGATCCGGCCCGCCTCGCCCCGTTTGATTGGCGACCCTACGCCCTTGTCTACTCGACGCTCGTGGCGCCCAACCTCATCACGTTCAGCGCCTTCGCGTTCTGCATCGCGGTCGTGACCCGCAGCGCCCTGCCCGCTTTCGGCCTGGCGCTGGTCTTCATCGTGCTGGGCCTCTTCCTCAACAACCCGGCGATCGCCGACGGGCCGGCGTGGCTGGCGATGCTGGACCCGTTCGGCGGCCTGCTGGTCGAGAGGCTGACCCGCTACTGGACGGTCGCCGAGCTCAACGAGATCGCGCCCGTCGCCCTGCTCCCGCCCAACCGCCTCCTGTGGCTGGCGCTCTCGGCCCTGGTCCTGGGCGTGACCGCCTGGCGGTTCCAGCTCGAACACGCCGCGCCCCGGACGTGGCTCAAGAACCCCTTCGCGCGACCACCCCGCCCAGCGCCTGCGCTCGCCGCCGCGACGTGGCGGCCGCGGTTCGGCCCCGTCGCCGATCTGGGCCAACTGGCCTCGCAGGTCGGCATGGACCTGCGCGCCGTGCTCCTCAGCCCGCTGTTCTGGCTGGTCATCGGCCTGACCATCGCCAGCACGCTCAGCCAGATCGCCGGCAAGGTCTCCGCGCTGATGGAGCTGCCGCTGCATCCGCTGACCAGCCAGATGCTCGATTTCGTCCGCTACGGGATGCTGCAGTACGTTCTGATCGTCATCGTCTTCTACTCGGGCATCCTGATCCACCGGGAGCGCGAGCACCGCCTGCACGAGATTCTGGGCGCCGCGCCCCATCCCGACTGGCTGCCGCTCGTCTCCAAGATCGTGACCCTCTGCGCCGTCCTGATGCTGCTCCTGCTGTCGACGGTGCTGACCTCGATCGCCTGGCAGCTCGCCCACGGCCAGACCCAGCTCGACCTGCCGGTCTACCTGCAGAGCGTCTTCCTCTTCTCCGGCTTCCACTTCTGCATGCTGGCGGTGCTGGCCTGCCTGCTGCAGACGCTGGCGCCCGGCAAGTGGAGCGGAATGGTCCTGGTGACCGCCGCCATGGTCGTCCTGCTCAGCCTCGCGCCGGCCGGCTTCGAGCACGTGCTCTACGGCTTCCGCATCCCCTACGTCGTCTATTCGGACATGAACGGGTTCGGCCATTTCCTCGGCCAGACGTATTCGCTGATGGTCTATTGGGGCGCGTTCTGTGTCCTGCTGGTCGTCGCCGGCCACCTGATCATGCCCCGCGGCGCGGATGCCGGCTTGCGGGAGCGGATGCGCGGCGCCGGCCGACGCTTCACGGCCCCTGTGCGCATCGTGACGGCGCTGGCGACGGCCGTGTTCGTGCTGACCGGCGGGTGGATCTTCTACAACACCAACATCCTCAACCCGTACGAGACCGAGGCGTCCCGGCTCGGGGCGAAGGCCGACTACGAGCGACGATATGGCGCTTTCAAGGGCGCGCCCGCGCCCGCCGTGACCGCCCTCCATATGAACGTCGATCTCTACCCGCGAGAACGGCGCCTGCAGACGCGCGGCCGCGCCACGTTGCGCAACACCACGGCCGCCCCACTCACCGAAGTCTTCGTTAGCGCCGACCCGCGCATGGCGGTCGAGCAACTGGCCATTGGTGGCGCGGCGCTCCGCTTCCAGGATCGCAAGCAGGGTGTCTTCCGCTTCGCGCTCGCGACTCCGCTGGCGCCCGGCGCCGAGACCGCAATGACCTGGAGCGCGACGCGCGCCAACCGCGGCTTCGTCAACTCCGGTTCCGACACGGAGATCGTCGAGAACGGAACCTTCGTCGGTATCGACACCGTCGTGCCGCTGCCGGCCTACAACGGCGAGCGGGAGATCGAGGACAACGCCGAGCGCAAGCGCATGGGCCTGCCGCCGGCACCGCGGCTGCCGACGCTCGGCGACCCGAAGTGGATCGACAAGATGACCTTCGGCCCGACGGGACGGGTGGATTTCAGCGTCGTGTTCTCCACCGACCCGGACCAGATCGCCGTCGCCCCCGGAACGCTCAAGCGCGAATGGATGGAAGGTGGCCGCCGCTACTTCGACTACCGCCTCGAAGTCCCGACCGTGCCCGCCTTCTCGCTGGCCTCGGCCCGCTACAAGGTCGCCCGCCGGGTCAGCAACGCTGTTTCGATCGAGGTCTACTACGACCCGCATCACCCCTGGAACATCGAGACCCTGCTGGCCACCAGCGCCACCGGTCTCGACTACTTCGGCCGTGAGTTCGCGCCCTACACCCTGCCCTTCTTCCGCATCGCCGAGTTCCCGGGCTACCGCACGCAGGCCCAGGCCCACGCCGGCACGATCAACTATTCCGAGAGCGTCGGTTTCACCAACGACCTGAGCAACTGGGCGCCGCTCGACTACACGACCATCCACGAGCTGGGCCACCAGTGGTGGGGCGGCATGGCCTATGGCGCGCGCATGCAGGGCCGCCAGATCCTCAACGAGGGCCTCGCCCAGTACGCCACCTTCATGCTCTTCAAGCAGCAGCCGGACCAGCGCTGGATCCGCACGATCCTGGAGAAGACCAACCGCCAGTACCTCGCCGCCCGCAGCGAGGAGGGCGTGGGCGAGCAGCCCGTGATCCGCACCGAGGACCAGGGCTATATCTCCTACAACAAGGCCCCGCTGGCGCTGTTCTGGCTGCAGGAGCTCATCGGTCCGGAGACGGTCCACGCCGCGCTGCGCGCCTACCTGGCGAAGTTCGCCCTGAAGGGCCCGCCCTACCCCACCTCACGCGATCTCGTGAACGAGCTGCGCGCGGTGGCGGGGCCCGACTACCAGAACCTGATCACCGACCTGTTCGAGAAGATCATGCTCTACGACGTGCAGATGACCGCCGTCTCGGCGCGCCCCGCCGGCGCCGGCTACGAGGTCGTCATGGACATCACCGCCCGCCAGTTCGAGGCCGACGGCCGGGGCAAGGAAACGCCGGTCCCCCTCGACACCTGGTTCGACGTCGTGGTCTTCCCCGCCGCCGCAGCGCCTGGCCGCGAGCCGCTCTACCACGCCCATCACCGCCTTCGCAGCGGCCGCCAGCGCCTCATCGTGCGCGTGTCCGGCAAGCCCGGCGCCGCCGGCGTCGACCCCTATCACCTGATGATCGACCGAACCCCGGACGACAACGTCAAGAGCCTCGGAACCTAGGCCGGGCGGCCGTCACTGAGCGCCGTCTGCAGCGTTGCGAAATACCAGGCCCACATGGCCAGAATGACCAGCAAGGCGGCGATCTGGACCCATCGGTTGCGCGTGAACGCCGCAGCGAGGCTCGCGAACAGCGTCGGCCAGCTTGCCGCGTTCGAGGCCACCCAGTTCTGGCTGTTCGAACCGTAGAGGAACACCGAGCCGATGGTGATTGCGGTCTCGACGGCGAACAGCGCGGCGTACTTGCGGCCCTCCTGCCGATGGTACTCTCGCAGATCGACCTCGCCTTCACGTGCGATCGGCGGACTGACCAGCCGGGCCAGCAGGTAGAGCAGGCACGCGACGGCGAAGAACACCAGGATGGTCGGAAGGGACCAGCTGGCTTCGGCGCGCAGGTCCCACAGGCTCAGCCACCAGGCCACGATGGCCAGCAGGATGTTCAGCATCCAGCCGGCGTTCAGCCAGGAGACGCGGACCCGCCGGCCCGCTCGCACCATGTCGCCGATGCTGGCGAGGATGTCCGCCACGCCGAGTGCATAGACGAACGAATACAGCGTGATGATGAACTCGTACGCGGTCATCGCCCCTCCATGGTGATGGTCGCCGCCTGCGGTAGGCTCAGGGCAGCCCCGCGCGCCCCACGTCCACCTGCGCCACCACGATGCGCCCCGCGGGATCGGCCGGGGCCTCTCCGCCGTCCAGCGCCGGGGCGGTCAGCATGAACAGCGTCCGCCCGTCGTCCCCGCCCAGCATGCAGGCGTAGCAGGGCGCGCCGGTGTCGATCACCTCCAGCACCCGGCCGCCCTCGGCGATCCGCACACACTGTGGCCCTATCGGGCTGGCGACCCAGATGGCCCCCTCGGCGTCGAGGCAGATGCCGTCCGGCACATAGGGCCCGGTCGAGGCCCACGCGCGCCGGTTCGCAAGGTCGCCGTTCGCGCCGATGTCGAACGCCGTCAACGCGCCGCCGAAGGTCTCGCCCACGATCAGCGTCTTGCCATCCGGCGTGATCACCGAGCCGTTCGGGAACTTCATGTCATCGGCCGCCACCCGGGTCTGCCCGTCGGGGCGGACGTAGGCCAGCTTCGCGGTGGGCGAGTCGGCCTGCACGCTCTCCACGCCGCGGCTCGCGATCGCCTCGCCGAGGTCGAAGCCGAAGTTGCCGACGTAGGCCCCGCCGGTGGAATCGACGACCATGTCGTTGCAATGGAACGTCGCGATGTGGCCGAGATCCGCGTGAACCGAGATCGTCCCGTCCGGCGTGCGCTTCAGCACCTGGCGCTTGATCATCGAGACGATTAGCATCGTCCCGTCCGGCTGCCAGCCCAGTCCCGACGGCTGGTCGTCGATCTCGAACTCGGTCCGACAGTCGCCCGCCAGCGACACCGACTTCACCGCATGCGCATAGAAGTCCGAGAACCACAGCCTCCCGTCGCGCCACCGTGGGCCCTCGCCGAAGTAGATGCCGCCTGTCAGCTCCCGCGTGGCCCGTCCCATGTGCATTCTCCCTGGATCGCCCGATGATCGTCGAGGTGGTCGGCGCTGTCATCCGTGACCGTGCGGGACGGCTGCTGGTCGTGCGCAAGCAGGGGACGGCGCGGTTCATGCTGCCCGGCGGCAAGCGCGAGCCCGGCGAGGACGACCTGGCCGCGCTGACCCGCGAGCTGGACGAGGAGCTGGGCGTCATCCTGCTCGCCGCCGTCCGCCTGGGCTGCTTCGAGGCTCCGGCGGCCAACGAGCCCGCGATCGTGAGGTCCCACGCCTATCTGGCGGACATTTCAGGCGAAATCGTCGTCGCGGCCGAAATCGCCGAGTTCCGCTGGATCGATCCCGCCGCGCCCGACGCGCCGCTCGCCCCGCTCTTGGAGCAGCAGATCATCCCGGCCTTGGCGTCGTCAGCCAGCGCTCGAGGATCGGGTTGACCTTCTGCGGAGCCTCCTGCTGCACCCAGTGCGAAACGCCCGGCAACCGCTCGATGGTGAGATTGCGCACATAGGCGTCGGTGCCGTCCAGCAGCTCCACGCCCAGCGCCGCGTCGTCCTCGCCCCAGACGATCAGCGTCGGCGTCTCGATCACCGGCCACGGCCCCTGCATCTTCGACTTCACGCCGAATGCGGCCCGGTACCAGTTGATCATCCCGGTCATCGCGCCGGGCTTCAGCGCGTTGGCCGCATAGTGGTCCAGCACCTCGTCGGTGAAGTTCGACTTGTCGACCGCCATCCCGTGGAAGGCCTGACGGATCGCCCGCGCCCCGCGGCCGGTCATCATCGCCTCGGGCAAGCCGGGGATCTGGAAGAAGAACATGTACCAGCTGCGCCCGAGCTGCTTCAGGTTCCCCTTGCCGACGCTGGCGCGCATCACCGCCGGATGGGGCACGTTCATGATCACCAGCCGCTCCAGCGGCCGCGGCGCATGCGTCGCAAACGCCCAGGCCAGCCCCGCGCCCCAGTCGTGGCCGATCAGCGTCACGCTCTTCGCCCCGCTGGCGTCGATCAGTGCGGCCACGTCCTCCATCAGCCGGTCGATGGAGTAACTCGCCCGGTCCTGCGGCTTGGGCTCCGTGTCGCCGTATCCCCGCAGGTCCGGCGCCCAGGCGCGGTAGCCAAGCTCCGCCAGCAGCGGCAACTGGTAGCGCCACGAGAACCGGCTCTCAGGGAAGCCGTGCAGGCACAGCGCCAGCCGGTCGCCCTCGCCCTCCTCGTCCACGGCGAAGCGGAAGCCGTTGGCTTCGATGGTCCGCGTCGGCATGCTGTCCCGTCCCCTGCCCGGCCGGCAGCCTAGCCCGGATGGCGTAGCGTCAGGGGAAGGAGAAACGCCATGCTCCGCGCGGTCGCCCTCGCCCTGGCCTTCATGCTCGCTGTGGTTCCGGCCGCCGCCCAGACGCCCGACGCGGAGCGCCGTGGCGCGGAAGTCGCCCAGCTTCTGCTGGCCAAGGTCGACTTCGGTCCGCTGCTGGCCAAGGAGATGGCTGACGCCGGCAAAGGCTTCACGCTCGACGGCGCGCGCCCCGAATACGCCAGCCTGGTCAGTGAAGCCCTCGCCGAGGAGATCGCGGCGCGCCGCCCGCTCCTCGAACAGCTGATCGGCCGCCAGCTCGCGCGGCGCCTGACGGGCGAGGAGCTCGACGTGGGCCGACAGATCGCCGCCGACCCGGTCGTGCAGCAGATGATCGCCACGGCCGCCAACGGCGGGACGCCCGACCTCAGCCGCGCCTCGCCTGCGCTGCAGCGACTGGTCACCTCCCCGGCCGGCGTCGGCTTCGTCAGCAAGCTCTCCGACTTCAACGTCATGATGCAGGGCATCCAGGTCGAGTTCGTCGTCGCCGTGATGCCCGGCGCCTTGCGCCGAATGGCCGACAAGATGGAAGCCAGCGAACGGACGCGGGCCGCCCGCTAGGTTTCGTAGTAGGCGCTGGGGCCGTCCCAACCCGGCAGGTCGATCGTCTCGACGTATCTGAGGCCGACCTTCCGCAGCACGTTCTGCGAGGCGGCGTTGTCCGGGTTCACGATCGCACAGATCGTCCCGAGGCCCAGCGTCGCCTTCGCGTAGGCCACTACGGCCGCCGCGGCCTCCTGCGCATAGCCGCGGCCCCAGGCGCGCTCCAGGAAGGCGTAGCCCACGTCGACGTGCTCCAGCACGTCGCGCCTCACCAGCCCCGCAAGCCCGATCGGCCCGCCGCCGCCTCCGGCTTCCACCGCCCACATTCCGAAGCCGTGCTCGCGGTACGACCCGCGGATCCGCTCCGCCACGTAGACCCGCGCATCGTCCAGCGTCCGCACACCCCGGTCCGCGATCCCCTCTATGAACCCGCGCGAATTCAAGAGCTCCAGCACGAACGCGGCGTCCGCTTCGGTCACCTCCCGGAGCGTGAGCCGCTCCGTCTCCAGGATGATCACTCCGGCCGCTCCAGCCGCGCCACCAGGCTCGAGGTGTCCCAGCGCCGGCCGCCCATCGCCTGCAGCTCGGCGTAGAAGCCGTCGACCATGCGGGTCATGTCGAGCCGCGCGCCGTTGCGCCCGCTCTCGTCCAGCAACAGCCCCAGATCCTTGCGCATCCAGTCCACCGCAAAGCCGAAGTCGAACTTGCCCTCGCTCATCGTCTTCCAGCGGTTGTCCATCTGCCAGGACTGCGCCGCGCCCTTGCTGATCGCCTCGTAGACCGCCTGCGGGTCCAGTCCCGCCCGCCTGGCGAAATGCAGCCCCTCGGCCAGCCCCTGCACCACGCCGGCGATGCAGATCTGGTTGACCATCTTGGTCAGTTGCCCGGCGCCCGGCCCGCCCATCAGCCGCGTCGCCTTGGCGTAGGCCGCGATCACCGGCTCGACTGTGGCGAACGCGTGTTCGGCTCCCCCGCACATGATCGTCAGCTGCCCGTTCTCGGCCCCCGCCTGCCCGCCGGACACCGGCGCATCGACGAACGCGCGTCCCGACTTCGCGGCCAGCTCGTCCATCTCCCGCGCCACGACCGCCGAGGTGGTGGTGTGGTCGACGATCACCGCGCCGTTGGCCAGCGCCGGCAACGCCGCGCGGACGACCTCGCGCACGTCGTCGTCGTTGCCGACGCAGAGCATGAACACCTCGGCCCCCGCCGCCGCCTCCGCGGCCGTGGCGGCGGCGCGCCCCCCGTGCGTCTCGACCCAGGCCTGCGCCTTGCCGGACGAGCGGTTGAAGACCGCCATCTCGTGGCCCGCCTTCGCCAGCCACCCGGCCATCGGAAAGCCCATCACCCCGAGCCCCGCGAACGCGACCTTCATCCCTGACCCCGCAACGCCATCTTAACCGTGCCCATTCACCTTGCCGCCCATAGCAGCGCAAGGCGTACCGGACCATGTCGGTGGGCGACCAGCCGATCATCCTGAAGCGGATCAAGAAGGGCGGCGGCGGGGGCCACCATGGCGGCGCCTGGAAGGTCGCCTACGCCGACTTCGTGACCGCCATGATGGCCTTCTTCCTGCTCATGTGGCTGATCAACACGACCAGCCCCGAACAGAAGCGCGGCATCGCCGACTACTTCGCTCCGGCGAGCGTGTCGGAGACCACGTCGGGCGCCGGCGGCATCCTGTCGGGCTCGGCGCTCGGCAAGGACGGCTCCAAGAGCGCCGGCGCCTCCGACGTCATCGAGGAGCTCGCTCCCTCGTCCAAGAACCCCAACAACGGTGACAGCCGCGAGGGCGCCAAGTCGGTCGAGGAAGCCTCCGAGGCCGCGCTGCGCGATGCGCTGGCCAAGAGGGAAGAGGCGGCCTTCGCCTCCGCCGCCCAGTCCCTGCGCCAGGCGCTGCAGGACATGCCGGAGCTCTCGGAGCTCTCCAAGAACATCATCATCGACCAGACGCCCGAAGGCCTGCGCATCCAGCTCGTGGACCAGGAAGGCCGCTCGATGTTCAACCAAGGCCAGACCCAGCCCAACGACCGAGCCAAGCTGCTGCTGCGCGCGATCTCCAAGATCATCAACCAGCTGCCGAACCGCATCTCCATCTACGGCCACACCTCGGCGAGCGCCGGCGGCAAGACCCCGGACAGCGACTGGGACCTCTCAGCCGGACGCGCCATCTCCACCCGCCGCGTCCTCCAGGGCGCCGGCGTCAACCCCGACCGCATCTACCAGGTGTCCGGCAAGGCCAACTCCGAGCCCCTCTACGCCGACGACCCGACCCTCCCCGGCAATCGCCGCATCGCCATCGTCCTCCTGCGCGAAGCCCCGGTGCTCCCGGCGGAGCCGCGGCTCTAGCGACGAGAGAGCGCGCTTGCGCGTTCCCTCGCCATGCCCCCTAATCCCTTCAGGCGCAGTTCCTAAGGGCCGTTCGTGACCCAGCACTTCCCGAGCCGGCAGTTACGGTTCTTCCTGACCGCGCCTTCGCCTTGCCCCTATCTGCCCGACCGCTACGAGCGGAAGGTCTTCGCACACCTGCCGCTCTCCGATGGCGCCCACGTCAACGACAGCCTCACGGCCGTCGGCTTCCGCCGCTCTCAGAACATCGCCTATCGCCCGGCGTGCGAGGCTTGCGCCGCCTGCGTCTCCGCCCGAATCCCGGCCTCGGACTACGTCTTCTCCCGCTCCGAGCGGAAGGTCCTGGCCCGCAACGACGACGTCGAGCGCCACCTGGTCGAGGCCGAGGCCACCATGGAGCAGTTCGACCTGCTCCGCCGCTACCTCACCACGCGGCACGCCGACGGCGGCATGGCCGAGATGACCTGGCCGGATTACGTGGCCATGGTCGAGGACACCGCGGTCCGCACCCACATCATCGAGTACCGCCTGCGCACCGAGGACCGGGGGCCCGGCGACCTCATCGCCTGCGCCCTCGTCGACCTGATGAACGATGGCCTCTCCCTGGTCTACAGCTTCTACGACCCGTCGCTCACCCGCCGCAGCCTGGGCTCCTTCGTGATCCTCGACCACGTGATCCAGGCCGGCCTGACCGAGATGCCCTACGTCTACCTGGGCTACTGGGTCCGCGGCTCGGAGAAGATGGACTACAAGGTCCGCTTCAGCCCCATCGAGCTGCTCAAGCCCGACGGCTGGACCCGCGCCGCCGACGGCGACCGCTGAACCGCCCCACCTTCTGCACGCGGCCACCTGCGCCGTTGCACGTATCCGCCGTTTGATGTCGGCTGACCCCCGGGGAACGTCATGCTCATCACCGACATCTTGCTCATCGCCGCGCTCGCGGTCTTCGTCGTCGCCTGGTGGGTCCGCGCCACGCCGCGGCGGCCACAGGTCCTCCTCGCCGCCACCCTGGTCGCCGCCGCGGCCGGAGTCTGGGGCATCCTGATCGACCGCTGGCAGGACGGGTTCGGCCTGCTCGCGGCGCTGGCCGCCCTCGCGGTGCTCGGTGTCAACCGCTGGCGCCGGACCGACCGCACCGACGGCGTCCCATGGCTCTCAGGCCTCGGCTTCGCCGGCCTCGCCGCCCTCGCCGCGGCCGTGATCCTCACCTTCCCGATCACACCCCTGCCGAAGCCCAGCGGTCCGCACCCCGTGGGCGTTCGCAGCTTCGAGCTCGACGACGCCAGCCGCCCTGGCGTGTTCTCCGCCAGACCCGGAGAGCCGCGTCGCCTCCTCGTCCGCGTCTGGTATCCCGCGGGGGACGTGAAGGGCCTGAAACGGCGTCCCTACTACTCCTCGGCGGAAGCCCACAGCACTGCCGAGAGCGTGGGCAAGATGTTCGGCTTTCCGCCGTTCACGACCCATCAGCGGCATGTGGCCACCAACTCATACGAGGACGCCCCGCTCCTTCCGGACTCCCAGGCGCTGCCCGTGATCTTCTACAGCCACGGCTACACGTCCCACCTCGGCCAGAACACGGTCCTGATGGAGCACCTGGCCAGCCACGGCTATGTGGTCTTCTCGGTGCAGCACACCTACGACTCCACCACCACCGCCTTCCCGGACGGCACGCTCGCTCCCGCCGACCCGGCGCTCCGCGAGCCGGCGCCGCAGACCGAGGAAGAGAAGAACGCGCCCGCGCCGCAGAACCAGGCGCTGGCCGGCGCCACCCTCGACCAGCGCCTCGAGGGCTGGATCGCCCAACGCGAGAAGGCCCAGCGCACCCAAGTACGCCTGCTCCAGAGCGGCGATATCTGGGTGGCCGACCGCCGCTTTGTCCACGATCGGCTGCAGGCCGGAGATGTGCCGGCTCCGATCCGCGCCATCGCCGCGGCTTCCGACCTGGCCCGCGTCGGCGAGATGGGCATGTCTTTCGGAGGCGCCATCTCGGGGTCGCTCTGCGTCGTCGACCCTCGCTGCGCGGCCGGCATCAACCTCGACGGCGGCGACTTCCCCTTCCAGGCCTTCGCCACGCCGCTCAAGGCGCCTTTCCTGATGTTCCACTCCGACCTGGCCGTGCTCTACCGCGGCCTCGGCGAGAAGGCTGCGCCGCAGCCGCGCAGCTTCAATGAGTTCTCCTACGAGGCGTTCGACAGCCCCCCTGCCCAGCCGGTCTACCGCGTCATGCTGAAGGACACCGCCCACGTCGGCATCTCGGACAACTCGCTGTTCATCCGTCGCCCAGCCCGCGATCCGATCCTCGGTTCGGCGCCCGCCAGGGTCATGATTGGCGCCCAGAACGACTTCGTGCTCGGCTTCTTCGACCGCCACCTGCGCGGCCGGGCCAACGCCTTCCCAGCGCCCCAGCTTGAAGCTTACGAAGGCCACGTCGTCGCCCTCCCCGACCCGGGCATCCGCGCCTGGTGGGCCGCCAAATCGGAGGCCGAGCGCGCCGCGATCCAGGCGCGCATCGCCCGCGCGAAGCCCTCGGCGCCGCCGTCATGAGCCCGAGCGCCGTCCGCGCCCATGCCCTGCGCCTGCCACCGGGCGCGGACCTCCGCGGCGAACTGGAGAGGCTCGGCTTCCGGGCTGCGGCCATCCTCACCTGCGTCGGGAGCCTCGCCCGCGCCAACCTGCGCATGCCCGGCGCGACGAGATCGCCAGGCGCTCCGCCCTTCCCCAGCCTCGACGAGAACGCTACCCCTTGCCGCCCGTGACAGACCGTCCTGCCCGTCAGCTCCGCCTCGGCCTCCACCAGACCGGCGCCTACGCGTTCGACGAGTTCGTGCGCGGACCGTCGAACGTCGAGGCCTGGAGCGTGCTCCACGCCTGGCCGAACTGGCACGGCGGCGCGCTGGCCCTGGTCGGGCCCGAGGGATCCGGCAAGACCCACCTCGCCCGCGCCTGGGCGGCGCAGGCCGGCGCAGCCATCCTCGACCGCACGGCCCCCGACGTTACTCCCGGCCGGCCCGCACTCCTCGAGGACGTCGACCGGGGCGTCCCCGATGAGGCGCTGTTCCACCTGATCAACCTCGCCGCCCGGTCCGGCGGCGGTCTCCTGGTCACCGCGCGAATCCCACCGGCCCAGTGGCCGGCGACGCTGCCCGACCTCCGCTCGCGGCTGAACGCCCTGCCGGTCGCCGAGATCGATTCTCCCGACGACACGGTGCTCGAGGGCGTGCTCCGCCGCTTCTTCCGCGAGCGCAACATTCGTCCGCCGGAGGAGGTCTACCCGTATCTGCTGCGCCGGATGAGCCGCTCCACCGTCGACGCCCGCGAGATCGTGCGCCGCCTCGACGAGGCCGGCGACGCGGAGTTCAAGCCGGTGACCCGCGTGCTCGCCCGCCAGGTGCTGGAGGGGGATAACGAAAACATTGACCTTTTCGAGTAAGGTTACGCGATGAGCTTCGCCGAGACCCTCGGAGCCCACGCCGCCAACGACGCCCCGCGCGGCGCTCTGGCGTGGAACGAAGACCTGGCCGTCTCGCCGGCGCGGTTCTTCAACCGCGAGCTTTCGTGGCTGGCGTTCAACCAGAGAGTCCTGGCCGAGAGCATGAACCCGCGCCATCCGCTGCTCGAGCGGCTGCGGTTCCTGGCGATCAGCGCCAACAACCTCGACGAATTTTATATGGTCCGCGTCGCCGGCCTGAAGGCGCAGGTGCGCGAGGACGTGCGCGTGGTGAGCCAGGACGGCCTCACCCCGGCCGAGCAGCTCGTGCGGGTGAACGCCGAAGCCGCCGATCTGATGGCCAACCAGCAGAACCGCTGGCGCGAGCTCTGCACGGAACTGGCCGACGAAGGCCTGCACGTCATCTCCCCGGCCGACGTCGCCGAGGCCGAACGGGCGGCGCTGGAGGAGCGGTTCCTGAACGAGCTGTTCCCCATCCTGACGCCGCTGGCGATCGATCCGGCCCACCCGTTCCCGTTCATCCCGAACCTGGCCTTCTCGCTCGTCCTGAAGATCCGCCGCAAGTCGGACGGACGGCTCTTCTATGCCCTGGCCCCGCTGCCGGCCCAGGTGGCCCGCTTCTGGGAGGTGGCGTCGGCCAAGGGCTCGCGACGCCGCGCCGAGCGCCGCTATCTCAGTCTCGAGAGCGTCGTGGCCATGTTCCTCGACCACCTGTTCCCGGGCTGCGAGGTCGAAAGCCAGGGCGTCTTCCGCCTGATCCGCGACAGTGACGTCGAGATCGAGGAAGAGGCTGAGGACCTAGTCCGCACCTTCGAGGCCCTGCTCAAGCAACGGCGCATGGGCTCGGTCGTCCGCGTCGAGATCGAAGCTGCGATGCCTGAGGAAATGCGCGGCTTCATCTGCGAGAACCTGAACGCCAATCCCGAGGACATCATCCTCATCGACGGCCTGCTCGGGCTCGACGAACTGTCACAGCTGATCCCGCCGGACCGCGCCGACCTCAAGTTCAAGCCGTTCGAGCCGCGCTTCCCGGAACGCATCCGCGACCACGGCGGCGACTGCTTCGCAGCGATCCGCGAGAAGGACATCCTGGTCCACCACCCGTTCGAGAGTTTCGACGTCGTGGTCCAGTTCCTGCGCCAGGCCGCCCGCGACCCCAACGTCCTGGCGATCAAGCAGACCCTCTATCGCACCAGCCAGGACAGCCCGATCGTCGCCGCCCTGATCGAGGCGGCGGAGCTGGGAAAGAACGTGACCGCCGTCGTCGAGATCAAAGCCCGCTTCGACGAGGAGGCGAACCTGAAGTGGGCGCGCGACCTCGAGCGCGCCGGCGTGCATGTCGTCTTCGGCTTCATCGAGTACAAGACCCACGCCAAAATCTCGACCGTGGTGCGCCGCGAGGGTGACGGAAGCCTGCGCACCTACTGTCACTTCGGCACCGGCAACTACCACCCCATCACCGCGCGCAGCTACACCGACCTGTCGCTGTTCACCTCCGAGCCGGCCTTCGGGCGCGATGCGACAAAACTCTTCAACTACGTCACCGGCTACGCCCAGCCGGAGGCGCTCGAGAAGCTGTCCTTCTCCCCGGTGACCATGAAGCGCGATCTCCTGCGCATGATCGGCGAGGAGGCGCAGGCGGCGCGCGACGGCCGTCCCGCCTCTATCTGGGCCAAGCTGAACTCCCTGGTCGACTCCGAGGTGATCGACGCGCTCTACGCAGCCAGCCAGGCAGGCGTCGGCATCGATCTGGTGGTGCGCGGCATCTGCTGCCTGCGCCCGGGCGTCCCCGGCCTTTCCGACAACATTCGGGTCAAGTCGATCGTCGGCCGCTTCCTGGAGCACGGTCGGATCGTCGCCTTCGGGAACGGCCACGCCATGCCCTCGCCGCAGGCGCGGCTCCTGATCTCCTCCGCCGACTGGATGCCCCGTAACCTCGACCGGCGCGTCGAATGTCTGACGCCGATCGAGAACCCGACCGTCCACCAGCAGGTTCTGCAGCAGATCATGCTCGCCAACCTGAAGGACGAAGCCCAAAGCTGGACCCTGGACCCCGACGGCCGCTATAGCCGGGACCCGTCCTGGGACCATCCGAATGCATTCTCCGCGCACGAGTATTTCATGACCAACCCCAGCCTCTCGGGACGAGGGCAGCGAGTGAAGGACATGCCGCGCGCGATCGACCATGTGGCCTCGCGCGGATAGCAGCAGCGGTCGGGCCGAGGCGCGCCAGGCCGCCGTCATCGACGTCGGCTCCAACTCCGTGCGCCTGGTCATCTACCGGATCGACGGCCGCGCGCTCTGGACTCTCTACAACGAGAAGGTCGTCGCCGCGCTCGGCAAGGACCTGCCGGCCACGGGCCGCCTCTCGCCCGAGGGCGTCGAGGCAGCCGTCGGCGCCCTGCGCCGTTTCCGCGCGGTCCTGGAGGGCTGGAAGGCCGACGAGGTGACCACCGCCGCCACCGCCGCCGTCCGCGAGGCCGCCGACGGGCGGGCCTTCCTCAAGCGGGTGAAGGACGAGACCGGCCTCGAAGTCCGCATCCTCACGGGCGAGGAGGAAGCCCGGTACGCGGCCCTGGGCGTCCGCTGCGGCGACCCGTCGGCCGAGGGCGTCGTCGGCGACCTCGGCGGCTCCAGCCTCGAGCTCATTCGCCTGAACGGCGCCGCCGGCACGGACGGGGCCACCCTGCCGCTTGGCCCCCTGGCGCTCGGCGCGCCGAAGCCTATCGACCTCGATCGTGTGCGCCGGACCGTCGACAGCCACCTGACCCCGCTCGCCAACCGCTTCGCCAGCCCCGACTTTCACGCCGTCGGCGGCGCCTGGCGCAACCTGGCGCTCCTGCACATGCGAATGGCCGACTACCCGCTGCACGTCGCCCACCAGTACGAGATGCACCGCGCCGAGGCCCTGGATCTGGTCCGCTTCGTCGAGCGCCAGTCCCGCGCCTCCCTGGAACGCGTCGAGGGTCTGTCCAGGAAGCGCGTCGACACCCTGCCCTATTCCGCCCTGGTGCTGGAGCGTTTGATCGAGCGGCTCGCCGTCGAGCGGGTCATCGTCTCGGCCTACGGGGTTCGTGAGGGCCTGCTGCTCGAGGCCATGCCGGCCGATGTCGCCCGACGCGACCCGCTGATCGAAGGGTGCGAGGCGCTGGCGGCCCAACGCGGGGTCTCCAGCGACATGGGCCCGGCCCTCGAGGCCTGGGTGACACCGGCTTTCGAGAAGCTGGAGGCGGTGTTCGGCAGGCGCGACCCGATCCTGGTCGCCGCCGCCTGCCGCCTGGCCGACCTCGGCGCGCGGCTGCACCCGGACCATCGCGCCGATCTGGCTTTCGAACAGGTGCTCCGCGCGCCCATCGCGGGCATGACCCACGCCGAGCGCGCCTTCCTCGCTTGCGTCGCCTTCGCGCGCCATTCCTCCGCCCCGGCGCCGCCCGATCCGGACACCGTCGGGCGGATTCTGAGCCCGGACCGCCAACGCCGCGCCCGCGCGCTCGGCAGCGCCATCCGTCTCGGCTGCGACCTGTCCGGCCGCAACGTCACCCTGCTGGAGAAGTCCAGCCTTAGCCTGACATCGGACCGCCTCGTCCTCAGCGCGCTTTCCGGCTGGGAAGACATGCTGCTCGGCGAGCAGACGGCTCGTCGCGCTCAGGCCCTGGCCTCGGCGCTCAAGCTGCGACTGGAGATGTAGGGGCGGGCGAAATGCAAGAGGGCGGCGCCCCGGTCGCCCGGAACACCGCCCTCTATTTCAGATCCGTTGGGGGATCTGCGCCTGGAGGTCGGAAGAGAACTTGATCTCCGCCGGTCGCCCGGCTCGGGCCTCGTCCATCCACCGGTGTCCCGTCAGGTCCGGAAGATCAGGGTCGCCCCCTCACCACCAAGGCCAGTCTGGAACCTCCTGCCCGCTCCGCATCCCGGTCGCCCGGTCCGCCGCGCCGCAGTCCCTCTCGGCAAGATCACCATCTCAGAGCGGCAGGCAGGGCGCAACGGGCCGCCCGGCGTGCGCTGTGGGCGGGTTTCGGGACCGCCGTGTATGGCCTGTGGAGAACCCCAGGAACTTCCGAAAAACCGCAAGCCCGCCAACGGCTTGTCTTATCCTCAGGAAGCCTGCGCGCGCGGCGCCCGGCGCACCTCGACCACCCGCACCCGGGTCCCGTCCAGCACCAGCGCAAGTTCGCCTCGCTTCAGCTTCAGCGCATCCTCACCGAAGGCTTCGCGCCGCCAGCCGCGCAACGCGCCGACGTCGGCAGCATCGTCGTTGGCGATCTGCTCCAGGTCGGCCACCGTGGCGATCAGCTTGGAGGCGACGCCGGCCTCCTCGGCGCGCGCCTTCAGGAGCACCTTGAGCAGTTCGACGACCGCACCGGCGGCCGGCGATGTCGGCGTGCGGCTCTTCTCGATGACCGGGGCATAGCCCTCGGGGTCCTTCAGGGCCTCGCGGACCGCCAGCAGCAGGTCGGGCCCGAATCGCGAGCCAGAGAAGCCCTTCGGCACCGAGCGCAGCCGGTCCAGCGCGTCGGCGTCGGTCGGGGCCTGGGTGGCGATCTCGTCGATCGCCTCGTCCTTGAGGATGCGGCCCCGCGGCTGGTCGCGCAGCTGCGCCGTCCGTTCCCGCCAAGCCGCCACCGCCCGGTAGACCGCAAGGTACTTGGCCGTGTGCCGCCGCGGCCGCAGGCGCTTCCAGGCGTTCTCCGGCTCGACGTCGTAGTTGGCCGGGTCGGTGAGC
>CAZBXO010000061.1:8548-19250 GCA_964495645.1 uncultured Phenylobacterium sp. | reverse complement strand
CCCGCACGGAACTCGAATGTCAGCTTGAGCACGCGGCCGGTCACCGTGGCGCTGCCGGGCGGGCTGTCGACGCCGAGGCGCTTGGTGATGCGGAAGGCGGCGTCGCCGAAACCGTAGCCGCTCGGGGTCTCCGACCAGCGGCAGCGGGCCTGCTCGGCGCCGCGCTTGCCCTGGCATTCCATGCGCACCACGCCGCCGACGCCGGCCGCCAGCGCGGCCTTCGGAAACAGCTTGGCCCAGGCCTTGGGGTCCTGGCGCACGCGCCAGCCGTCCTCGGCGGTGATCACAACGGTGGGGGGCGGGGCGGCGTCGATCACCTGTTGTTCGGGCGGATCTCGACGACCATGGTCACGCGGTTGCCGGGCTCCACCGACCGGGGCGCCGTGGCGCGCATGACCTGTTCGCCGGCGTAGGCGAAGAGCTGGGTGCCGCGCGGGCGCGCATCGATCGCCACGCAGTTGTCGACCTTGCGGTCATCCCTCACGCGGCAGTTGAACACCACGTTCCCGGAGCGGCCGGCGTCGTCATAGACCTGGATCAACGGAGCCTCGACCTTGGCCGCGTTGAGCCACTGGATGGGGAAGCGCACCGTGCGGCCGACGGTGCTGGCGCCGGACGGGCTTTTCAGCGGCAGCTGGAACTTCGGCGCGAGCGAGAGGGCGGCGGCCCCGAACCCCGGACCGCTTTCGGCCACCGGGACGCAGGCGGTCATCTCGCCGGTCGCGCCGACGGAGCATTCCACTGTCGCGGAGCCGGCGAAGTTGGCCTTCAGCGCCTCGGGCGGATAGGCCTTCATCACCTCGTCCTTGGACGGCGTCTTTGCCCAGGCCGGCAGGTCTTCGTTGGAGGCCGGGGGCCTCGCCAGCGGCGTCGTCGCCTGCATCAGCATCGCGGCCACGAGAGCCAGGGCCATGGATACCTCCTAGAGAGTTCCGTTGCGGCGCCCGGATTTGAACCATCGGTATCTGCGCTTGGCAACCTTGCGTTCGCCGCATTGCGCGGCCACAACGCCCCGCCCCATGCCGCGTATCGTGACCTACAACGTGCACCGCTGCGTCGGGAACGACCGGCGCCTCGACGTGGCGCGGGTGGCTGCGGTGCTGGCCGAACTCAACCCGGACATCGTGGCGCTGCAGGAGCTGGACGTCGGTCGCGCGCGGACCGGCTACGTCGACCAGGCGCACGAGATCGCCCAGCGGCTGGAGATGACCGCCCACTTTCATGCCGCGATGCAGGTGGCCGAGGAGCGCTATGGCGACGCCATCCTCACCTGCTTCCCCGAGCGGGTGGTCAAGAAGGGTCCGTTGCCGGGCCACCCGCGAATCGCGTCGCTGGAGCCGCGCGGCGCGCTGTGGGTCGAGGTGGAGATAGGAGGCCGCCCGGTGCAGGTCATCAACACGCACCTGGGGCTGGTGCCCCGCGAACAGCAGGTGCAGGCGGCGCATCTGGCCGGGCCCGCCTGGCTGGGCCACGCGGACTGCGCCTGGCCGGCGATCCTCCTGGGCGACTTCAACGCAACCGGCACATCGGTGGTCTATCGCACGCTGGCGGCGAAGCTGACGCCGGCCCGGCGGATCGCACGGCGCCGGAGCGCCTCATTCACCTTTCCCTCGCCCCTGCCGGTGCTGAAGATCGACCACCACTTCGTAAGCCCGGGCGTGACGGTGCAGAACGTCTACGCCCACGTCACGCCGCTGGCGCGGGTGGCGTCCGATCACCTGCCGCTGGTGATGGATTTCGAGCTGGCCTGAGGCGCCAGGGAGAGCGCCCGCGCCTCGCGGAACAGGCGCTCGCGCCGGCGTCCGAGACGCCAGGAGTCGGACGGGTCCACCGGGTCGCCCACGTGGTAGCGGGCGATGAACTCGGCGAAGGCGCTGCTGCGCGAGGGGTCGATCGGCGCGAGGCGGCCGTCGCGGTTCAGCGCGTCGATGGCGGGGACCAGGCCGCCGTGGTCGGCGCGCGCCTTCTTCACCGCATCTCCCGTGACGGCGAGGAAGTGGCCCACCAGCCGGTCCCGGAAGGCGCCCGCGTTCAGGCGCGCGGCAGGGCTCGCGCACTCGACGGCCAGTTCCACCTCGGTGTCGAAGCCGAAGGAGCGGTTGTTGATGTTGCAGGAGCCGACCCGGACGACGCGGTCGTCGAAGACGCTCACCTTGGAGTGGACGATGATCGTCGAGCCGCCCGAGGTCTTGGGGAAGAAGGCTCTGAAGCGGCCGAAGATGTCGGCCGCCCTAAGGCGCCAGACCATGGCGCCGCGGGCCCGGTCCATGGTCAGCTGGTCGAACCAGGAGGGCGCCTGGCCGGTCGTGATCAGCACCACCTCCGGGCCGTCCGGCTCGGCCAGGCGCGCGGCGATCGCTTCCGTCACCAGCGGCGACGTGAAGTACTGGTTCTCCAGGTAGATGATGTCCTTCGCCTCGCGGATGCAGGCCAGCGTCAGGGCGAGGATCTCGTGCGCCCCCGGATCGCCGCGCCATGCCGGAAGCGTGCGGGCGACGGCCACGCGCGCCTCGTGCAGATGCACGGGCACATGATCGGGCCAGGGGTCGCCGCCGGCGTCGGGCGGCGGCTCCAGGGTCTCTTCCTCCATGATCCGCCAGCGTTCGCGGAAGAGATCGCCGAAGGCCCGGGCCGCCTCGCCGTCCACCATCGCCATCACCTCATGCCGCGGGGCGTGGCATTCCTGGTCCGGCATGATCCGGCGCATGTCGAGCTCGAGGTGTGCGGGCGTGTCCCACCGGTCGATGGAGATGTCGCCGCCGCCGGTGAAAGCCAGCCGGTCGTCGATCACCAGCACTTTCTGGTGATGGCAGGCTCCGAAGGGGACGTGGTCGTCCAGCCGGAACTTGACCGGCGTGCCCTCGAACCACCTGCGCGCCTTGTGCGGGAAGAATTCCTGGCTCGCGCTGATCGGCAGGGCCGACTTCCAGATGAGCAGGCGGATGTCGAGCTCGGGACGCTCGCGCGCCAGGCGGATCAGGACGTGGCCGATCTCGTCGGGATCGTTGGGCCCGTCGAAGCCGTCGGGGAACATCCGCGTGCGCGGATCGAAGCCCCAGCCCAGCAGCAGGATGGAGCGGCGGGCCTTCTGCAGCGCCTCGAAGACGGCGGTGAAATAGGCTTCGTTGTCGAGCAGGAAGGCCAGCCGCGCCGCCGGCGCGGTCCGCCAGCAGGTTTCGCCCGGGATCAGCAGCGACATCCGGTCCCTTCCAGCCCTCTTCTGCCAGAAGCCTAAGGCGAAGCCCTGGGTTCCGGCCAAGAAAAAGCGCGCCGGCCTTTGGGGCCGACGCGCATCAAGTCAGGCTCGAGAGATTTACTTGCGCGCGAGGCTCGACGGGTCGCTGAGCAGGGCCGCACAGATGCCGGAAAGCTCGGCCGTGGCCTTCTCCTTCCCGGAGCCGCGGGCTTCGCGTCGGGCGCGGTCGGCCTCCGAGTCGGCGCGGTCCATGACGAACGGCGAGCGTTGCAGCGACTCCTTCTTGTAGAAGGCCTCCAGCGCCTGGGCGTCGAGCACGCCCGGCACGGCCTTGGCGATGCCCGTGCAGCGGGCGGCCTTGAGGAACACGACGTCGCTGAGGCGGTCGGAAGCGGACGCCGTGCCGGCCGTAAGCAGCGTAGCCGAGGCGATCGCGAGGAAGGCGGTTTTCATAAGCTGTTCTCCCTGGAAACTGGATCGAAATCTGCGATCCACCTGCTGTGAACTCAAATGAACATCCGGCAATGAACAGTATTTGCCGATTAATATTAAGTAATGATACATTAGTGTGACATGTGACATCTGAGAACTCTGTTCGCGTTGCATATGACTGCAGGCCGTGGCTAGGTCCCCAGATGCCGCCACCCGCCCCGATCAAGACACCTTGCGTGAAGGTCTGCGTCGTCGACCCGGAGAGCGGGCTTTGCCTCGGCTGCTTCCGCACGCTGCCGGAGGTGGGCGGTTGGACCGGCTACTCCGACGACGAGCGGGACGCGATCATGCGTGAACTGCCGTCGCGCAAGAGCCGGATCCGGCCCGAGAAGCTGGGCCTGTTCTGATTCACCTTTCGGGAACCTCCGATTCACCCGGTGCAAACCCCACCTGGCTTAGGGTCCTGCCAACGCAGGCCGAAAACGGCCGCTGACGTGGTGGTGATGGGTGTCTTCCTTCGGCAAGCTGGCCCTCGTGGCCGCGGTGTCGGCGTTCGCCAGCGCTTCGGCGATGGCGGCGCTGGCGCCCCAACCCTTGCGGCTGGCCAACCTTGCGGCTCCCGGCTCGGCGCCCGCCGATGCGTCCGGCGAACGGCTGGCGATCCCCAAGGGCAGGGACGGCCACTTCTGGGCTGAGGCGCGGATAAACGGCGCCCCGGTGCGGATGCTGGTCGACACCGGCGCGACCGCCGTCGCGTTGACGCCGGCCGACGCGGCGAGGCTGGGTTTCAGGCCGCAGGACCTGAAATACGCCTACCAGGTGACCACCGCCGCTGGCGGGACGCGCGCCGCGGCCGTCAAGCTGACCTCGGTTTCGGTGGGCGGCGCGCGGCTGATCGACGTCGACGCGCTCGTCGTCGAGAAGGGCCTGGACACCTCGCTCCTTGGCATGAGCTACCTCGGCCGCCTGTCGCGCTTCACCGCCACCCGGTCGAAGCTCACCCTCGAACTCTAGGCGGCGCTGGCGGTTCGCGGCGATTGCAGAGCGCCGAGGGCCCGGTCGATCACCTCCAGCCCGGCGCCCGGTTTGACGCCCTCGACGGTGAGGATGCGCCGCCAGGCCCGCGCGCCGGGCTGGCCATGGAACAGGCCCAGCATGTGGCGGGTCATGGCGGCGAGATGAGTCCCCCGCGCCAGTTCGCGCGCGACATAGGGGCGATAGGCGGCGACCGCCTCGAAGGCGTCGATCTCGGGGCCGGCGCCGAAGACGCGACGGTCGACCTCGCCCAGGATCCCCGGCGTGTGGTAGGCGGCGCGGCCCAGCATGACGCCGTCGAGATGGGCGAGGTGTTCTTCCGCCTCGTCCAGCGAGCCGATTCCGCCGTTGATGATGATGGTGAGCTCGGGCCGCTCGCGCTTCAGCCGCCAGACCAGCGGATAGTCCAGCGGCGGCACCTCGCGGTTCTCCTTCGGCGACAGGCCCTTCAGCCAGGCCTTGCGGGCGTGGACCGTGAAGCGGGTGACGCCGGCCGCGGCGCAACGGTCCACCAGTCCGAAGAGGCTCTGCTCGGGATCCTGGTCGTCGACTCCCAGCCGGCATTTCACCGTCACCGGGATCTCGACCGCGGCGATCATGGCCGCCACGCAGTCGGCGACCAGTTCGGGCTCCCGCATCAGGCAGGCCCCGAACCGCCCCGACTGCACCCGGTCCGACGGGCAACCGACGTTCAGGTTGATCTCGTCGTAGCCCTCGGCCGCGCCGATCTGCGCCGCCTGCGCCAGATCATCCGGCTCGGAACCGCCCAGTTGCAGCGCCACCGGATGCTCCGCCGGGTCGAACGCCAATAGCCGCGCCCGGTCGCCGTGCAGCACCGCCCCGGTCGTCAGCATCTCGGTGTAGAGCAGGGCCCGACGCGACAGGCCGCGATGCAGCACCCGGCAATGCCGGTCCGTCCAGTCCATCATAGGCGCAACGGAGAGGCGGTAGGCGGGATGGTCCAATAGAGCGCCCTTGGAACGCAGACAGAGGATGGCTGCGTCGAAGAACATGACCGCGATCAGAAAGAAAGGGCTGACCGCAGCGTCTGGCGATGGCGATTTCCTGGTCTATAGAAGGTCCGGGCGCACCGGACCGGGAGAAGGGATGCCGACGGCTTCTGGGCGTGACACGGACGAGGACTGGCGGCTCATCGGCGAGAACGAGCCCTACTGGGGCGTGATCACCCAGCCGGAGTTCCGGCGGGCGAATCTCGACCAGGACGCCATCGAGCGATTCTATGCCAACGGGCGGTCCCAGATCGCGATCCTGGCGGCGAGGCTGGAGGCCGCGACCGGAAGCCGGCCGTCCGGTCGGGCGCTCGACTTCGGATGCGGGGCGGGCCGGCTGGCCGAGGCGATGTGCGACTACGCCGCCGAGGTCATCGGCTACGACATCTCGCCCGGGATGCTGGCCGAGGCGCGCCGAAGAGGCGGCCGCGCGACCTATGTCTCGCTCCTGCCCTCAGGCCCGTTCGACTGGATCAACTCCTACATCGTCTTCCAGCACATCCCGCCGCCCCGTGGCGTGGACCTCATCGAGACCCTTGTGGGCATGCTGGCGGACGGCGGTCACCTCAGCCTGCAGCTGACGATCTGGCGGGAGGACCATATCGCCCCGCCGATCCTGGAGGCGCCCGGCGAGCAAGGCAGCGCCGCGCCCCCGGTCGGGGCCATCATGATGTACGACTACGACCTCTCCGAGGTGCTGAAACGTCTCCACTTGGCGGGCGTGGACGAAGTGAAGCTCTTCCACACCAACCACGGAGGCCACCACGGCGTGGAGATCCTGGCCCGGCGCGGCCGGCGGCGGGGCTAAGGCGCCTTTCTCAGATCGAGGCCGAGCCGGGCGAGGCCACGGATGAGGCGGCCCTGGGCCCGGCGCGCCATCACGAGCGCGCCGCTGCGCCAGAACCGGCGCGCCGCCAGCGCCTCGACCAGCTGTTCGGGCGGGCAGGGCTCGCGCGTCTGCGGATCGAGGTAGAGGGGATAGAGGATCAGGGCGCCGGCCACGAGCTCGTCCAGGGTCAGCGTCCGGCCCCGGCGGGGGCAAGGCGGCCCCTGGTCGGTGGTCAACCCCCAGCCCGCATAGAACGGTTGTCCGAAGACGGTCGTGGGCACCCCCCTGAGCACGGCCTCGAAGCCCATGAGGGAGGTCAGCGTGTGCACCTCGTCGACCGCGTCCAGCAGGTCGGGAGGCGCGCCGGCGCGCAGGTAGTCGTCGGCGAAGCGCAGCGCTGCGGCTTCCGGGATCCGGCCGGCCCGGTGTCCGGCCTCCACGTCGGGGTGCGGCTTGAAGAGGATGCGAGCATCAGGACGCTGCTCGCGGACGCGCGCCAGGAGCGACAGGTTGTCCTGAATCTCGCCGCCCCCGCGGCGGACGGACAGGTCGTCCTCCACCTGGCCGGGCACGAGGATCGTGGGGCGGCCATCACGCCGGACGGCCGGCGTCTTGGACCCCTGCAGGTTGTACTTGCTGAGGCGTGTCGCCACGACCCGCTCCCTCAGGCGCGCGGCGCGGGCTCGCAGCGCGTCGTCGAAGCGGTGGCTCGAGAGGATCGTCTCCAGGTCGCTGGGCGCGGTCGGGTCGAAGTAGATGCCGGTCCTGTCGACGACGATCGAGGCGCCGGGGATCAGGTCAGACCCCAGTCCGACGGAACGGATGAAGCCGTCCTCGATCCTCGCCAGCGGCTGGCCTGCCGCGGCGCAGAGGTCTGTGAGCCCGGGTGGCTCGCGGGTCGCCCACACGCCGATCTGCCGCTGCTCCCGCCGGGCGATCTCGACGGCCCGCCGGGGCTCGTCCTCGAAACGCGGCGGCGCCCCGTCCGTGCGCAGGAAGCCGGCGACCGCATCCCGTTTCCAGGCCGCGATGCCGACCAGGACCCAGCCCGCCATGTCAGCGGATTCCGCTGGCGGCCGGGGTCGCGCTATGGCTGGAGGCGTGCATACTCGGAGGCTTGGCGCGGCACATTGGGAATCCCAGCGTAGGCGATGACGGCGATTGCTAGAATGCTCCGGTTGAGATCGCCTGAGTGCGTTGAGGACCTGATCGCGGCGGGTGATGCGGCGCGGGATCGCCGCGACTGGAAGGTCGCCGCGGCGCGCTACGGCGAGGCGCTGGCGCTGCGGCCGAAGCTGGCCGGCATCTGGGTCCAGCAGGGCCATGCCCTCAAGGAGGATGGTCAACTGGCGGCGGCGGCGGCCGCCTATCGGTCGGCCCTGTCGCTCGAGCCGGATACGGCCGACACCCACCTCAATCTCGGACACCTGCTGAAGCTCAGGGGGGACCTCGACGGGGCGGCGGCGGCCTACGGCCGCGCGCTGGAACTTGAGCCGGAGCTCGCGGACGCCTCGCGGGAGCTGGCGGCCCTCCAGCGCCGGCGCGGCCAGGCGACTCCCGATGCGATCCGCGGGCCGGCGCCGGCTTTCCCAGCAACGCGTCGCGGCGGGCGAGCCGACCGCATGGCGGCGGCCTCCGCCGTCGCCCGCGGCGATGCGGCGCGCGACGACCGCAACTGGTGCGCCGCAGCGCACGCCTACGCCGAGGCCCTGCGGGCCAATCCCGGCCTGACCCACATCTGGGTGCAGTTCGGGCACGCCCTGAAGGAGAACGGCGATCCCGTCGCCGCCGAAGCGGCCTACCGCGTGGCGATGGAGCGGACGCCCGCCGACGCCGATGTCCGGTTGAGCCTCGGACACGCCCTGAAGCTCCAGGGGCGGCTGGAGCCTGCGGGGCAGGCCTACCTGGAGGCCCTGGAGCGAGCGCCCGACTCCGTCGACATCCTGCAGGAGGTGGTCGCGACGGCGCGCGCCGGCGCGCGGTTCGATCCGGGCCGGCTGGCCGCGGCGCTGGGAGAGCCTGCGGCGACGCCCCGTCGGCCGGACATCGGCCTGAGCCTGGCTTTCGACGTCACCGACGTGCTCAATCACCTGCGGCATGTCCGCCGCCCCACCGGCATCCAGCGCGTCCAGGCGGAGATCGTGCGTGCGCTTCTGCGCGCCCCGCCCGAGGGTGTGGCGATCGAGCTCTGCGCCTACAGCGAGCGGCGCCGCTACTGGGCGCGGGCGCCGCACGACCTGTTCTGCGGGCTCTGCGACATGGCCGCGTCGGCGGCCGAGGTCGACACGCCGGCGTGGGAGCGGCGCCTGCTGGCCCTGGCGGCGCTAATGGAGTCCGCCGACGACTACGCTTTCGCCCGCGGCGCCGTTCTGGTGAACCTGGGGACCTCCTGGACCCAGGCGGACTACTTCCTCAACATCCGCCGCGCGGCGGACACGGCGCAGGTGCGCTACGTCCCCTTCGTCCACGACCTGATCCCTCTCGTCCTGCCTGGCCGGCACACGCCGCAGCTTGCGGAAGACTTCGCCCACTGGCTCCACGGCGTATTGCGCCACGCCGACGGGTTCCTCGTGAACTCGCAGTCCACGCGGCGCGACCTCGAGGCCGCCGCGGCCCGCGCCGGACGGCCGCTCGTCGCACACTCCGTCGAGGTCGTCCCGCTGGACGCGGACGCACGGCCCGCCGGCTTGCAGCCCGACCCGGAGGTCCTGCGCCGCCTCGGTCTGGCGGCGGGCGATTTCGTGCTGTTCGTCTCCACGATCGAGGGCCGCAAGAACCACCTGGCGGCGTTCGACGCCTGGCGCGCGCTCATCGATCGGCGGGGGCTGGCGGCGGTCCCGCGGCTCGTGTGCGCGGGCGCCCGAGGCTGGATGAGCGACGCTGTCTATCAGCGCCTGGAGACCGACCCGGAGCTTGCGGAGCGAGTCACGATCGTCTCCGGCCTTTCGGACGCCGCACTGGCGGCGCTCTATGGGGCCTGCGCCTTCACCCTCTATCCGAGCCTCTACGAAGGCTGGGGCCTACCGGTGACCGAAGCCCTCTGCCACGGCAAGGCGACGCTGGCGGCGCGGGTGGCCTCGCTCCCCGAGGCCGGCGGGGACTTCGCCGACTACTTCGACCTGGAGTCGCCGGACAGCCTGATCGCGGGGCTCGAACGCCTCCTGTTCGAGCCAGGCTACCGCGCGGCGCGCGAGGCCCGGATCCGCGACGGGTTCCGACCGCGGACATGGGCGGACGTCGGACGGCAGATCGTGGCGGCAGTCTCGGCCTTGCCGTCCAGCCCGGCTGCCGCCGAGCTTCCGCGGGCGGCGCGCGACGGCTACCTGTCGCTGGCGCGGGTGCGCACGCCTGTGTTCGGCGCGGAGCCGGACGACGGGGAGGCCCTGCGGCGCGGCGCGGGCTGGTGGCCTGCCGAGCCCTGGGGATGCTGGACCAGGCCCGAGGGCGCGGAACTCGCCTTGCGAGCACCGAACGAGCTCGGCCTCACCCTGTACCTCGGCTTGCGGGGAGTCCCCGGTCTTGCCTGCCCCTACGAGATCGAGGTGCGTGGCGATGTCCCGATCCGCGGGGGCCTGCAGCCCGGCGAAACGCGCTGGATCGCCGTCCCCGGCGTGCCGCCCGGCGCTCAGGTTCGGTTGGTCATTCGCGGACGCGCGACCCATGTCCCGCCCGGCTCCGAGGGCGCCGCGTCGTTGGGCGTCATCGGCTGCACGTTGCGCGCCGCCGACGGGGAAGCAGCGGTCAGATACGCGGCGGCGGCCGCAGCCGGCTGAATGGACGGCTGAAGCGCTCGAAGTGCGGGTTGTACCAGGGGTCGTCGCGGAGGCGCTCGCCCCAGCGCGCCTCCAGCGCCTTGCGCTCCCGCCAGGCCCGTTCGCGCCGCTCCGGCGCCGAGTCGAGGCCGCGGCTGGCGGACTCGAGATGGTAGAGAACGCAGGCTGGCTCGTAGAGCACCTTGAGCCCCGCCGCCTCAGCCCGCAGGCAGTAGTCCACGTCGTTGTTGGTGATCGGGAAGTCGATGTCGAAACCATCGAGCCGGGCGAAGACGTCGGCGCGCGTCGCGAGGCAGGCGCCGGTCACCGCCGAGGCCCGCCGCAGTCGATCATGGCGTCCGAGGTAACCGCCCTCTGTCGATGGCTCGCCGGCTCCGTCATGGGCCAACTGGCCCTCGCCAGCGCCGACCAGGATTCCCGCGTGCTG
>CAZBXO010000061.1:0-8448 GCA_964495645.1 uncultured Phenylobacterium sp. | reverse complement strand
GATGACCGAGGCGAGGACGTCGGGTGTGACGCGGCGGCGGATCCGCAGCGTCGAGGCCGAGGCCGCCTCGACGAGCGCCTCGGCGCCGATCGCGGCGAGGTGAGCCTGAACGGCCTGCCGATCCGCCGGCGGCGGCATGAGGTCGTCGGGCCGCGAATAGAGGACGCGCGGGATGTGGACGATCTCGGCCGGGGGGGCGCCGGCGGTCGCGGCGATGACGGCCGCGTGGTCGAGGCGCGCGCCGGATAGGACTCGCTCGGCGTGGGCGATGCCGACGGCGGCGAAGGGCGAGATGTAGTCCTCCTGCAGGAGCAGGTCCTCGTCGAAGGCCGACTTCAGGCGCGGCGCGAGCCGGCGCTGCCCGTCGGCGGCGGCCCTGAAGGCGTCGTCATCCGCATAGACCAGGCGCGGTCGGGTCGGCGCCGCGAACGCGGCCGCGAGCCGCAGGAGGGCGTCCGGCGCGAAGCGGCCGCGGGCCTCGGCGAAAACCAGCACGTCGGCGTTTGCGGCGGCGGTCAGCAGGGCGCCTTTCGTGGCCTCGACAGCTTCGCAACGGTTGGCCAGAACGCGGGGGATCGCCTCCGGCCAAGGGGCGCCGCCCGGCGCGCACGCGAGCAGCGCGCGCCAGTCGTCATAGGTCTGCTCGCCGAGGCTCGTGAGCGCGTGGCGCAGCTCGGGGCCGGCGGCGTCGGCGGCCGCAAGGACCACGGCGAACCGGGGGCGCCAGGCCAGCGCCGCGGCCTCCGCCCTTTCGGCTTCGGCCGACGCCTCCGAGCGTGCGTAGGCCCCCCGCAAGTAGGCGTCGTAGGCCGAGAGAGGGAGGCTGCCGCGGACCGATAGGCCCGGCAGCTGCTGCTCCAGGCGGGCCAGAGCCGCGCGCATCGCGGCGATCTCGGCCTCGAGGGCGGCGACTGCGTCGAAGTCCGACGCGGGATCCGATGAGGCCTCGAAGCTCCCCAGTACAAGGCCGCTGACCCGCTCGCGGACCACCACGGTCTGAACGCCCGGCGCTTCTGGCAGGGTGATGTCTGCGGCGAACCCATGCCGTCCGTCGCCGCCCAACGTCTCCTGAGCTTCGCGATGGAAGTCGCCGGCCTCGAGGGAACTCAGCAGGCGCCCGTCCGCCAGGACGTCGACGACCAGCCGTTGGTCGCGGTCGGCGCGGTCGGCCACCCAACCGCAGACCCGCTCGGCGGTCCGCTCGGTGAGCGCCCCCACGATGGCGCGGTCCGCTTCGCCGGCGAGCGCGGCGGCCACGGCCTCGACTCCCGGCGGCCGCGCCTCGGCCGCAAACGAGGCGTCGGCGAACACCAGGGCGAAGGCCTGCCGCCAGGTCAGGGCGCCCCGCAGCCGCTCGGAGGTGCTCCCGGTCAAGGGAAGATTGCCGGAGGCCCAGGCGAGCACCGCGGACGAAGGTGGTGCGTCGAAGGCCCCCCCGGCGGGCGCGCGACCGGCGAGCACCGGGCGGACGACCTTGTCGGCGAACTCCGGCGAGGCGAGCAGGTCAGAGGCCAGGGCGGCGGGGGAGAGGCGCTGCTTGTCGGCCACGACCGCGGCGGCCTCCGGCGAACGCCCGAAGAAGAACAGGAACGCCTGCTCGACATCGGGGCCGGTGGTCAGCGGACCAGCTCCACCGGACTGCCCGGCAGCTCTCCGCCGGTGTCGAGCGCGCGGATGCGCAGGGACTGGGTGTTGCTGCGCCAGAGCTCATCGGGCACCGCGACGTCGAAGGCGTAGCGGCCGGTGCCCTTGCCGTGCCGCTCGAGGATCTCGGCGTAGCCCGCGGCCTCGAACTCCAGGAGGGGCGTGTCCCCGTCGCAGGCGACCAGGCGCACCGGTTCGTCCGGGTGGGCGGGACGCCAGGCCCAACCTGCCAGGCGTCGGTCCGAGGTGAGGCGCACGGCCCCCTCGAGCTCGGCCTCGCCGCGCGTGAAGCGGTTGAACGGCGCCACCCACACCGCGGCGTTGCGCTCGTCGACCTCGAAGGGGCGGCCGATCCAGTCGGGCAGGTTCGGCGAGATGTGCCCGCGGGCCAGCGCGTCGGACACCTCGTCCGGGTCGATGAAGCCCTCGTCAAGCGCCTCGGCCATGGCCGCGTACCACAGTCCGCCGTTGGGGTTGGCGTGGGAAATCCAGGGTTGGGTGGGCATGTCGGTATAGTGGATCAGCGACGTCCGGCCTGGGTCGAAGCGTTCCAAGCTGTTCCACCAGTACGGCAGTCCGGGCTTCTGGCGGTCCTTCGGGACGATACAGAGATCGCGCATCAGCGCCTTGTAGCTGTAGCGGCCTTCATCCAGGCCGCGGACGATCTCGTGGACGTCCCAGCGCAGCGCCTCGCAGTTCAGGAGCATCACACTGGTCTGGGGCGTGCGGCCTTGGCTGGGGTGGCTGAGCGCATAGAGGAGGTCGGCGTCGTCGAGCGGGTAGGTCCAGAGGTCGGTGATGTCGGTAAACACCTGCATGTCTGCGTCGACGTAGACGCCGCGACCGGCATAGCCGCAAAGCGCCGGGATCTCGAAGCGGCAGAAGGAGAAGCCGGTCCGGGATCGGTTGGCGGGATCCTTCGGCACAGGAATCCTGGCCGGGTCGAGAAGCTCGACGGTGACGTCCATCGTCGCGTGCTTCTGGACCGAGAAGTCGAGGATCCGGGCGCCGAGGGTCTGCTCGGCGTCGGCTCCGACGAAGATGCGGGCCGGCACGGGGTAGCCGTAGGGTCCATAGGAGAGCCCGGTGCGTCGGCGAAGGGCGGCCAGCCCGCCCCGCAGGCGCTGGGCGAACGGCGCCGCGGCCTCCAGCCCCGCCCGTTCCGAAGCCGGCGCCCGGAATCCGAGGTGCCGGGCCATCCGCACGCCCGCGTCGGTCAGGAGCTGGAGCGGGCCTTCCTCGCCGGCGAAGTCGACAGGCGGGGCGTCCGGGCGCGCGGTCCACAATGGGAATGCGAACAGTCGGCCCTCCTGGGCGAGCGTTCCCAGGGCCGGGGTCTCGGCGGTCCATGCCCGCAGTGATCGTGTGGACGCCCATCCGTCGAGATGGGGCGTCTCGGGCATCCAAACCATGTCCGTAGCGGCGGAGATGACCTCCCCATGCCTCTGCATGAGCTCGAGGTCGGTCACGTAGGCGGCGTCGGCGCGCACGCGCCGGGCGGCGTGGCCGACCGCCAGCACCTGGAACCCCTCCGCCCGCGCTTCGGCGACCTTCCTGGGCTCCGCCGCCGGTCCCGCCAAAAGCCAGGGCCGCCGGGCGCGGTCGCCCTCGGCCAGCCAGGCGGAGACCGGCGAGGGCGCTGGCCCGACGCGCGCCGCGGCGCGCGCCGCAGTCACGCGGACCAGGCCGAGAGCCTCAGCCCACAGCGGCGCCACCGCGGCGGGCGACCAGTGCGTCTCGAGGTAGCGCCGCGCCGGTTCCGCCCGGGCGCGCGCCTCGGCAGGCCGCAGCAGCACGCTGGCGAGTCCTTCCCGCCAGCCGCCGAGGTAGGCGAACCGCTCGAACTCGAGATAGCTGTCGAGGCGGTCTGCCACCACCGGAAGGCCGGCCGAGAGGGCCAGGGTGAGGCGGTTGTGGGTCTTGGCGGCGACGAAGGGATTGTCCGAGAGCGGGATCAACGCCGCGTCGGAAGCCGCGATTTCCGAAGCCAGCGCTTCCGGACTCCACTCGACGTAGCGCAGGGGAGTCGGGAACCCGCCGGCCAGTTCGTCGAAGGCCGCGTGGCTGTCGCTGCAGACCGTGAGTGTGAACGGCCGCGATGCGTAAGCCTCGGCCAGAGGCGCCCGGATCAGGCGCAAATCCTCCAGGCCCGCGGGGGCGTTTGGCGAGGCGTGCCGGCCGAACCAGAGCAGGCGCGCCGGTCCCTCTATCGGCGAAGGCGGACCCGCAGGCGTCGTGGCCTGCTCGTAGATGTCGGGAGCGATCGCAGGCCTCCCGGGCAGCCCCGCGGCGGCCTGGACCTGCGCCGCCAGCACCGGGGTGGAACAGACGACGGCGTCGGCCAGCGCGATCATCGCCTGCAGATCCTGCGCGGCGCGGCGGTATTGCGGCAGGTCGCGGGGGTTGAAGAAGTGGTTGTCGCAGAGGTCCAAAACCACCCGGACCCCGGCCGTCTTCAAGTCTCGGGCGAGCGCCTGGTCGGTTGCCGAATAGGCCTTGGAGAACACGACTGTGCGATAGGCGTGCGATCGGTCCGCCTCGAACTCCTCGGCGGCATGGCCGAGGCTCCGGAGCGCGGAGATCGGTGTGAGGACCCGATACCGATAGCTTGCGATCGCGGGATCGCGAACACGGGCCTTGAAAGCAATCAAGCGGAACTCCGGGGCGGGGGCATCCCCGACTCTTGCGGGCCGGGATCGACCTTGACAAGCCACCGACCCGTCGTGCCCCTTCACCCCCGGTCCGCGGACGGCTTTCAGGACGGTTGAGTACGGTGGGCAAGGCCCCGAGAGAGCGGCGGGCGCACGCGCGGCCCATGGGCGAAACCGGTCGCAAGCCGGACGCGGAGACGGCTCGCCGACCCCGCACCGCCGCCCGACCGCGACCGATCGGAATCCTTGTACTCGGTATGCATCGGTCGGGGACCTCCGCTCTGGCGCGCGTCGTCAATCTGCTCGGCGCCGGCATCGCCAAGGATCTGCTGCCTCCGACCGCGAACAATCCGCTCGGCTTCTGGGAGCCGGCGCGCATGTACGAGTTGCACAACGAGCTCCTGGCGCAGGTCGACGGGTCCTGGCGCGATTGGGACGCCGTGCCGGCGTCCTGGTTCCACTCCCCGAACGCGGAATCCTATGCGCACCGGATCGCGGAATTCCTGGTCGAGGAGTTCACAGACACGCCGCTGTTCGTGGTCAAGGATCCGCGCATGTGCCGGCTGGTGCCCCTGTGGCGCCGCGCGTTCGAGCTGGCGGAGATGTCGCCCACGGCCCTCATCCCGGTGCGCGATCCGGCGGAGGTGGTGGCTTCGCTGCAGGCCAAGAATGGCATGCCGCAGTCCGTCGCCGAGCTCCTCTGGCTGCGTCATGTGATCGAGGCCGAGGCTCAGACCCGTGATCTGCCGCGAGCGGTGCTGACCTATCGCGACCTGCTATCGGATTGGCGCGCGACCATGCAGGCCGCTTCGGAAGGCCTGGGGTTCGGCTGGCCGCGGTGGACGACGGCGGCCGAGCGGGAGATCGGAAGCTTCCTCAGTCCGGAACATCGCCACCACAACAGCGACCAGCCGGGCGCCCGTTCGGCTTTGCGGATCGGAGCGTGGCCGCAGCAGGCCTTCGCGGCGCTGACCAGCCTGGCCGCGGACGGACCTTCCCCCTCCGCCACGCGGGCGCTCGACGAGGTTGCCTCTCGCTTCAACGCCGCGAGCTCGACCTTCGCAGTCGTTGTGCAGGACGAGCTTGGTATCGCCAACGCCGAGGCCGAAACCCGTCGCCATCAGCTCAAGCGCGAGCGTCAGGAAGTCTCTGAGGAACTCGCGCGCGCCACCGCGCGGGTGGAAGCGCTGACCGCGGAAGTCGAGGAGCGCCGCCGCGCCGCGGAGTCGGCCGAGGTCGCCCTTCGCACCCACAACAGCCGGCTCTCGCAGCTTCAGGGAGAGCTCGAGGCGGCCGACGGACGGGCGCGCGTGGCGGAAGCCGCCCTCAAGGAGAGCGCCGGTGCGCTTGCGCGGCGTGATGCGGAGCTCGCCCAGACGCGGTCCGAACTCGACGCTGCCAGCGCCGAAGCGGCCCGTGTCGGCTCCCAACTCGAGGCGGCCCGCGCAGAAGCGGCCCGCGTCGGCTCCGAGCTGGAGGAGGCCCGCGCAGAAGCGGCCCGCGTCGGTTCGGAGCTCGAACGCGCGCGTCAACTCGCGGCAGCGGCCGCAGCCGCCGAAGCGGAGCGCCAGAACGAGGCGGCCGAGACGCTTCAGCGCCTGGAGCAGGCCATCGAGGAGCGGGACGCCGCACTGGCGCGGGCCGAGGCGGCGCTGCAACGGGACGCCGAATTGGGCGAGGCGCTCAAGCAGGCGCAGGCCGAGGTCGAGCGGCTTCAGGAAGCCCTCGCCCACGCCCAGGAGGCCCGTGAACGCGAAGCCCGGGCGGCGGCCGAGGCTGCCGAGCAGGCGCGAGAGGTGAAGGCGACGGCCGACGATCGCCTCCGGGCGCTCGACGAGGCCACGGACCGCCTCGCCGAGGCCGAGGCGGCGACGGCCCGCCTGGAGGTCGCGCTTGCGGACGCCCGCCAGACCGCCCAGTCAGCCGAAAGCGCCGCCGCCGCCCGGGCCGCGGAGCTCGAAGCGGCGCGCGCGAAAACCCGTGCCGCCGCCGCCGCCCACGCCGCGGAGATGCAGGCCCTGCAGGCGGAAGCCCGGCGGGCCGCCGAGGCGGCGACGAGCGCCGCCGCCGCTCAGGCCGCGGAGCTCGAAGCTGCGCGCGCGCAGGGCCGCGCCGCCGCCGTCAGCGCCGCCGAGGCGCAGGCGGAGACTGCACGCCTTCAGGCGTCCCTCACGGACGCGCGATCGCGGCTCGTGGCGGCCGAACAGGCCACAACGGCCCAGGTCGAACAGGTCGGCCGCCTGCAGCGTCAGCTCGCGGTCTCCGAGGAAGCCGCAGCACGTTCGGTCGCGGACACCGCGCGCTGGCGCACCGCGGCGGCGGAGGCTGTCGACGTCCTGGGCCGCAAGACCTCGGAGGTGCTGCAGGCCGCGAAGGATCGGCATTCCGAGCTCGTCAGCGCCCTCGAGACCGAACGCGCGCGCATCGCGGCCCTGAACCGGTCGGCGTTGGAGGCTACCGAAGCGCAGCATGCGCTCGAGGCGCAACTCGCCGCCTCGCATGCCGCGGCCGACGAATGGAGCGCGCTCGCGCGCCGGCGTGAGGCGGAGGCCGCTGAACTCAGGGGCGAGGTCGACACGCTGCGGCGTCGAGCCGCCGAAGCCGCGGAGCGCGCCGACGTGCTGGGGGCCGCCCTCGAGGCCGCGCAGGCTCCGGCCCCGCGGTCTCGAAGGCGGACGTGGCCGTTCTTTCCTGCGCGTCGCGACGCGTACCGGAGGACGTGATGTCCGAGCCTCAGGTGCTTGGCATCGAGGACGGCGCGATCGTCTTGCGCCTTGGCGCCGACAGGGAAGAGTTGGGCGCGATCGAAGCCGTCGTGGACGAAGGCCGGATTGTCGGCCGGGCCGTTGCGCATCGTCGCGAAGGCGGTGAGCTCCGGGCGTCAATTCCCCTGCCGGCAGATCTGCATGATGGACGGGTGCGGTTCATCGAAGTGCGGGGCGCGCAGGGCGAGATGCTCCCGGGCGCGCCGGTCCTCTGGGACGGAGGCCTCTTCGAGCTGGAACCTGAACCGGTCGCAGAGCCGGACATCCCCCTCGAACCTGAGAGCCATCCGGCGACCGGCGCGCGCGAACGGGAAGTCGCCTGTCCGGGCTATCTCGACGCGGCCGCCGTGGAGATCCTGAAGTCCCTGCCGTTCGAGCACCTGGCGATCGAAGCCGGTCGGATGCGGCCCGAACGAAGCCTGTCTCGATTCGTGAACCGCCTGCGGCGCGAGCGCCTGCTTTTCGGCGAGCAGGCTGCGGGTTTCGTGGGCCTTGCCCTCCTGCCGGGACCGGGGTCCGCCGAGCGGACCGAGGCGGCTTGGGGCCTGCAATCGCACCCGTCCACAACGCTCGCCGACTGCCGGGGCGACACCGACCAACTTCGGGCGCTCGCCGCCGCCTGCGGCTTCGTCTTCCTCACCCGCGCCGGCGACCTGCTGCATCCGTCCGCCGCGGCGATCCTGGCGCGCCAGCCCGGCAATCCCGATGTCATGGGATGGGACAGGTTCGTCGCGGCGGAGGCGCGTGCTGGAGCGCCAGGAACGGTGTTCCGCCGCCCTGCGCCGCGCGCGGTCGACGCCTGGCATGGCGCGGTGACCGACTCGACCTTGGCCGTGCGCGGGTCGCTCATCGCAGAGGCGCCGCAGACCGTCCTCGAAGCACTCGCCGGCGGGCGACTGCACCCGCTCTTCGTGTGGCTCGCCGGCCGGGGCGCAGCCTGGGTTGGCCACCCGGAGGCGTTGACGACTTGTCTGGAGGCGTGGTCGCCGGTCGACCGCGCGGAGGTCGAGACTGATCTCGCCCTCTGCGAGGAATTGCTGAACACCGCGGCCCTGGACGCCACGCTGGTCCGGCTCCCGGAGTCGGAGCCCTTTCCGTACGTCCTCTTGCCGGCGCGCCGCGCGGCGTCGATCAGCGTCCTCATCAGCTTTCGCAACCATGCCGCCACCACGGCGCGGTGCCTCGAGTCGATCGCGGGCCAGCATCTGACGGGCGACCTCGAGATCGTTCTGGTGGACAACCAGTCAGCCGAGGTCGAAGCCGAAGCTGTGCGCCGCATCGCCGTCGCGCTTTTCGGGACCGATCGGGTGAAGTCCCTGCGCTACGATCGGCCATTCAACCACAGCGCCCAGAACAACCTGGCGGCCGAGGCGGCCACCGGCGAGGCT
>CAZBXO010000060.1:2767-19527 GCA_964495645.1 uncultured Phenylobacterium sp. | reverse complement strand
GTCTGCTCGCGCTCGTCGTTGCCGCCGCCCAGGCCCGCGCCGCGGTGACGGCCGACGGCGTCGATTTCGTCGATGAAGATGATGCAGGGCGCGTTCTTCTTGGCCTGTTCGAACATGTCGCGCACGCGGCTGGCGCCGACGCCCACGAACATCTCGACGAAGTCCGAGCCGGAAATGGTGAAGAAGGGCACGCCGGCCTCACCCGCGACGGCGCGGGCCAGCAGTGTCTTGCCGGTGCCCGGAGGGCCCACCAGCAGGGCGCCCTTGGGGATCTTGCCGCCCAGGCGCTGGAACTTCTGCGGGTCCTTCAGGAAGTCGACGATCTCGGTGAGCTCTTCCTTGGCCTCGTCGACGCCGGCCACGTCCTCGAAGGTGACGCGATTCTTGTTCTCGGTGAGCAGGCGGGCCTTCGACTTGCCGAAGCCCATGGCGCCGCGGGCGCCGCCCTGCATCTGGCGCATGAAGAAGATCCAGACCCCGATCAGGAGCAGGATCGGCAGCGCCTGCACCAGCAGGCTGACCAGCGGATTGCCGCCCGGCGACTTGACCGAGATGTTGGCGCCCTGCGCCTCGAGCCGCTTGACCAGCTCGTCCTGGTTGGCCGGCGTGACCGCCGTGAACTTCTTGTTGGACTGATCGGCGACCTCGACGACCGCGCCGCGGATCTCGGCGGTCTTGACCTCGCCGGCGCTGACCTTGGCCAGCAGCTGGGAGTAGGTGACCTCATGCGTGCCGGTGGTGCGACCGCCTCCCGTCATCATCGAGTAGAGCCCGATCAGGACGACGATGATGACGCCCCAGATGACGAGATTTCGCAGGTTCATGGCAGGACCGTTCCCGGACTTTAGGGGGCCGAAGCGGGGTAGATAGGCGCAAGACCCGCGTTAGACCACCCGTGGGGCCGCCGCGCGACGGGAGGCCGCGCCTTGGCCTTAGATACTCAAAAAGGGCCGCGCCGGATGGCGCAGCCCTTCACATAAGCATCAATTGTGCCAGCGAGTAGTTACCGAGCGGGCTTTTTCGGCGCCGCGATCAGGCCCTCGCGCTGGGCGCGCTTGCGGGCCAGCTTGCGGGCGCGGCGCACGGCTTCCGCCTTTTGGCGGGCGCGCTTCTCGGAGGGCTTTTCGTAGTGGACGTGCCGCTTCATCTCGCGGAACGAGCCCTCGCGCTGCATCTTCTTCTTCAGCGCCTTCAGGGCCTGGTCGACGTTGTTGTCGCGGACGAAAATCTGAACCAGAGGACTTCTCCCAGTTTGTACGCCTGCCGCCCGCCTCCGCCGGCAAAAGGCGGCGAGCGTGCAAAAAGTGGATCGCCCGGAGGCGGGGCCTTCGGGCGCGAAGGCGCGCAGATAGCAGAACGGACCGGCGGTGTCCACGGTGCGGAGAGGGTGTAGAAGCCACGCATGACGCAAGCTCAGGCCTGGGCGGAAGAGACGGAAAGCGCGGTGCTGGACGCGGCGCTGAAGCTGTCGCCGGTGCATGGCTGGACGCGCAAGACCGCGACGCTGGCGGGCGAGGCGTGCGGCATGGGCGCGGGCGAGACGGAGCTGCTGCTGCCGCACGGGCCGGCGGACCTGGCGGCGCTGCTGTCGCGGCGGCACGACGCACGGGCGCTGGCGATGCTGGCGGACGTGGTCGCGGCCGACCTCAAGATCCGCGAACGGATCCGCCGCGGCGTCGAGGTGCGGCTGGATGCAGCCGCCCAGGACGAGCCGGCGCTGCGACGGTGGATGGGCTACCTCGCCTTGCCGACCAATCTGGCGCTGGCCGGCAAGCTCGCCTGGGAGAGCGCCGATGCGATCTGGCGCTGGGCCGGCGACGTGGCGACCGACGAGAACCACTACTCCAAGCGCGCCCTGCTGGCCGGCATCCTGACCGGGGCGATGGCGGTGCGGATGTCCGACGGCCGCAAGGCCGCGCTCGAGTTCACCGACCGCCGCATCGAGGACGTGATGCGGTTCGAGAAGTGGAAAGCGACCACCAGGATCCGCCCGGCCGACTGGCTGGCCGGCGTCGCGCAGGGCCTGGCGCGAATGCGCTACGGGACGCCGACGGAGGGGTAGGCCCCTCCGGGCTTTCCCAGCAGCCACCCCCTTGGGGCATTCCGCTCGGAGCTGCGGATCCCGGAACTCAAGGCGTCAGGGCGAGGCCGGCTCGCCGCGCAGGCGGCCGCGGAGCGCGCCGGTGGGAAAGTCGTCGGTTCGAACCGTGACGTAGTAGTCCTCGGGGCGTTGGGCCAGCGCCGAGGCCTCGTAGGGCCTCACCTCCACGCAGGCTCGGCTCGCGCCGTCCTTCGGCGGAAGCAGCCGGACCATCACGTCGCCCTCCTCGCCGCGGCGGATGGCGGCGCGGGTCGGGCGCGAGATGCCGGTGGCGACGAGGCTGTAGCAGAGCTGCATCCGGCTGAGGTTCAGCCGGATGGCGGCATGGCCGGAGCCGTCGGGGTCCCCCGCCTGGCGGCCCCCCACGCCGGACAGGTCGGCCGCCAGCGGGGCCACCCGCGAGGGCGGTTCGGCGCCTGCGACCGCACCCAGGCCCGCTACCGCCAACCCGGCGGCGAGGCCCGATACCAGAGCCATTCGTCCCATGTTCCTCTCCTATGGTCTTCGGTCAGGTTCCGTCTCGGCCGCGATCCCCCCTCAGGTTCTTGTTGAGGATAGCCAGGAGGATCAGGACGAACGCAGCGAGCCGCAGAAGGTAGACCCCGCCCTGGCTCTCGCGCGGCAGGCCGAGGATGACCGGGGCGACCTGGTTGGCGGCCATCAGCCAGAAGGCGAATGCAAAGGCCAAGAAGAGCCCATCCCGGGTCCGTCGCCAGAAGAGCCAGAGGAAGACGCCGCACATCGACAGGCCCGCCGCCAGGGCGCCGGCGACGAGGGCGGCGATGTCGCTCACGCCGGTCATGGCTGTCGCTCCGCCAGACAGCCGTGGATCATGACGACGACGCCCACGGCCAGGGCGAACTGCCGGAGCGGCCAAAGGTCGACGTTGGGCAGCAGCAACATGTCGGCGACCAGCAACAGGTTGTTCACGGCAAACGCAGCGAAGACCAGGGCGAAGCTCAGCAGGAGGCGCGAACCGCGCTCGCGATAGCGCCTGGCCAGGAGCCACGCGCACATGATGCTCGTGAGCAGGCAGAGCGAGTAGACGAGGGAGGGTCCAAGGCCGCTCATGAGGCGTCTCCGCGGAACTTGAAGGCGTCGGCCAACTGCTGGAGCCGGTCGTCAGGCGCGGAGATCAGGTTGATCAGGGCGACTGGCCGCTCGCGGTAGAGGCGGTCGATCTCGTCGCACATATTCGGGAGAAAGGCGCCGGCCGGCCCGTAGCGGTAGTGCGTCGCCGACTCGGCGATCAGCAGGCCCGAGCGTTGGAGACTGGCGAGGCAGTTGCGGACGAGCGGAGGAGAGGCCCGAAGCTCGTCCACCAGTTCGTCCACCGTCCAGGCGCGATCCAATTCCCTCCGCATCAGCAGGAGCAACTCGAGCGCCCAGACCGAACGGAAGTGCTGGCGCACGAAGCCGGTGAATTCGTCCTGCGCGGTCACGCGCACGTCGCATGCGGTGCGTCAGGACGCCGCCGCGTCAGGCGCAAGAAGGGCATGAGCCAGGTTAACCGGGAGAAGGCAGGTCCGCAGCAAGAAAGATCGCATCACGATCAAATTCCCGGGATCGGCCTGCTGCGGCGAACGGCTGCTTTCACCTCAGAACGGAAAGAAGAGCGGGATCACGGCGGCCCCGACCGCCCAGGTCAGGAGGTTGAGCGGGACGCCGATCTTGACGAAGTCCAGGTAGCTGTAACCGCCGACCTGGTACACCAGGACGTTGGTCTGGTAGCCGAAGGGAGTCGCGAAGGCGGCGCTTGCGGCCATCATGACGCCGACCAGGAACGGCCGGGGACTGACGCCCAGGCTCTCGGCGAGGGCGACCGCGACGGGCGTCAGGAGCACGGCGACGGCGGCGTTGGAGAGGATCTCGGTGAGGAACAGCGTGGCGCCGTAGATGAGGGACAGGGCCAGCAGGGGCCCGAACGGTTGCACCCAGACGACGATGCGATCGGTTGCAAGCGAGGCCAGGCCGGTCACCTCCAGAGACAGTCCGACGACGACCATGCCGGCGATCAGGAAGAGCACGTCGGGACGCAGGCCGCGATAGGCCTCCTCGACGCTGATCGTCCGGGTCAGCACGAGCAGGACGGCGCCGGAGAACGCCGTGGCGGCGATGGGCGCGAGCCCAATGGCCGCGGCCGCGATGACCGCGACGAACACCGCGAAGGAGATGGTGGCCCGGATCGGATCGAACCGGCGGTCGATCGGCACGAGCGCCGGGTCGTCGCCGGGGGCGTTCTGCTTGCCCATAGCGGCGGCTCCGGCCGGGGCGTCGCCCGGCAGCCCCGAGAGAAGACGTCCGCCGAACAGAAGGAGATAGAGCCCGCCGGCGACGGCGATCACGAGCCCGACGGACGTGATCTCGAACATGGCGAACGCCGGCTGGCCGGCGGCGCGGCCCATGTCGTTGACGAGGAGGTTGGTGGAGGTGCCGATCAGCGTGCAGGCGCCGCCGAGGATGCTCACGTAGGAGAGCGGAATGAGGAAGCGCTTCGGCGATAAGGCCAGCGAGCGCGCGACATCCCTGACCACAGGCGCGGCCAGCACCACGATCGGTGTGTTGTTGAGGAACGCCGAGGCCGCGCCCGCAAGGCCGATGACGAGCCAGAGCCCGGTGGCGCCGAGCCGCGCGCAGAGACGCACGCCGCCGCGGATGAACAGCCCGAGCAGGCCGGACATCTCCATCGCGTAGGCGATCACGAAGAGAGAGGCCAAGGCGATGATCGCAGGGCTCGCGAAGGCGCCCTGGACCTCGATCGGTCGTATCGTGCGCGTGCCGAGCAGGATTGCGGCGCCGGCCAGGGCGACCACATCGGATCGCAGCCTGCCGTGAATGAGCGCGGCGACGACCCCGACCAGCACGGCCAAAGCAATGATCTGGGCGGTGGTCACGAGACGCCGATTCGGCCACGACGGCGTGACTTGGCGCGGACTCCAGGGATGGGAATTGGCTTCACCACGCTGTGTTCTGCTATCGTGCGGTCATGGCCGAGGATAATTCCGGGCGCCGGGACCGCAAGCTGGGCCTGGTGGCGCCCGTCTCCATCGCCGCCGTCCTGGTGCTCGTTGTCGTCGGCGCGCTCGTTTACCGCGAGGGTGGCGAAGCGACAAAGGTTGCGCCAAAGGCCCCGCCTCCCGCCGTCGCTCCGCCGCAGCCCGAAGCCGAGCCCCCCGCAGCCGATGCGGTCCTCGGTCGCGCCGACCTGCTGCGGGATGCGGCCAGCGTAACAGCGGCCTTCGCGGCAGGAGAACCCGGAGCGCCCCGCGCACTCGCCGGGAAACGGTTCACTATCCGGATTCCGTTCGGCTGCGACGGGCCGCAGGTCGGAGCCGGAACGGCTCAGGCCTTCTATGAATACGATCCCCAGAAGCGCACCGTTCGGCTGGTCGCCCGTCCGGCGGTCTGGACAACATTGCCGGCCATCCCGGCGGGCGCCTCCGAGACCCTCGAATCCGTCGAGGGGTTCTGGATCCCGCGGCCCTGGACACCGTCGGAGGACTGTCCCCGGCGGCGCGAGCAGCCGTTCCCGGCAACGCCGACGTCGCCTGCAGCGCCGACGTTGGGGCTGGCCCAGCTCTTCGCGGCGGGCGCCGCCCGGACCGCGCGGCACGCCGAGCGTCCTTACGAGCATGTCCTCAAGCTGGAGGCGGGGGCCACCCCGCCCCTGGCGCGGGGTTATCGGCTGCGGCTGGAGGGCCGCTTCGGCGTCTTCCCGAACGGCGCGGCGGCGAGCTGCTGGAGCGAGTCCCCCGATCATCGTCCGGTCTGCCTGTATGCGGTCGAACTGGACCGCGTGGCCTTCGAGGATGCCGGCGGTGGACTCATCGCCGAGTGGCGCAACTGACTGCGTCCGCGTCCCGCGGGCTCATCGAGCGGGCTGCGCGGCGCCTCTTCGGTGCGTGGCAGGATGAGTGGGCGGGGCGCCTATCGCGCCCAGGGGTAGCGGCGCGAGATCTCGGGCGCGAGGCCTGCGTCACAGCCGTAGTAGGAGATTCTCCCGACCAGGACGTCGCGGCGGTCGTAGACGCTGACGGCGGCGTCGTCGCCGGACAGCGCCAGGGCGCGCGCCATGCGCCGAGCCTGCCGTTCCGCATCCGAGCCGCGTCGGAAGATCAACGTCTCGACGCCGTCGGCCTGGACAAGCCAGGCGGGCCCGCACGGCCGGACGGCGAAAGCCCCGCTACCGACGCCGTAAGCGGGAGACCACATCGCGGGAAGCGCGTGGGCGACGTCGGGCCAGACCAGCGCGCCGGGATGCAGGGGTTCGACGGGAGGGGTCATCGGCTCCTTCGCTCAAATGCGTTCGCGCCGGACGGCCCGGGGGAACCGTCCGGCGCTTGGCTGGGCGCCGCCGTTCGACAACGATCCCGCTAACGCGACCGGATGCGGGCCCCGCAGGGTCCAGCGTCGGTCGCCCAGGCAACAAACGCATCGTAGTGCGACATAACTGGCGCGACCAATCACGGCTGCGGGAGGGGCCGTCCCGTCGCACCCTACGCGGCGCCGGCCGTCTCCCACACGCCGTCCCAGTCCGCGGGCGGAGGCTTCTTCGCCAGGATCCTGGCGCGGTCGAGCATGAGGGCGGAGGGACCGTCCGCGGGGTCGGCGGCGGCCGCAGCCTCGAAGGCGGCGACGGCGTCCTTCCAGCGGCGGCGCTCCAGCAGATCGCGGCCCTGGCGGTAGGCCTCGAGCGCGGGGGTCGGATCGGCGACCAGGACCTGGAAGATCTTGGACGCGCCGCGCCGGCCTTTGACCCGGATGGTGTCGAGTTCGCGCAGCGGGACCTCTCCGGCGACGGCCGCGGCCGTCGTCTCGCAGACGACGATCTCGACCTGGTAGAGCTTGGTGAGCGGCTCCAGGCGGGCGGCCAGGTTCACCGCGTCGCCGATCACCGTGTAGTCCATGCGCTTGGCGGACCCGATGGTGCCGGCGATGACGTCGCCGGTGGCCAAACCGACGCCGAGCCGCAGATCGACGGTGGCGCCGCGGGCGCGGCGGCGCTCGTTCAGCGCCTCCACCATACCGACCATCTGCCGCGCGCTGGTCACCGCGTTCAGCGGGTCGCGGCCCATGGGGAGCGGCGCGCCATAGACGGCCATCACGGCATCGCCCAGGAACTTGTCGAGCACGCCCTCGTTGGCCACCACCGCGTCGACCAGTTCGGCGAAGATCTCGTTGAGCATGTCGACCGTCTCGCGGGGCTGCATGGCCTCGGCGAGCGTGGTGAAGTTGCGGATGTCCGCGAAGAGGACGGACGCGCGGCAGGCGGCCCCGAACTGCAGTTCGTCGTGCAGCAGCACCTGGTCGACCACCGACTGGGTCATGAAGCGGCGCATGGCGCCCTCCATCCGCTTCTCGTCGGTAATGTCCTCGATCAGCACCACCAGACCCGAGGCCTCGCCGCCGGCGACCAGCGGGACGATGGAGATGTTCGCCGAGATCGTCCGGCCCCGGGCGGTCTTCAGCTCGGCGTCGATCAGGGTCTTGGCGCCGCCGCCGCCGGCGACGGCGTCGAGCTCGGACAGCAGCGCTGGATTTGACGCCGACAGCCAGGCGCGGCCGTCCCGCCCCGCGATGGCCTCGATCGAGGCGTCCAGAATCCGCGCGGCCGCGTCGTTGACCTTGGCCACCTTGCCGTCGCGGTCGAGGGTGACCACGCCGGCGGTCATAGAGCGCAGGATGCTCTCGTTGTAGTTCCGCTCGGAGGAGACCTCGGAGAACAGGGTGGCGTTGTCGATGGCGATGGCGGCCTGGGCGGCGAACGCGCTCATCCGCTCGACGTCGCCCTCGCCGAAGGTGTCGCCCAGATGGTGGTTCAGCGCCTGCATGACGCCGACCCGCTTACCGTCGCGGGCGGTGACCGGAACGGCGAGCACGCTCTCGGTCTTGTAGCCGGTCTCCGCGTCGACCTCGCGGTTGAAGCGGGGATCGGCGTAGGCGTCTGAGAGGCTCACGGGCTCACCGTGGCTGAAGCTCCAGCCGGCGATGCCCTTGTCGGCGGCAATTCGGATCGGCTTTTCCTCGACGCCCTCGGCGACGACGCTCCACAGCTCGTTCGGCCGTGGATCGTGCAGGAAGAGGCTGGAACGGTCGGCGTGGATCACCTTGGAGGTGACCTGCACGATCTTCTTGAGCAGGGCCTCGAGGCGCATCTCGCTGGTGATGGAGATGTTGACGTCCAGCAGGCGGCGCAGGTCGGCGTTGGTCCGCTCGGCGGTCCCGATGGCGATGCTCCAGCGCTCGGCCAGGATCACGATGTGGGAGAAGAGCAGCAGCAGGATGCCGATCGGCAGCACGTCGATGCCGAACACCCGCGGGATCACCGCGTTGGTCACCAGGTCCGTATAGATCAGCGTCGAGACGAGGACCGCCAGGCCGAGCAGGAAGACGACGGCCCCGTCGCGCTTTCGCCAGGAGGCAAGGCCCACGACCCCCAGCATGTAAACGAAGGCGGCCGAGCGCAGGCCCACCGACCACTCGGACGCCTGGCTCATCACCAGGGTGTCGCCGACGACCGCGAGCACGGCGTAGATGACGAACAGCAGCACGGTCAGCGCCTGAAGCGCCCAGTAGGCGATGCGCAGGTTCTCGCGCGGGAACAGCTGGTTCGTGTAGCCGAGGATGAAACCCAGGGCCGCGGCGCCGGCCACGTACTGCAGCGACAGCATGGTCCGGAAGTCGATGAACGGCAGGGCGATCATCAGGAGGTTGTCGTGGCTGAACACCGCCACGAGCGGCAGCAGCGTGAGGCAGGCCATGGCGAACCACAGCGAGGCGCGGTCCTGCGGCCGGAACAGGAAGACCACCAGACCGTAGCAGGCGAGCAGCAGCAGCGACGTGATCAGGAGGAAGCTGCGCAGCCAGTCCAGCGTGATCCAGCCGCTCATCGCGCTTGAGAGGCCGAGCAGGGGGGTGACGTTCAAGCCGTTGTCGCGGTGGTGGAAGGTGGCCATGTCGATCTGCAGGTCGATCGGCGCCCCGTCGGCGTCGATCACCGCCTCGTGGCTGCGGACCTCGTAGACGGTGGAGGCCCGGTCGGTCCCGAGCACGCCGCGCTGCGAGATCGTGCGTCCGTTCACCGCCACGCGCGTAGCGCCGTACAGCGTCGGGACGAACAGGGTGTAGCGGCCGGCCGGCAGGTCGCGGATAGTCAGGTGGTAGGAGGCCGCGCCCACGACCGGCAAGGCGGGACCGCCAGGGTGCTCGCCGGCCCAGACGCCCGGCACATCGGCCAGCATGCGCGTTCCCGGCGCCGGGGCGCTCTTCCACTCGAGCCGCCATTGGCCGGTCAGCTCGACGGGCGCGGTCAGAGGCCCCCAGCCGCGATAGCTGACCTCCCCGCGCACCGCCCTGGGTGCGCCGTGAGCGATCAGGTCGACAAAGAACGGAGCGACGAGGAGGCTGAGCAAGCCCAGGACCAGGACCGCGAACCAGAGCCGCCTGCCGGACGTCCGCGGCGTCGGCGCGGCTGCAGCCGTGGAAGACTCGTCCGACGCCATACTGCCCAGTGCCCCTTGGTGGGGCGGTTATCGCATGGGGACGGAAAGGCGCCTACGCCGCCTCGGCCGAGTCCCAGACGCCGTCCCAGTCGGGCGCAGGGGGCTGGTGGGCGAGGATGCGGACGCGCTCGAGCATCAGGGCGGCGGGCCGGTCGTCCGGGTCGGCGGCGATAGCGGCCTCGAAGGCCTCGGCTGCGTCGGCCCAGCGCTGGGCGTTCATCAGTTCGCGGCCGCGGCGATAGGCGTCGAGCCCCGGGTGCTGGTCCAATAGCACCTGGAAGATCTTGGCCGGGCGGCTGCGGCCGCGCACCCGAATGGTGTCGAGTTCACGCAACGGCGCGTCGGCGGCGACGGCGGCGGCGGTCTCCTCGCAGATCACGATGGAGACCTGGTACTGCTTGGTGATCTGCTGCAGGCGGGCGGCCAGGTTCACCGAGTCGCCGATCACCGTGTAGTCCATGCGCTTGGGCGAGCCGATGGTGCCGGCCACCACCTCGCCGGTCGCGATACCGACGCCGAGCGCAAGGTCCGAGCGGCCGCGGGCGGCGCGGCGGGCGTTCAGCGCTTCGACCATGCGGATCATGGCGACGGCGCTCTCCACGGCGTTCAGCGGGTCGCGGCCCATGGGGAGCGGCGCGCCGTAGACGGCCATCACCGCATCGCCCAGGAACTTGTCGAGCGTGCCGCCGTGGCCGGCCACCGCCTCGAACAGATCGGTGAACACCTCGTTCAGCATGTCGACCGTCTCTCGGGGCTGCAGGGTCTCCGCTAGGCTGGTGAAGTTGCGGAGGTCGGCGAAGAGCACGCTGGCGCGGCAGGCGACGCCGAACTGCAGCTCGTCGTGCAACATCACCTGGTCGACGACCTCCTGGCTCATGAAGCGGCGCATGGCGCCCTCCATCCGTTTCTCGTCGGTGATGTCCTCGAAGAGCAGCAGCAGGCCCACCCGCGCCCCATCGATCACCAGCGGCACGATGGAGACGTTGACCGAGATCATATTGCCGCGGCCGGTCCGGATGTCGGCGTCGATCAGCTGTTTGGGGTGACCGCTCTCGGAGACCGCGTCGATCTCGGCGATGATCGAGGGGTTGTTGGCCGCCAGCCAGGCCCGTGCGCCGCCGCCGAGCAGCGTCGGCTCCGGAATCTCCAGGATGCGGGCGGCCGCCCCGTTGACCTTGGCGACCCGGGCCTCCGTGTCGAGGGTGATCACGCCGGTCGACATCGAGCGCAGGATGCTCTCGTTGTAGTTCCGCTCGGCGGCCACCTGGGAGAAGAGGGTGGCGTTGTCGATGGCGATGGCGGCCTGGGCCGCGAAAGCGCTCATCCGCTCGACGTCGCCGGCCCCGAAGGCCGGGCCGGAGTGGCGGTTCAAGGCCTGCATGACCCCGATGCAGCGGCCGTCGCGGGCGGTGACCGGCACCGCCAGCACGCTGGTGGTGCGGTAGCCGGTCTGGGCGTCGACCTCGGGGTTGAAACGCGGATCGGCATAGGCGTCGGGCAGGTTCACCGCCTCGCAGCGGGTGAAGCACCAGCCGGCGAGGCCGGTCGACGAGGGAAAGCGGATCTGGCGCTCGGCGACTCCCTCGGCGACGACGCTCCAGAGCTCGTCGGTCTTCGCCTCGTGCAGGAACAGGGTCGTGCGATCCGCCTGGATGACCTTGGACGTGACCCCCACGATCTTGGTCAGCAGCGCCTGGAGATCCATCTCGCTGGTGATCGAGATGTTGACGTCCAGCAGGCGGCGCAGGTCCGCATTGGTCTGCTCGGCGTCGGCGATGGCCAGGCTCCAGCGCTCGGCGATGATCACGATCTGCGAAAACAGCAGCATCAGGGCGCCGATCGAGAGAATGTCGATGTCGGCCACGCCGTTGACGGCGGTATTGTTGACCACGTCGGTGTAGATCAGGGCGGCGACGAAGACGCCGAGGCCGAACAGGAAGACCAGCGCGCCCTCGCGCCGGCGCCAGCAGGCCAGCGCCACGACCCACAGGATGTAGAGGAAGATCGTGGTCCGAACGATCACGGACCACTGCGAGACCACCGACATGTGGGCGATGTCGAGGAAAGCCCAGACGCCGGCGTAGACCAGGAAGCGGGCGATGTTGACGGCTTGCAGCAGCCAGAACATCCGCCGACTGCTCTCCCGCGGGAAGAGCTCGTGGGCGTAGGCCAGCACGAAGCTGATCGCGGCCGTCGATGCGAGGAACTGGGTCCCGAGCATGGCCCCGAAGTCGAGGCTGGGGATCGCCATCTGCATCAGATTGTCGTGGCCGAGCAGGGCGACCTGCGGGGCGAAGCTGGCGCAGCCCAACACCATCCAGAGCGCGCTCCGCTCCGTGCGGCGGAACGCGAAGACGACCAGGGCGAAGAGAGCCAGCAGCAGCAGGGAGGTCGCCAGGAGCAGGCTGCGCAGCCAGTCGCGGGCGATCCACTCGTCCATCGCCGGCGTCAGCGCGAGCATCGGGCTCTCGGTGATCCCGTTGTCCCGGTGGTGGAACTCGGCGACGTCGAAGCGCAGATGGATCGGCGAACCGTCGGCGTAGAACGGCACGGAGGCGGCGCGAACCAGGTAGCGGTTGGTCTGAGGCGTCAAACCGAGCTGGCCGCGCACCGAGCGGACCCTGCCGTCGATCGTGAGCCGCGAGGCGGCGTAGATCTTCGGCAGGAAGAGGGTGTAGTCGCCAGGCGGCAGGTTGCGGATCGTCACCTCGTAGCTGGCGGCTCCATGCTCGGGCAGGACGACGCCCCCGACGGTGCGGCCCTTCCAGCCGCCGGCGATCCATTGGAAGGCCTGTGCCCCGTAGGCGGGACCGGGCATCCGCCAGGTCATCAAGTATTCGCCGCGGATTCTGACCGGCGCGGTCATGGGCCCCCAGGCCGCATAGTCGATGACGCCCTTCTCCGCGACGGGCGCGTCGAGGCGTATCGTCCGCTTGAAAAGTGGCGCGGCGGCGAAGGCCAGCACGATGAGGATTCCGAGCGCCACCAGCACGGGCCGGCTGCGCGAAGCTGCACGCCGCTCCACGTCCCGGGCCTGCTGTGGCTCGCTCACCGCCATGAGGTCCTCGTCCAGCCCGACATCTCAAGGAGACCGGGCTTTGAAAGTGTCAAAGAACAAGGTTGGCGGCTAGGGGCGCTGCGGGCCGTCAGAGCGGCCTTATCTTGTTGACATGGCCCATCTTGCGGCCGGGCTTGGCCTCACGCTTGCCGTAGAGGTGCAGGCGGGTCTCGGGTTCGTGGGCGAGCCGCGCCCACTGTGCCGCCTCCTCGCCCAGGAGGTTCAGCATCTCGACGCGGGCGATGGGCGCGGTGGGGCCGAGCGGCCAGCCGGCGACGGCGCGGATGTGCTGCTCGAACTGGTCAACCTCGCAGCCGTCCATGGTCCAGTGGCCGGAGTTGTGCACCCGGGGCGCGATCTCGTTGACCAGCAGCCGCCCGTCGCGGAGCTCGAACAGTTCGACGCCGATCACGCCGACGTAGTCGAGGCCGTCGAGAATCCGCACGGCGATGCGCTCGGCCTGTTCCGCCAAGGCGGGCGTGGCCTGGGCCGGGGCGAGGCTGCGGCGCAGGATGCCGGCCGCGTGGTGGTTCTCGGCGAGCGGGTAGACGGCGGTCGCGCCATCGCGGCCGCGGGCGGCGATCACCGACAGCTCGCGGGTGAAGTCCGCGGGCGCCTCGACGATCACCGGCCGGCCGCCCAGCGCCTCGAAGGCGGCGGCGGCCTCGGACGGCCGCTGCACCCAGCGCTGGCCCTTGCCGTCGTACCCCTCGCGCCGGGTCTTCATGAGCACGGCGCCGCCGAGACGCTGGGCGGCCGCGACCGCGGTCTCGGGGCTGTCGGCGGCTTCGAAGGCGACGGTGGGCGCGCCGTTGGCGTTGAGGAAGGTCTTCTCGGCGACGCGGTCCTGGGCCACGGCCAGGGCCTTGGGACCTGGGGCCACGTCGACGCCGAGGGCCATCAGCCGCTCGACCGAAGCGGCGGGCACGTTCTCGAACTCGAAGGTGACGACGCTGGCGGTCTGCGCCAGCTCGGCCAGGGCGGCGGGGTCGTCGTAGGCGCCGACGATGGTGCGCAGGGAGACCCGGCCGGCAGGGCTGTCGGCCTCGCGCTCCAGCACGGTGACGTCGAAGCCGAGGCGGGCCGCGGCCAGCGCCAGCATGCGGCCCAGCTGGCCGCCGCCGAGGATGCCGATGGTGGAGCCGGGCGGAAGCGGGAGCTCGGCCAGGGCTCAGTCCTCCACCGACTCGGGGATGGACGCGGTCTGGGCCGCGGCGAAGGCGGCCACCCGCTCGGCGAGGGCGGCATCGGAGAGCGCCAGGATGCGGGCGGCGAGCAGTCCGGCGTTTCGGGCCCCGGCCTCGCCGATGGCCAGAGTGCCCACCGGGATGCCGGCCGGCATCTGGACGATGGACAGCAGGCTGTCCATGCCCTTCAGCGCCCTGGTCTCGATCGGCACGCCCAGCACCGGCAGGTCGGTCATCGAGGCGGTCATGCCGGGCAGGTGGGCGGCGCCGCCGGCCGCGGCGATGATCACCTTGTAGCCGGCCGCCTTGGCCCCGTGGGCGAAGTCGAACATCCGCCTGGGCGTGCGGTGGGCGGAGACCACCTTGGCGTCATGCGCTACGCCCAGCTGGTCGAGCATGTCGGCCGCGTGGCGCAGGATCGGCCAGTCGGACCGGCTGCCCATGATGATGGCGACGGGCGCGGTGATGATGGAATCCCCCTGTCCGGAAGGGCGCGGAGTATAGGCGCCGGCTTTGCGTGGGCAACCGAGGAGGACTAGTTTCCGTTACGGTCAAGCTGGGGGGCCGATTCGGACCGGTCATGAAGATATCCGGCGCACGCAACGAGCCATTCTCGCAGATCCGCAAGCGCGCGCTGGCGCAGGCGGGCGCGGCCGTGCCGGCGGCGGCGGGCAAGGTGGACTCCGCGGCCTTCCTGGGCGTGCCGGAGCCGGAGCTGACGCCGGCGGTGAAGAACGCGCTGACCACCCTGATCACCGAGATCGACGACCTGCGCGGCGAGGTGGCCCGGCTGAAGGCGCGGCTGACCGAGGTGGAGGGCCTGGCGGACCGCGATGCGCTGACGCCGGTGCTGAACCGCCGCGCCCTGGTGCGGGAACTGGGTCGCGTGAAGACCTTCGGCCTGCGATACGGCTCGCCCGCCAGCCTGGTCTACTTCGACATGGACGACCTGAAGTCGATCAACGACCGCTTCGGCCATGCCGCCGGCGACGCGGCGCTGAAGGGCGTGGCCGAGCGCCTCGCCGCCAACGTTCGCGAGAGCGACATCGTGGGGCGGATGGGCGGCGACGAGTTCGCCGTGATCCTGGTGCAGGCCGACGCAGCCACCGCCGACCTCAAAGCCCAGTCGCTCCTGCGGGCGCTGAGCCGCGAGCCGCTGACGTTCGGAGACTGGTCGACGCCGATCCGGCTGTCGTACGGGGTCGCCGAGGTGACCGCCGACCTGGAGCCGGAGCAGGTGGTCGCGGCCGCGGACGAGGCGATGTACGCCCAGAAGCGGGCGCGGCGGGCCGGATAGCCCCGAGACGCCGCGGCAACGACGCGGCTACGCGATGATGTCGGGGGTGAGGTAGTCCTCGATCCTTGCGATCTCGTCCTTGAGGGCGAGTTTCTTCCGCTTCAGGCGGGCGATCAGCATCATGTCGGGGAGCGGGGCCAGAGCCAAGGCCTGGACGGCGGCGTCCAGGTCGGCGTGATCCTGTCGCAGGTCCGAGAGGCGCGCCTCTAGGGCCTCTTCGGTGAAGGTCGAGTAGTCCATCACGGCGGGAGCATACTATCGCAGCGCCGCCGCCAAGGAAGCCAGCGCATCGCCGGGCGCGGGTCTTCCCCAGGCCGCCGAGGCCGCTTCCAAGGCTTCGAGCGCCGGCGCGCCGCCCTGGCCGTGGCTGAGGCCGGCCAGCGTCTCCAGCAGGATGCGCTCCGCCTTGAGCTCGGCCGCCTTGACGTCTTCGCGCAGGTTCTCGCGCGCCGCGTCGGCGACCGGAGGGTGGGCGGGCTTCAGGGCGCGGCGAATGTCGCGCAGCGGGGTCAGCGCCTTCGCGTCCCAGGCCCGGGTGACCTCGGCGGCGCGAGCGAGCATCGCGGGATCGGCGACCTCCGCCCAGACCGCCCAGAGCAGCAGTGAGGTGTTCTGGCCGTGTGCGTCCTGCAGGGTGAGGCAGGCGTCCGGCACACCGGGGCGGCCGTAGGCTTCCAGCGCCCAGTCCCAGATCCCCACCGCTCAGGCCTCGTTCGCGAGCGGGCCGATATCCTCGCCCCAGCGTTTCACCGGACGCCAGGCGAGGCCGAACAGGTCCAACGCGCGGCCGACGGACTGGTCCACGAGGTCCTCGAGGCTCTGCGGCTTGGCGTAGAAGGCGGGCATCGGAGGCGCGATGACCGCACCCATCTCGGCGAGCTTCACCAGGGTGCGCAGGTGGCCCAGGTGCAGCGGCGTCTCGCGCACCATCAGGACCAGCGGGCGGCGCTCCTTCAGCGTCACGTCCGCGGCGCGGGTCAGGAGCGACGAGGTCACCCCGGTGGCGATCTCGCTCATCGTTCGCACCGAGCACGGGGCCACGATCATGCCCAGCGTGCGGAAAGAACCTGAGGCGATGGAAGCCCCCACGTCGGCGGCCTTGTGCACGACCTTCGCCCGCGTCCCGACGTCGGCGACCGAGAGCGTTGTCTCGTCGGCGAGGGTGAGGGCGGCCGAGCGGCTCATCACCAGATGGCTCTCGACGCCGAGCTCGCGGCAGGCGTCGAGAACCCGCAGCCCATAGGCGACGCCCGAGGCGCCGGAGATGCCGACCACGAGGCGCTCGGTTGCGGGCATGAGGGTTCCCAACGCACTTCTCGCCGGCGCAGCTTCAACTGGGCCGCTTGCAAACATATGTGATCTGACAGACCGCGAAAGCGGGTGTTCACTCTAGAGTCGTCGAATTGAGAGGAGGCCTTCTGCCATGGCGTTAGAAGCCCGGATCCGGGAACTCGGATCTCGTCACCAGTCCCTCGAAGCGCAGATCGAGGACGAGATGACCAGTCCCTCGGGCGATGACCTCAAGGTCCAACAACTGAAGAAAGAGAAGCTCAGGCTCAAGGAAGAGATCGAAGCGCTGAAGGCGCAGGTCCACTAGAGCCTTCCCTCCCGTTCG
>CAZBXO010000060.1:0-2667 GCA_964495645.1 uncultured Phenylobacterium sp. | reverse complement strand
TCCACCTCGCCGCGCCGGGCGGCCTCGCGGGCCTTCTTGTCGGCGGCCTTCCTCACGACCGCGTCCAGCTCCAGCTGGGTCGACAGGCCCAGCGTCACCGGGTCGACCGGCTTGATGTTGGGCGAGTTCCAATGGGTGCGGTTGCGCACCTGGTCGATGGTGGCCTTGGTGGTGCCGAGCAGGCGCGCAATCTGGCTGTCGGGCACTTCCGGGTGATTGCGGATGAACCAGGCGATGGCGTCGGGGCGGTCCTGGCGGCGCGACACCGGCGTGTAGCGCGGGCCCTTCTTGACCGGCTTCAGGAGCTCGGCGTGGCGGCTCTTCTGGGCCTTCATGTGGTACTTCGGGTTCTTCTCGGCCGCGTCCAGCTCCTCGCGGTTCAGCTGGCCGTTGGCGATCGGGTCGGCGCCGCGGATGTCGCGCGCCACCTCGCCGTCGGCGATGCCCTTCACCTCCAGCGGGTGCAGGCCGCAGAACTCGGCGATCTGCTCGAACGTGAGCGAGGTGTTGTCCACCAGCCAGACGGCGGTGGCCTTGGGCATCAGGATCTGGTCGGCCATTTTTCGAATTCCGAAAACGAAGGCGCCCGGCCTTTGCGGCCGGGCGGAGGGCTTCTCTATAGGACGCTTGCGGCCAGGTTGAAACGGCTTTTCAGCGACCGGGCGTCGGCCGGCGCGACGCATTTGATGTCGTTGTCGAAGTAGGCGTAGACGTCGCGGCCCTCCAGCAGCCACCCGCGGATCGCCTGCGCCCAGCGGTCGAGCTCGGCCGGCGGATAGTTCCCCCGATAGCGCCCGCCGGGGCCGTGGCCGCGAACGTAGACCCAGCTCGCGGTGGCCTCCCACGGCGCCGGCGCGTGGTGGTGGTCGGAGATGCAGAGGCTGGCGTCGTGGTCGGCCAGGATGCGGAAGACTGCGGGTTCGTACCAGGACGGGTGGCGGAACTCGACCGTGTGACGCCCCTTCGGCAGCAGCTTCAGGAAAGAGGCCAGCCGTTCGTCGTTGCGGCGCAGCTGCGGCGGCAGCTGGATGAGTGACGGGCCCTGGTGGACGCCCAGCGGCGCCATGCGACCGTAGACGAGGGCGACGCTGTCCGCGCAGTCCTTCAGCTTCTTGTTGTGGGTGATGAAGCGGCTGACCTTCCAAGCGTAGAGGAAGCCCGATGGCGCGCGGGAGGCCCAGCCCTCGACCGTCGTCTCGGACGGGAGCCGGTAGAAGCTGGCGTTGATCTCGGCGGTGTCGAACTGGCTGGCATAGTAGGCGAGCCGGTCCTTGTCCTTCGTCCCCGGCGGATAGAACGGCCCGGTCCAGTCCTTGTAGACCCACCCCGAACAGCCGACGCGCAACTGGCCCATGGCGTTGAAGCGCGCGACTGCCTCCCCCGTTGCGGTAGCAACGGCAGAACTGGCACCGTTTCCCCCTCCCCTGTTCGCGGCCGCGAACGGGGAGGTAGGGCTACTCCAGCGGAACTCGTCCGACGATCTTGAGGCCGTAACCTTCGCTGCCCGGGAGCACGGTCTGGGAGGAGGTCAGCAGCAGCATCTCGCGGACGCCGAGGTCGAGGAGAATCTGGGCGCCGATGCCGTAGTCGCGGAGGATGTTTCCGGTATGGTCGGCCTGGGGCTGGCCGTAGCGTTCTGAGAGCCAGTGGGGGTTGGAGTCGCGGATGAAGACCGCGACGCCGGCGCCGTCGAACTCGGCGAGCTGCTTCAGGGCCTTGGGGACGTATTCGCGGCGGGCCTCGACGGCGCCCAGCATGTCTGTGGCCATGTCGACGCGGTGCATGCGCACCAGCGTCGGCTTGTCGGGATCGATGCGGCCCTTGGTGAGGACCACATGCTCGGTCTGGTCCAGCGAGTTGCGGTAGATGACCATGCGGAAGCGCCCGCCGTAGGCGGAGTTGAACGGCGTCTCGAGCACCCGCTCGACCTGACGCTCGGTGCGGCGGCGGTAGGCGATGAGGTCGGCGATGGTGCCGATCTTGAGGCCATGGAGCTGGGCGAAGGCCACCAGGTCCGGCAGGCGGGCCATCGACCCGTCGTCCTTCATGATCTCGCAGATCACGCCGGCGGGCACGAGGCCGGCCATGCGGCTGATGTCGACGGCGGCCTCGGTGTGGCCGGCGCGGACCAGCACGCCGCCCTCCTTGGCCACCAGGGGGAAGACGTGGCCCGGCGAAACCACGTCCTCGACGCCCTTGGTCGGGTCGATGGCCACCGCGATGGTGTGGGCCCGGTCGTGGGCCGAGATGCCGGTGGTCACCCCCTCGCGCGCCTCGATCGAGACGGTGAAGGCCGTCCCGTGGCCGGACTGGTTGTCGGTGGCCATCGGCGGCAGGCGCAGCTGGCGCGCGCGGTCGGGCGTGATGGAGAGGCAGATCAGGCCGCGCGCGTGCTTGGCCATGAAGTTGATCTGGTCGGGCGTGGCGAACTGCGCCGGGATGATGACGTCGCCCTCGTTCTCCCGGTCCTCCGCGTCGACCAGGATGTAGGGCCGTCCGTTGCGGGCGTCCTCGATGATGTCCTCGATCGGGCTGATCGCCTCGTGATAGGCGCTCGGCTCGCTGCCGGGGGTGACCAGATAGGGCCGCTTCATGGTCTTGCCCTCATCGATGCGAACTCCATGACCTGCTCGGCGACGGTGGTGAGCTGCCAGGCGTCCTTGGGAT
>CAZBXO010000059.1:10466-19903 GCA_964495645.1 uncultured Phenylobacterium sp. | reverse complement strand
AAGTCGCGGAAGCCCACGGGGTTGCTCTCGCCGACCAGCTTTCGGAACGCCCCGTCATAGACCTGCAGCGCCGCGATGGCCGACTTCTCGCTGCGGTCGATCCGCTGCAGGAGCCGCTTCTTCGACCGGTCGACCTCGGTGGCCTGCTCGGCGTCGATCTTGCCGCCGGGCTTCAGGGTCCTGACGGCCGAACGCACCTTCATCAACGGCACGCGCAGGTCCTCGAGCACCCATTTGTAGTAGAGGAAGCCCTTCCAGCTGAAGATGCCCTCCTTGTAGGCCTCGCCCTCCAGCTTCAACGTCAGGCGCAGCGGCTCCAGCGCCGCGTCCGCCTCGTTGGTCAGCAGCATCTGCACCAGCTTGGTGGTGTAGGCCGGGTTCGGCGAGCCCCTGAACGCCAGCCCGATCAGCTGCTCCATCTCCTTGGCGACCGAGCGCTTCATCCGCTCCACGTCGCCGGGCGCGATCGCCAGGTAGCAGGGGGCCACCTGGTGGCCGCGGCGGTTGATGTGTTCGCGCACCAGGAAGGGGTCCAGCGAGGGCAGCTCGTCCAGCGACTCCAGAAGCGCGAAGTCGCGCGGCAGCCCCGGCGCGTTGTTGGTCAGCATCGAGAGCTGGTCCTGCCAGCCCTTCTGTCCGACGAAGATGGTGCGCCCGCCGATCTCCAGGTCGTCCCGGTCGAAGGGGATGATGATCTTGGTGGCGATGTAGGGCGGCGATTGGAACAGGATCTGCTCGTGGGGCCGCACGCTGTGCTTGACGATCAGCGCCGTATTGAGCTCCGTCGTGCGGAAGAACGGCTGGGCGCTCCAGGCGGGGTCGCCAGCGTTCTTCTGTGCGATCATGGCGAGGTTGAGCAGCCGCGCCGTCGAGCCGAACTTGCTCAACGCGAAAATGCTGCCGTGCCCCTTGGCCTTGCGCGCCAACCTGGAAACCCCCTGGACCTTAGGGGCCACTAACGCTCGTTCACCCTAAAGAAGCGTTGAAACCTCCCGGTGAAAGCGGAGAGGGGGACCGTCCGCAAAGCGGTCGGCACGCGTTTTTCGTGCGCCCGCCGCGATCGCGGCCTCCACGTCCGCCTTCAGCTTGGTGACCGTGCTGCAGTTGCCGCACGCCTTGGCCCGCTCGGTCAGCCACTCCAGTTGCTCGGCCGCCTTCGCGTCGCCGGTGCGCCCCAGCGCCACGCCGTACCCGGCGTGCGCTTCCGGGCTCGATGGCGACAGCCGCAGCGCCGCCGCGTAGGTCCGCCGCGCGCCCTTCCAGTCCCGCAGGCTCCGCTGCGTCTCCCCGAGCATCAGCTGGGCGCTGAGGTTCCGCGGCGCCACATCGGCCAGCCGCTGCGCATGTTTGCGCGCGGTCTTCCAGTCTCCCGCCTCCATCGCATCGCGCGCCAGCTGCGCCAAATGCCGCTGCTGGTCCGCCTGCGCCGCCAGATCCGCCGTGCGGTCCGGACCCTCGTTGCCCGTCGCTTCTTGCGCCACCGCCGGCGCGGCGATCGCCGCTGCGGCGATCAGTATGACGGCTAGTCTCATGCGGCTCCCCCCTGCTGGTTCGCTGAACCAGATCACGCGATGGGCGCGGGGACACCTGTACAAATTTGATGGGATGCGGCGGGCGCGTCAGCCCTTCGCGCCCGCCGCGATCGCCGCTTCGACGTCGGCCTTCATCTTGGTGACCGTGCTGCAGTTGCCGCACGCCTTGGCCCGCTCGGTCAGCCATTCCAGCTGCTTGACGGCCTTCTCGTCGCCGGTGCGCCCGAGCGCGACGCCGTAGCCGGCACGCGCCTCCGGACTCGTCGGCGACAGCCGCACGGCCGCCGCATAGGTCCGCCGTGCGCCCTTCCAGTCCTCGAGGCCCTGCTGGGCTTGTCCGAGCATCAGCTGGGCGCTGAGGTTCTGCGGCGCCGCATCGGCCAGCCGCTGCGCGAACTTGCGCGCGGTCTTCCAGTCCCCCGCCCGCATGGCGTCCGTCGCCTGCGCCGCCCAGTGCCGCTGCTGATCCAGCTGCGCCGCCTGCTCGGCCGTATTGTCCGGCCCGTTCTTGTCGCTCGGCCCCTGCTGCGCCCAGGCGGGCGCTGCTATGGCGAGCGCGGCGAGCAGGATTGCGATGCGTTTCATCAGTGACCCCCCTACCTCCAACCCACCCTAGCATAGCGCCTCTCCCGGGCGGGGAGAGGCGCTACGAGCCCGCCGTCTGCTCCACCAGATCCGCCAGGCGCTCCGCCGCGTCGGGGATCGCCACGGCCCTGGCTCCGCGCGCCATCCGCGCCAACCGCCGCGGGTTGGTGAGCAGCGTCTCCAGGGCGCCCGACAGCGTCTGAACCGTCAGCTGGTGCTCGCGAGCCACCTCCGCGGCGCCGGCGTCCTCGAGGAACTTGGCGTTCTCGCCCTGGTCGTCGTCCAGCGCGATGGCCAGCGGCACCAGGACCGAGGGCTTGCCGGCCACCGCGAACTCGCAGACCGACCCAGCGCCGGCCCGGCCGATGACCAGGTGGGCGTCGCGCAGCCGCCCGGCGATGTCGCGGAAGAAGGGGGCGATCTCCGCGTCGACCATGGCGTCGCGGTAGACGCGTCGCGCCAGGTTCATCGACTCCGCACGCGTCTGTTGCACGACGTGCAGCCGCTTCCTCAGGTCCTCCGGCAGCGCCTTCACCGCCTCCGGGACCAGCTCCGACAACAGCCGCGCGCCCTGGCTGCCGCCCGTCACCAAGAGCCGCAACGGCCCGTTCGGCTCCGGCGGGATGTAGGGGATCTCGGCCAACGCCCGAATCGGCGGGCGGATCGGATTGCCGACCCGCACGGCGCGCTCGGCGACACCCTTCGGGGCCTTCTTCAGCGTCGGGAAGGCGCAGGCGACCGTCTTAACGTGCGGGGCCAGCCTGCGGTTGGTCCGCCCCATCACCGCGTTCTGCTCGTGGATCATGGTCGGGCGCTTGTCGAGGATCGCCGCCACCAGCGCCGGCGCCGACGGATAGCCGCCGAACCCCACCACCACCGAAGGCCCCACCTCGCGGAACACCGCCCGCGCCTGCATCGCGCCTCGCAGCACGGCCAGGCCGGCCAGCCCCATGCCGATCGGGTCGCCCCGCCTGAAGGTCCGCGCCGAGAGCCCGATCCGCCGCTCTGCCGGGAAGTCCTGCGCCAGGCCCGCCACGCGCTCGTCCGAGGCCAGGATCACGCCCCAGCCCCGCGCGATCAGCACCTCGGCCAGGGCCTGAGCGGGGAACAGGTGTCCGCCGGTGCCCCCGGCGGCGACGACGGCCAGCTTGCGCATCGGCCGCGCTCTAGGCGAATGCGCCGGCCTTGGCGAGCCCTTCCGGCGCCCCGTAGGCCCCCGGTCTGCGCCGGGTCAGCGCCAGCGCCAGGCCCAGCGTCAGGCCCATCGCCAGCATCGAGGAGCCGCCGTAGCTGATGAACGGCAGCGTCATGCCCTTGGTCGGGATCATGTTGAGGTTCACCGCGATGTTGATCACCGCCTGCGTGCCCACGATCACGAAAAGGCCCGCCGCTGCGACCTGCTCGAAGGGGTCCGACAGCTTCATCGCCCGGTAGAGCCCGCGGATCACCACGAAGCCGTAGAGGGCCACCAGCAACAGACTGAACATCAGGCCGAACTCCTCCGCCCCCACGGAGAAGGCGAAGTCGGTGTGCAGGTCCGGCACGTGGCGCTTCATCAGACCCTCGCCGGGTCCTCGGCCGAACAGGCCGCCGGCCGCCTGCGCCATGGCGGCCGCGTCCACCTGGTGGGTGTCGGCCTTCTCCGGCGAGAGGAACCTGTCCACCCGCGACTGCACGTGCGGCAGCAGGAAATAGAGCGACGACAGGCCGGCGATCGAGGCCGCCCCCAGCGCCATCACCCAGCTCATGGGCACGCCGGCCATCCAGAAGGCGGCGCCGAAGCCCACGGTGATCAGCACCGTCTGGCCGACGTCCGGCTGGATGAGGAGCAGGCCGACCGGGATCGCGTAGAGCCCGAAGGCCACCGAAACGCCGGGCACCCCCTGCCCCTTCTGCGCCTCGGCGAACATCCAGGCGACCAGCACGATCAGCGCCGGCTTCATGAACTCGGACGGCTGCAGCCCGAAGCCGCCCAGCTCGATCCAGCGCGTCGCGCCCTTCGAGGTGTGGCCCAGGAACGGCAGTGCGATCATGATCGCGATCGCCGCCAGCCAGATGAAGAAGCACGCCCGGCGCACCCCGCGTACGTCCAGCATCGAGGTGGCCACCAGCAGCGTCGCGGCCGCGCCCGCGAATAGGCACTGGCGCACCGCGAAGTGGAACGGATCGCCGATGTTCATTCGAACCGCCGCCGCAGGGCTGGCGGCGAACGAGATCACCACACCGATGGCGATGAGCAGCGCCACCACCCCCAGCATCCACCGGTCCACCGTCCACCACCAGACGCCCAAAGGCGACCGGTCCGACCGCGGAAACGCATGCGCGTTGGAGACTGTGGTCACGATGTGTGCGCTCCGGCGCTGGGCCCTCTCCTCACCCGCAGGGGGAGGGGGACCATGCGCAGCATGGTGGAGGGGGAACGATCACGGCCGCGGCGGCTGGGGCTGACCCCCTCCACCGCCTTCGGCGGTCCCCCTCCCCCTACGGGTGAGGAGAACGTTCCGACGGACTTGCCCATCACGCCGCCCCCTTCTGGGCGACGGCGGCGGCGAGGCGCTGGACGGCGGCTCGGAAGGCGTCGCCGCGTTGTTCGAAGTCGGCGAACTGGTCGAAGCTCGCGCAAGCCGGCGACAACAGCACGATCTGCTCGCCGTTGCCGGCCGCGGCCGCGTCGGCGTAGGCCGCCTGCACCGCGGCCTCGATCGTCCCGCAGTCCTTGGCCTCGGCCTTGCCGGCCAGCGAGCGCGAAAACGCCGGCGCCGCCTCGCCCACCAGGTAGGCCTTGGCCACGCGCCCGAAGAGGTCGCTCAGCGGCTCGATGCCGCCGGTCTTCGGCTGCCCGCCGGCGATCCAGAACACCGTGGGGTAGCTCGACAACGCCTGGCGCGCCGCGTCCGCGTTCGTCGCCTTGGAGTCGTTGACGAAGCGCACCTTGCCGATGACGCCCACCGTCTCCATCCGGTGCGCCAGGCCGGGGAAGGTCAGCAGGTGGCGCGCGGCTGCCTCGCCCGGGATGCCCAGCCCCTTGGCCGCCGCGTAGGCCGCCGCGGCGTTCTGGCCGTTGTGCCGCCCGGGCAGCGAGCGCGCCCGCTTCAGGTCGGCCGCCTCCACGGTCCGCTCGCCCGAGGCGTCGTACAGCAGCCCGTCCAGCACATAGACGCCCCGGCTCATCGCCTTGCTCGCCGAGATCGGCACGATCGTGCGCCGGTTGGCCGCCGTGATCTCGGTGCAGATCCGCTGGCCCCAGGCGTCGTCGACGCCGATCACCGCAGTGTCGCCCTTGCCCTGGTTCATCAGGATCCGGCGCTTGGCGGCGACGTAGGCCTCCATCGTCCCGTGGCGTTCCAGGTGGTCGGGCGAGATGTTGAGGATCACCGTCACGTCCGCGTGCAGCGAGGACGTCAGGTCCAGCTGGTAGCTCGACAGCTCCAGCACGTAGACCGCCCCGCCGTGCATGTCGTCGAGGCCCAGCACGCCATAGCCGATGTTGCCGCCGATGCGCACGTCGCGGCCGGCCTCGGCGCAGAGGTGGCCGATCAGCGCCGTCGTCGTGGACTTCCCGTTCGTGCCGGTGATCGCCACGATCTTCGGCCGCCGGTGCTCGGGCGCGGCGTTCACGGTGCGCGCGAACAGCTCGACGTCGCCCACGATCTCGACGCCGCTTTCCCTGGCCTTCACCACGGTCCAGTGCGGCTCCGGGTGGGTCAGCGGCACGCCCGGCGACAGCATGATCGCGGCGAACGCCGTCCAGTCCGCGGTCCTCAGGTCGGTGAGCTCGAAGCCCTCCGCCTCAGCCGCTTCCCGCGCCGCGGCCTTGTCGTCCCAGAGCGCCACCTTGGCCCCCCCGGCCACGAGGGCGCGCGCGGCGGTCAGGCCCGTCCGGGCCAGGCCGAACACGGCGACGGTCTTCCCCTCGAAACCGCGGACCGGGATCATGGCGTGTGTGCTCTCGCCCTCCCTACCGCAGCTTCAGGGTGGCCAGGCCCAGCAAGGCCAGCATGATCGAGACGATCCAGAAGCGGATCACGACCGTCGACTCCGGCCAGCCCAGCTTCTCGAAGTGGTGGTGGATCGGCGCCATCAGGAATATCCGCCGCCCGGTCCGCTTGAACCAGGCCACCTGGATCACGACGCTCAGCAGTTCGGCCACGAACAGGCCGCCGACAATGCCCAGCACGATCTCGTGGCGCGTCGCCACCGCCACCGTGCCCAGCGCCCCGCCCAGCGCCAGCGAACCGGTGTCGCCCATGAAGATCCGCGCCGGGGGCGCGTTGTACCAGAGGAAGCCGATGCCGGCGCCCACCAGGGCCGCGCAGAAGATGCCCACCTCGCCCACGCCCGGCACGAAGTGAAGCTGCAGGTAGTCCGAGAACACGAAGTTGCCGACCAGGTATGCGATCAACCCGAACGTCGCCGCTGCGATCATCACCGGCACGGTCGCCAGCCCATCCAGCCCGTCGGTGAAGTTCACCGCGTTGGCCGCCCCCACGATCACGAACGCCCCGAACAGCAGGTACCCCCACGAGAGGTCCACGAAGTACTGCTTGAAGATCGGGAAGGTCACAGAGGTCAGCAGGTTGGGCGTTTCCGGCGGCTTCTGAGCGAAGAGCATGATGAGGGTGATCGCTGCCATCGCGATCATCGTCTCCACCACCAGGCGCATCCGCCCCGACAGCCCGCCGTGGTGCTGCTTGGTGACCTTTGAATAGTCGTCGATAAAGCCGATCAGGCCGTAGCCGCCGGTCACCAGCAGCACCGCCCAGACGTAGACGTTGCTCAGGTCCGCCCACAGCAGCGCGCCGCCGAAGACGCCGGCCAGGATCATCACCCCGCCCATGGTCGGCGTGCCGGCCTTCTCGATGATGTGGCGCTCGATCCCCTCCGGCCGGATCGGCTGGCCCTTGCCCTGCTTGGCCTTCATCCAGCGGATGAAGCGCGAGCCCATGGCCACCACGATCAGCTGCGCGGTCAACACCGCCAGCACCGCGCGCACCGTCTGGTACTTGAGCAGGTTCAGGACCGGCACGTAGTGCGACGAGCCAAGCGCCAGCCACAGCCAGTAGAACATCAGCGCGCCTCCCCGGAATCGAGGTCGGCCAGAGCGGACACGATCAGGCCCGCCTTCGAGCCGTTCGATCCTTTGACCATCACCACGTCGCCGGGCTCTGCGGCCCGGACGACTTGCGGCGCGAGCTCCGCCGCCGTTTCGGCGTACGCGCCGCGCCGAGTCGGCGGAAGGGCGTCCCAGAGCGATTTCATCAACGGTCCGGCGCAGAACACGAGGTCGATCGATGCAGCCGCCAGCGGCTCCGCGAGGCCGGCATGGAACCGCTCGGCGTCCGCGCCCAGCTCCAGCATGTCGGTCAGTGCGACGATCCGCCGCCCGGCTGTCCGCCGCGCGCCCAGCGTCGCGATCGCCGAGGCCATCGAGATCGGGTTGGCGTTGTAGCTCTCGTCGATCAGCGTGACGCCGCCCACCTGCCGCTCGGCCCCGCGTCCCGCCAGCGGCTCGAACGAGCCCAGCGCCGCCAGGCTGTCGCCGAGGTCGACGTCCATCGCCTCCAACATCAGCAGCACGGCCATGCTGTTGAGGCCCCAGTGCTGTCCCGTCTGCAGGATCGGGAAGTCCAGCCCCTTGCCGTGGAAGCGGGCCTGCACCACCGCATGCCCGCCCGGAACCTGAAAGTCGATCAGCCGCGCGTCGCAGCCCTCGGCGGTCCCGAACGTGCGCACCTCCGCGCCCACCCGCCGGGCCTCGCCGGCCAGCAGGTCGAACCAGGCGTTGTCGGCGTTCAGCACCGCCACGCCGCCCGGCTCCAGCCCGTCGAACACCTCGGCCTTGGCCCGCGCGACGCCGGCTTCGCCGTCTTCGAAGTTCTCGGTGTGCACCGGGCCCACCGTAGTCACCACCGCCGCGTGCGGCCGCACCATTCGGGCGAGCGGCCGGATCTCCTCGGCGTGGTTCATGCCGATCTCGAACACCGCCCGCTCGGTCGCCGCCGGCATGCGCGCCAGCGTCAGCGGCACGCCGATGTGGTTGTTGTAGCTCTTCACCGACGAATGCGCCCGCCCGGCCAGGCTCAGCCCCGCCATCACCGCCTGTGTCACGCTGGTCTTGCCGACCGAACCGGTCACCGCGCCGCGCCGCGCCTTGCCGGCCCGCTCCCGCGCCGCGATCCCCAGCTGCTCCAGCGCCGCCTGCGTGTCGCTCACCGTCACGGCCGGGGCGTCCACCGCCTGCGAGGCCAGCACGCCGGCCGCCCCCTTGGCCATCGCCTGGCCCACGAACTCGTGCCCGTCGCGCACCCCCGCCAGCGCCACGAACAGGTCGCCGGGTTCCAGCGTCCGGGTGTCGATCGAGACGCCGCCCGCCACGAATCCGCGCGTCGCCTGCCCGCCCGTCGCCGCGGCGATCTCGTCACAGGTCCACAGCGGCTCAGCCATGGACGAGCTCCAGCGCGGCTTTCACCTCGGCCACGTCGTCGAACGGATGGGTCACGCCGCTCACGATCTGGCCTTGCTCGTGGCCCTTGCCGGCCACCACCAGGATGTCGCCGCCCTTGAGCATCGCCACGCCCGCGCGGATCGCTTCGCGCCGGTCGCCGATCTCCTTCGCGCCCGGGCAGCCCGCCAGCACCTCGGCCCGGATCGCCGCCGGGACCTCCGAGCGGGGATTGTCGTCGGTGACGATCGCCAGGTCCGCCAGCTCCGCCGCCGCCTTGCCCATCAGCGGCCGCTTGGCCCGGTCCCGGTCTCCGCCCGCCCCGAACACCACGATCAGCCGCCCGCCGGTGTGGGGCCTGAGCGCCCTCAGCACCGTCTCCAGCCCGTCCGGCGTGTGCGCATAGTCGACGTAGGCCTGCTCGCCGACACGCTGCAGCCGCCCCGCCACGCCCTCCAGGTGCGCCAGCCCCTCAAGGGTCTCCGTCAGGCTCAGCCCGCCGGCGAGGCAGAGCCCCGCCGCCACCAGCGCGTTCCACGCCTGGAAGTCCCCCGCCAGCGGCAGCAGCACATCGTGCGTCTCGCCGCGCACCGCGATCGACAGCCGCTGGCCCCGCGGCAGCAGTTCGCGGCCCACCAGCCGCAGGCCTTGCCCGCGCTCGCCGACGCTCACCACCGTCTGCCCGGCGATCACCGCCGCCGCCGCGAACGCCGGGAAGGCGTCCGAGTCGGCGTTCAGCACCGCCGTCCCGCCCCGCGGCAGCAGGGTCGTGAAGAGGCGCAGCTTGGCGTCGCGGTAGGCCTCCATCGTCCCGTGGTAGTCCAGGTGGTCCTGCGTCAGGTTCAGGAACCCGGCCGCCGTCAGCCTCACCCCGTCGA
>CAZBXO010000059.1:7664-10366 GCA_964495645.1 uncultured Phenylobacterium sp. | reverse complement strand
AGGTGGTCCTGCGTCAGGTTCAGGAACCCGGCCGCCGTCAGCCTCACCCCGTCGAGGCGCCGCTGGTCGACCCCATGGCTCGACGCCTCCATCGCGAAGTGGGTCACCCCCATCCCGGCCAGCGTGCTGAGCATCTCCGCCACGTCCGCCGCGTCCGGCGTCGTCAGCCCCGGCGGCGTCAGCTGCTCCACCGTCCCGTCCGGCCGCGACACCGTCACGCCCAGCGTGCCCATCGACGCCGCCGTCCGGCCCGCCCGCGCGAACATCTGCCGGCAGAAGTTGGCCACCGAGGTCTTGCCGTTGGTCCCGGTCACCGCCACGCACACTGCCGGCTGCGCGCCCCGGAACGCCGCCGCCGCCAGCGCATAGGCCCGCCGCGGGTCCTTCACCGCCACCGTCGGGACCGAGAGCCCCAGCTCCCGCTCGGCGATCACCGCAACAGCGCCCGCCTCGACGGCTCCGGCCGCAAACGCCGCCCCGTCCGCCTTCGTCCCCGGCAGCGCCGCGAACAGGAATCCCGGGCCCACCTTCCGCGAATCCGCCGTCACGCCCGCGATCTCCGGATCCGGGCTCACCTCGCGGCGGACGATCTCCGACAGCCGCACCTCACTGCTCCTCTGTCGGCGCGCCGGCCTCGACCGGAGGCTCGGCGATCCGCGGCACGCCCAGGAACGGCGCGATCCGTTCGATCACCCGCCCCGCCGCCGGCGCCGCCACCCAGCCGCCGGTGGCGTATCCCGCGCTCCGCGCCGAGGCGTGCGGCTCGTCCAGCAGGATCAGCACGAAGTAGCGCTTCGCATCCACCGGCCCCCGCGTCGGGAACACCGCCGCGAACGAGCTCACCTGCTTGGAGTGGTTGTAGCCGCGGATCGCCGGGTCGTACTTCTCGCCGGTCCCGGTCTTTCCGCCCACCGACAGCCCCGGCACGTTCGCGCTCTTGCCCGACCCGCCGGTGACGTTGGCGCGCATGATCTCCAGCATCTGCAGCGAGGTCTTCTCGGACATGACCCGGGGACCATCGACCTTCGTGCCCGGTTCCACCTTGCGGATGGTCAGCGGCTTGAGCTTGCCGCCGTTCAGCACCGTCGCGTAGGCCCGCGTCAGCGCCAGCGGCGTGACGTTGATCCCGTGGCCGAACGAGGTCGATGCCACCGCGTCGATGTCCCACTTCCTCGGCACCAGCGGCTTGGCGGTCTCGATCAGCTCCACCTTCGCCGGCGTGGTCAGCCCCAGCCCCGCGAAGTACTTGCCCATCCGCTCCGGCCCCACCGCCACGCCCAGCTTGGCCGTGCCGATGTTCGACGAGTGCTGGAACACCTCCGTCAGCGTCAGGATGGCCTTGGCCGCGTGGTAGTCGTGGATCGTCCGGTACCCCAGCTGGTAGGGGAACCGCGCGTCGAACTTGGAGTCCGGCGTCGCCACGCCCGAGTCCAGCCCGATCGCCACCGTGAAGGCCTTGAACGTCGAGCCCATCTCGAAGACCGTCGCCGCCGCTCGGTTGGTCCGCGAGTAGTCGCTCGCGGCCCCCGGCTTGTTCGGGTCGAACACCGGCCAGCTGGCCATCCCCAGCACCTCGCCGGTGTGGATGTCGCTGACCACCCCGACCGCGCCCTTCGGCCGGAACTCCGCCACCGCCTTCCAGAGCTCGTCCTCCAGCGCCCCCTGCACGCGCAGGTCGATGGAGAGCGGCGCGGCCGACCCGCCCCGCGCGGCCGCATGGATGTCGTCGTTGAACGCGGCCTCGGCGCCGGACAGCCCTTCGCCACCGCCGTCCACGAAGCCGATGATGTGCGCCGCAGTCGAGCCGAGCGGATAGACCCGCCGGTCCTGCGCCTCGAACGACAGTCCCGGCAGACCCAGGCGGTGGATGCGGTTGCGCTGCTCGGGCGTCAGGGAGCCCATCACGAACACCCGCTTCTGGCCGCGCAGCGCCCGCTCCAGCCGTTCGGGCGACAGGTTGGGCAGCACCTCGAACAGCGCCGCCTTCGTCTCTTCCGGCTCCCAGATCTCCCGGGGGTCGACGTAGAGGCCGTAGTGCAGCAGGTCGGCCGCCAGCAGCTGGCCGTTGCGGTCCACGAGGTCGGCCCGCGCGGCCCCGACGGGCGCGATGCGCCCTGCCGTCGCATCCGACAGTGCGTTGCGCGTCGCCCCGACCGCGAGCGCGATGAACAACAGGCCGAACATCGCCAGCACGAAGAAGATGCGCAGGCGCGTGTCGTCCTCGGCCTTTCCGGAAGCCCGCGCCCGCTCGAACGCATGCTCGATGCGCCACATCCACCCGCCGAACAGCCGCCCGACCGGGCTCCCCCCGAACGCCTGCTGCCCGAGGCTCACGGCTTCACCGCCGGCGCGGCGTCGGCCAGCCGCACGGGCTGCGCCTCGGTCGGCGGCGGCGGCGGCACGCCGGGCGTTCCGGCGCTCCCGTCCACCATTTGCGCCACGGCGGAGAACGCCTTGTCCTTCGGCGGCGGGCCGCGCACCGCCAGCCCCGGCAGCTGGTCGGCCAGTGCTTCGCGCGCCATGCTCACGGGCTCCAGGCCGAGATACACCGCCGCCAGCCGCTCCACCCGGCCCGGCTGCTCCAGGTGCGCCACCTCCGCCTGCAGCAGCCGGATGCGCGCCTTCTCGGCCTTGATCGCCCGGTCCACGGTCGCGATCTCGCTCCGCTCCCGCCCCGCCACCGTCTTGAACAGATACACCCC
>CAZBXO010000059.1:0-7564 GCA_964495645.1 uncultured Phenylobacterium sp. | reverse complement strand
GACGGCTCAGCCCCCTTCGCAACTGGCGGCGCATGCCGCGATCCCGCCGGCGTCCTGCCCGATCTCACGGCCAGGAACGCCTTCACGATTCTGTCCTCCAGCGAATGGAACGTCACGACGCAGAGCCGCCCGCCGGCCTTCAGCGTCCGCTCGGCCGCCACGAGCCCGTCCTCCAGCTCCTCCAGTTCCGCGTTCACCGCGATACGGAGCGCCTGGAAGGTCCGCGTCGCGGGATGCACCTTCGCCCCCCGCCGCCCGCCCAGCGCCTTCTCCACGAACTCCGCCAGCTCCAGCGTCCGCGTGAACGGCGCCTCGGTGCGCCGCCGCGCGATGGCCCGCGCGATCCGCCGGCTCTCCCGCTCCTCGCCGTACACCCAGATGATCCGGGCCAGCTCGTCCTGCTCGGCCGCGTTCACCAGGTCCGCCGCCGTCGGCCCTTCGACGCCCATGCGCATGTCCAGCGGCCCGTCGGCCATGAACGAGAAGCCCCGCTCCGCCTCGTCGAGCTGCATGGAGGAAACCCCCAGGTCGAGGGCGACGCCATCCGCCGCCCCCGCCCCAAGGACCGCGTCCATCTCCGCAAATCGCGCTTCCACGAGCCGGAAGCGGTCACTCGGAAATCCCGCGGTGAAGCGACGAACCGTAGGGTCGCGATCGAACGCCACGACCTTCGCACCCGCCGCCAGGAAGGCCCGGGAGTAACCCCCCGCGCCGAAAGTCCCGTCCACGACCGTGTCGCCCGCACCGAGCGCCAACGCCTGGACAACCTCATCCAACAGAACCGGCGTGTGGGGAACGCCGTCAGCCATGCGCGCCTCCCACGGTCCACGCCGGAGGCCCCGTCAGTTGCGGGCCGCCGACCCACACCGACCCGCACGGACCCACTTGGAGCCAACCGGTGCGAGGGTTGAGGTCCGGTTCGGGCTTGTGCGGCTCCGGGGTCGGATCCTGCGGCGCGCGCGCACCGCGCAGTTCGTGCGCCGTTACGATCACGACGCCCCTCCCGCCAGCTTGGCCGCCCGTTGCTGGGCCCGCAGCTCCGCCAGGCCGGCCCGCGCGAAGTCGCGCTGCGCCGCCCGGTGCTTCGCAAACGCCTCACGGCCCCAAATCTGGAACCGCTCGCCCAGCCCGACGACCGTGACCCAGTCGCCCTCGGCCAGGCCGAACTGCTCGCAGAGCGTCTCCGGCAGCGTCACCCGCCCCGCCGTATCGAAGCTCATCCGCGCGAGCCCGCCGCGCACCGAAACCTCCACCGCCGAGCGCAGCGGATCGCCGAACGGCAGCTCCCCGATCAGGTCCTCGTAGCGCTGGAAGGCCGCCTGCCCGCCGCCCTCGATGCAGTCGAACTCGATCGACGGGAAGCAGAACACCCCCTCGAACGGCCCCCCGGCCGCCACGGCGCGGAACTCCAGCGGCACGACAAAGCGCCGCTTGGCGTCCAGCTGCTTCTCGAACGTCGAGAGAAACACTTGCCAACCCCTGATCGCCCCGCCCCCACACGCTGCCGTCCCGACCCGGGCAACGTGGTTAGCGAAGCATGAATTGGCGTATCATGGGCCGCAGTGGGATACAATGACACTCAATGACTCAAATGGGGATCGATCGTCGCAGGAGTTCGACCAACCCACAGTGGCGCCTCGCTCGCCCCGCCGGCGGCATGGCGTTGTCAAACCATCGGTCTGGAAATAACCCTGTTCGCCAGTCTCTGGGGGGTTTCTGATGAAGCTTAAGAACACCGCGGCCGCCGTGCGCGGCCCGCTGGCCGCGTTCGCGCTCGCCGCCGCCATCTCCGGCCTTATGGCGTCTTCCGCCGGCGCGGTGCAGCTGCAGGGGATGGCCGCCATCGCCACCAACCGCAACTGCTTCGTGGACACCGGAACCTGCCCGATTCTCGGCTCGACCCAGGTGAGCTCGACGATCGATGGCGCACGGGCCCAGCAGCACCAGTACTTCGGCGGCGACGGCGTTTCCCAACTCTCGGTGACGCCCGGGCTTGTGAATGGCGCATCCGCTCTGGTGGCCGGCTCCTTCAGCGCGATCGACTACCTGCCCACCCTGCACCTGGCGTCCAGCGCTGGGCCAGACACGCGAACGGGCATGAGCTTCACGTCCTACCGAGCCTTCACCTGGGCGGGCGCCGACATCGACCTGGCGCTGAAAGGGAATCTGCACTTCATCACGTCGGGAGATGCAGGGGCGGCCGGGAACGGCAACGAATTCCCGGGCGACGGACAACTCAACGTCTCGCTCGGTCTCCTGCGGGTCTCGACGGTGGCGGCCGCCTTCCCGACCGGCAGCGATGCGATCACGCTCATCAGCAACAGCGCCGTCAGCTTCCCGGACTGCGGCGGCGACGGTGTGATCGGGGCCAGCGGCTTCAACAGCGCCGGTCTGACGGGCGGCGAATACAATCGGACGATCAGCCTCAGCCAAGGTTGCAGCGGCGGGGCTATCCGCCTGCAGAACGGCGACACGTTCGTCGTGATCGCGACCATGCAGGCGATCAGCAACCGCAGCGGCGTCCTCGACGCCTCCCACACTTTCACCGTCACCGTCGATGAGGAGAACACCTTCCTGGCCGGCACGACGGAAGCGGTCGGCCAGAACTTCGTCGCCGCCAACCTCAGCACCGACGTCGCCGTGCCGGAACCGGCCACGTGGGCCCTGATGATCGGCGGCTTCGGCCTGGCGGGCGCAAGCCTGCGCCGCCGCCGGCCCCGCGCCGCCTGATCCCTACCGCGTCCCCGGCCCCGCCGGGTCGAAGAACGGCGCCGGGAACGCGCCCTGCCCCGCCCCGGCCTTCCGCCGCAGCATCGCGCGGAAGCCCGCGTCCCGGCTCATCGGGATCGCCATCCCGTCGCTGCCCGCCAGCAGGTCGAACAACTTGCCGTTCAGCTGCTTCACGATCGCCTCGTGCCCCGGACTGAAGATCAGGTTCTTCGCCTCCAGCGGGTCGGCCGACAGGTCGTAGAGCTCGTCGATGTCCCAGAGGCCGTGGTAGCGGATGTACTTCCAGCGCCCGTCGCGCACCGCATGCACCGTCGGGGTCTGCGGGAAGTTCTTCTCCCAGTAGTACTCGTAGAGCAGCGCCTCGCGCCACGGGACCGCCTTGCCCTGTGCGAGCGGCAAGGCATTCGCCCCCGCCATACCCTTCGGCGCGGCCAGGCCCGCCGCGGCCAGGAGCGTCGGGGCCACGTCGATGTTGGCGACCACCTGCTCCACCACCGCGCCGCCCGCAAACAGCGCCGGGCAGCGGGCGATCATCGGGATCCGGATCGACTCCTCATAGGCCGTGCGCTTGTCGATCAGCCCGTGCTCGCCGAATGCGAAGCCGTTGTCGCCCATGTAGAGCACCAGGGTCTCGTCCAGCTCCCCGCGCTTCGCCAGCAGGTCCAGCACCCGCCCGGCGCTCTCGTCCACCGCCAGCAGCGTCTCGGCGTAGCGGCGGTAGTACTCGGCGATGTCCAGGTCCGAGTGGTACGGGAAGTCCACCCCGTGCCAGCTGTTGCGCTGGTCCTGCACCCACTTCGGCCGCGCCGCCGCCGGGTCGGCCGGCGCCATCGTCGCCGGATACCGGAACGGTGCCCCCGCGAACCGCCCCTTGTGCCGCGCCGCCGGCACGAAGTCCGAGTGCACCGCCTTGTGCGAGAGGAACAGAAGGTACGGCTTGTCCCCAGTCCGCCCCTCCAGCCACTTCAGCGCATAGTCGGTCAACTCGTCGGTGATGTAGCCCCGCTGCGGGACCTTCCGCCCGTCGACGTTGAGCCCGACGGGACTCGGCAGGTAGGTCCCCTGCCCGCGGAAGCTCACCCAGTGGTCGAAGCCCGGCTGCGGGTCGTCGCCCTCCGCGCCCATGTGCCACTTGCCGATGAAGGCCGTCTCGTAGCCGGCCCGCTGCAGGTGTTCCGGGAAGAAGGTCAACGAGGGATCGATGGGGTGGTTGTTGTCCACCACCCGGTGCTGGTGGGCGTAGAGGCCGGTGAAGATCGAGGCCCGCGACGGCGAGCAGAGCGCCGTCGTCACCATGGCGTTCGCAAAGTGCACGCCCTCGCGCGCAATCCGGTCCAGCACCGGCGTCTCCAGGAACGCCTGGCTCTTCATGAACCCCATCGCGTCGTAGCGGTGGTCATCCGTCAGGATCACCACGATGTTGCGCGGCTTCACCCCCCGCAGCCGGGCCAGCGGCGCCGGTTTGCGCCTGGGTTTCGCCGGGGTCGCAGCCCCCGCCTCCCACGAATAGAGCGCCATCGGCGCGCCGACGCCGAGCCCGCAGAGCAGCACGCGCCGGTTGGGTGAGGTCGTCGCCATGGCCAAGCTTCAGCCGCGGCGGCCGTCGTGGCAACCGGCCGGCGCTGTCAGGTCGCCGGCAGAGCCTCGGCGCTGGTAACCTCGAACCGGACCAGGTCCGCCGCACCGAAGGTGGTGGCGATCGGCACGTCGACGGCGTCGCGGCCGCGGGCGATCAGGATGCGGGCCATGCGCGGCATGTTGTGGCGCGCGTCGAAAGTGTGCCAGCGGCCGCCCAGGTAGACCTCGAACCAGGCGCTGAAGTCCATGATCCCTTCCACCGGCACGCCGATGTCGCCCAAGTATCCGGTGCAGTAACGCGCCGGCACGCCCATGCAGCGGCAGAAAGCCACCGCCAGGTGGGCGAAGTCGCGGCAGACGCCCGCCCCCTCCTCCCAGGCGTCGAAGGCGGTCTTCTGCGGCCGCGCTGTCTGCGGATCGAAACGGATGTGGTGGTGCACGTAGGCGGTGATCGCCGCCACCAGCGGCCAGCCCGCCGGCTCGCGGCCGAACAACTTCCAGGCGATGTCACTCAGCCGGTCGGTCTCGCAGTAGCGGCTGCCCAGCAGGAACAGCACCACCTCGTCCGGCAGGTCCGGGATCGGGTGCTGAACGGCTCCCGGCGTGTAGGGGTCGATCAGCCCGGGGTCGCGGATCGTGAAGTCCGCCGAGACGGTGGACCGGCCTGCCGGCGCGGTCAGGCGGCTGCAGATGTTGCCGTAGACGTCCAGGTACTGTCGCACGTCCTGCGGCGGATCGGTGCGGATCCAGTCCGGCGTCTCCAGGTCGCCGCGCCGCGAGGCGTGCACGCTCAGCATCAGCAGCATCGGCACGGGCGCCGGGCAGTCGTAGGCGATCTCGAAGCCGCAACGGATGCGCATGCGCTCTGCGATCAGGCCGGGCCGGCGGACCGGCGGGCGAGCTCGGCGCCGCCGGCGGACGTGATGTCCCAGCCTTCGTGGCTGCGCGCCGCAAGGCCCCGGTCACAAAGCGCGCGGGCGGCGGCGATGTTCACGAAGGCGATCGCCTCCCCTGCCTGCTTGCGAGCCAGAAGGTGGAGCGTGTGCAGCTCGGCCTCCGAGAGATCGTCGCTCACCGGCCGCCGCCCAGCGGGTTGGGCGCTCGCACCGCGCGGCGCCCGTGCAGCCGCTCGCGCTCCTGGCGCAGCCGGTCCACCTCGGCCGCCAGATCCAGCGCGTCGGACTCCAGCTGGGCCACGCGCGCCTTCAGGTAGGCGTTCTCGCGTTCCAGTTCGGCGTGCGTGCGGCTCATCCGACGATCCTCAGAACACCGTGGCGGAGACGCCCTGCAGGCGGGCGTTGATGGCGGCGCACAGCTCGTTGGCCTCGGCGAGGCTCACGGTCGGCTGCAGGTCGAGGGTGAACAGAGAGTTCGAGTAGGAGGAGACCTGGCCGCTCGAGGGCTCGAAGGCGAGGTAAGGCCGCCCGTCGCCCTTGGTCTGCACAGTGCAGCGATGGTTTTGGTCGGGGCTCAAATGGATCTCCTGGAGGCGTCGGAACATGGCCCGCCGGCCTCAGATTTTCAAGACATGATTTCAGAAAATCGTCTTGTGATATCTGTTTTCGTTGAATATTTCATGCGCAAAACTAGAATAAATATGAATTGATGCCAACCAATTCGAAAGACGTGATATCTGTCTCGTTCTTGGAACGACTTTCCGGAGCAGGCATGGCCGAAGATCAAAAGGTGGGATGGCGCGAGCGCTGGTCGAGGCTCGTCGGGCGCGGCGGGGGCGGGCGCGTCCCGTGGCTGTCGATGATCTTCCAGCCCGCGGTCGCCCATGCCGAAGTCCGCCGAGAGGTCTGGCGGCTGGGCGGACGCCACCGGGGAGAGGCGTTGCAGGGCGCCCTGGAGGAGCTCCGCCAACCGAACCTCTCCATGGGCCGCGCCGTGCTGTTGCGCGCCTGCGTGGACAAGCTGAGACAGGAAGCCGCCGCATGAGCCGTCCGACCAGGCTGGGCGGTCCGCCCTACGTCCCACCCGCCCATGGCGGCCTCAGCGACCCGCGCTCGACGACGCGGTCCACGCCGCAGACGCGCCGGCCAGTGCTCAACGATCGGCGCAGCACCGGGGGCTAAACCCTCTCACCGCCCGGCGGTGGTGATCTCCTTGATGAGCGCCTGGATGGACGCCTTGCCGCCGGCGTTCCAGACGGCCTGCATGTGGGCGAGCGTGCGCGCGGCGGCATCCTCCAGCCGCCAGTCGCAGTCGACGAAAGTGCAGTTCTCGAACCGCGGCGACTCCCCGCCCGAGAAGACCATGCGGCAGTCGCGGAACTCGCAGCCCCGGAAGGCCTCGCCGTCCAGCGGGACGGTCTCGTGGTTGTAGTGGATGGCGTCCCGCATGGGTTCAGTCCTGGTTCTGCGGCTCGCCGGCCGCTGCCGGGCGCTCGCGTTGGGCCGCCTTGGCGGCCTGCTTCTGCGCCAGCTTGGCGGCCTTCTGGCGGTCGCGCTCGGCGCGTTCGAATTGGTAGTTGGGCTTGCGGGCCATGGGGCTTCCTTCCGTTACTTCCGCGCCTTGCGCGCCGCGTAGCGGGCGTCGCGCTTGGCCTTCGCCTCGGCCTTCGTCAGCGCCTTGCGCTCCTTGCGCTGGCCCCGCTTCTCGTCGAGCGCGGCCTGGGCGGTCGCTTCCTGATTGAGCCGGGCGGACTCGGCGGCGGCGGCCACGGCCTGCTGCTTCGCCGCCTTGGCCTCGGCGCGCTCGGTTCGGACCCGCGTCAGCGTCTCCGCCTTCAGCGCTGCACGCGAGGGGGCGTGCGATCCGGCGGCGGCGGGGCGCGGCCGGAACTTGGCGAGCATGGCCTGCCTGGCCTGCGCCGCGCGCTGCAGGCGCTCGGCCAAGCCAGCGCCGTCGATGTCATGCGTCATGGGTGGGTATGGGTTCCGTGGATGGGGGGTCGGGGGGCTGCGGCGTGTAGGCGGCCGCGCAGATCGCCTGCAGATGACCGCTCAGGCTTCGCGGCGCGAGCAGTGCGTCGACGGCGCGGCAGCCCTCGGCCTTCAGCAAGCGCTTGAGGCTGGCGAAGTCGGCCGCCCGGCCGGTGCGGGCCAGTTGAAAGGCCCGCTCGATGGTGGAGGTCGTCATGGGGAAGCCGCACGGAGGAGCGCCGCCCCTCCGTGCGATCGACTCCTCAGGCCGCCTGCAGTTGGCCGGCGGACATCTTGCCGCTGCGCTGGTCCTTCTCCAGCTCGAAGGAGATCTTCTGGCCCTCCTTGATCGAACCGAGGCTCGAGCGTTCGACGGCGCTGGCGTGGAC
>CAZBXO010000058.1:15357-20335 GCA_964495645.1 uncultured Phenylobacterium sp. | reverse complement strand
CGCTCGTAGGTCAGGCGGGCCAGCTCCACCTGCAGCCGGCCCTCGCGGGTCCGGGCGCGGCGGGCGAAGATCTCCAGGATCAGCCCGGTGCGGTCGATCACCTTGGCCTTCCAGGCGCGCTCCAGGTTGCGCTGCTGCACCGGCGTCAGCGCGTCGTCGACGACCACCACGTCGGCCTCGATGGCCTCCACCAGCAGGCCAACCTCGTCCACCTTGCCCTTGCCGAACAGGGTCGCAGGCGTGAGCTTGCGCAGGGGGGCGACGAGGGTCTCGCGCACCTCCAGGTCCAGTGCTTCGGCTAGGCCTACGGCCTCGTCCAGGCGCGCCTCGGGGTGGCGCGCGGAGCCGCGGCCCTCACGGTCGGGATGGATGACCACGGCGCCCTGAACGGGCGCCTCGCGGTCGACGAACTTTGAAGTGCTCAATCGGCCTCGTCGTCTGCCGGCTCGTAGAGCTGAACGGGCTGCGCCGGCATGATCGTGGAGATGGCGTGCTTGTAGACCAGCTGCGACTGCCCGTCCCGGCGTAGGAGGACGCAGAAGTTGTCGAACCAGCTGACCACGCCCTGCAGCTTGACCCCGTTCACCAGGAAGATGGTGAGCGGCGTCTTGGACTTCCGCACGCTGTTGAGGAAGGTGTCCTGCAGGTTCTGTTTCTTGTCGCTCATCGGCTTTCCGCCTTGTCTCGTTGGATCGGGCGCCCAAAACGCGCCCACACACGCAAAGTCACGCTACGCCGCAAATTGCGACGCACGCAATCGCACCTGTTGGATGATCAGACCGCGGTAGCCTTCGCCCGCTCGATATAGAGACTCCGCAGGCGTCTCGCCACCGGGCCTACCTTTCCGTGGCCGACCGGCTTGCCGTCCACCTTCACGACCGGAAGCACCAGCGAGCCGGCGCCCGTGATGAACGCTTCCTTGGCCTCGATGGCCTCCTGCGGCGTGAACGGCCGTTCCTGCACCTCGAAGCCGGCGTCACGCGCGATGTCCAGCAGCGACAGACGGGTCACGCCGCGCAGGATGTTGGCGTTGGTGTCGCGGGTGCGCAGCACGCCGTCGCGGTCGAGGATCCAGGCGTTGGACGACGCGCCCTCGGTCACCAGGCCCAGGTCGTCGACATACCACGCTTCCACGGCCCCCTGCTCGCGCGCCGACTGCTTGGCTAGTGCGTTCGGCAAGAGGCCCACCGTCTTGATGTCGCAGCGGCCCCAGCGATTCTCCGGTGTGGTCGTCACCGCCACGCCCTTGGCGGCCCGCGCCTCGTCGGCGGCGCGATCGACGCGGCTCACGGTGATCACCACGGCTGGGGGCACTTCACGCGTCGGGAACGCATGCATGCGCGGAAACACGCCGCGGCTCACCTGCAGATAGATCAGGCCCTCGCTCACCCGGTTTCGCCGGATGGCTTCCTTCAGAACCAAGGCCAGAGCCGCGCGGGTCATCGGCATCGGGATGCGCAGTTCGCCGAGTGAGCGTTCCAGGCGCGCGAAGTGGCCCTCCGGGTCGCCCAGTTTGCCGCCGAACACCGCCCACACCTCGTAGACCGCGTCGGCCAGCTGGTAGCCGCGATCCTCGATGTGGACCGTGGCCTCGCCGTGCGGGACGAAACGTCCGTTGACGTAGGCGATTCGCCCCACCCTGGCCCCCTTAGGCCTCTTCGGCTTCCAATGTGCGCGCGCCCGACAGCCCCAGCGACTTCAGCTTCCGGTGCAACGCCGAGCGCTCCATACCGATGAAGGCGGCCGTGCGCGAGATGTTGCCGGAGAAGCGGAGCATCTGGGCATTCAGGTACTCGCGCTCGAACACCTCGCGCGCTTCGCGCAGCGGCAGGGCGATGATCCGCTCGGCGCCGAAGGTCGTGGCGTTGTCGTTCACCGAGGCCTCCGGCGGCAGCATGTCGGCCGTGATCGGGTCCGACGGCGACCCGGAGGCCAGGATCAGCATCCGCTCCACATTGTTCTTCAGCTGGCGCAGGTTTCCCGGCCAGCCGCGCACCTGCAGCATGGCCAGCGCATCATCCGACAGCCGTCGGCGCGACATGCCGCTGGCCTCGCAGATACGGTTGATGAAGTCGTCCACCAGCTCCGGGATGTCCTCCCGCCGCTCGGCCAGCCCCGGCACGTTGATCGGCACCACGTTCAGCCGGTGGAACAGGTCCTCCCGAAAGCGGCCTGCGGAGATCTCCTCGCGCAGGTCCTTCGACGTCGACGAAATGACGCGCACGTCCACCTGCACATCGCTGTCGCCGTCGACGCGCCGGAAACGCTGCTCGACCAGCACCCGGAGGATCCGCCCCTGCGTCTCGCGCGGCATGTCGGCCACCTCGTCGAGGTAGAGCGTGCCGCCATGAGCGCGCTCGAAGACGCCGATCTTGGCGGGCCGGCCGCCGTCGCCCTCCTGGCCGAACAGCTCCACATCCATGCGCTCGGGCGTCATGCCGGCGGCGCTGATCGGTACGAACTCGTTCTTCGCGCGGTGGCTGGCGCCGTGGATCAGCCGCGCGACGGTTTCCTTGCCGGAGCCCGGCGGGCCGCTGATCAGCACGCGGCTGTTGGCGCCGGCCAGCTTGGCGATCATCTGGCGCAACTGCTGGGCGGCCATGGAGCGGCCGAGCAGGCCCTCCGGCGTGATCGCCTGGGTCCGCAGCCGCCGGTTCTCGCGCTTGAGGCTCGCCGCCTCCAGCGCCCGCTCGACGAGCAGCAACAGGCGGTCCGACTTGAACGGCTTCTCGAGGAACTCGTAGGCGCCGCGCTTGATGGCGCTCACGGCTGTCTCGATGTTGCCGTGACCGGAGATCATGATCACCGGCAGGTCAGGATCGAGTTCCTTGACCAGATCCAGCAGCTCCAAGCCGTCCATGCCGCCGCCCTGCATCCAGATGTCCAGGATCAGTAGCGACGGCTTGCGCGCCCTGAGCGCCTGCAAGGCCGACTCCGAGTCGTTGGCCATGCGCACCGCGTAGCCTTCGTCGGAGAGGATGCCACCGACCAGTTCGCGGATGTCGACCTCGTCGTCGACCACAAGGATGTCTGCGGCCATCTTCTACCTCACACAGTCTCGGCGGCGAGCCGGGGCTCGACCGGCGCCGCAGCGGCCAGCGGCAAACGCAGAATCGCCAATGCGCCGGCCCCACCCCGCGCGTCGGTCAATTCCAATTCGCCGCCGTGGTCTTCCAGGATGCGTTTGACGATCGCGAGGCCCAATCCCGTCCCCTTCTCGCGGGTCGTCACATAGGGCTCAGTCAGCCGGTCGCGGTCCTTGGCCGGCAGGCCGACGCCATTGTCCTCCACTTCGAAGGCGACCGTCTCACCCTCCACCACGAGGCGGGCCTGGATACGCCCCTTCAACCGCGGCGCCTGCGTCCGGCGCGCCTCCACCGCCTCGGTGGCGTTCTTCAGCACATTGGTCAGCGCCTGGCCCAGCATGCGGCCGTCGGCGAACAGCTCGATGTGTGGCGGCTCCTCCAGTTCGACGGTGATGTCGGGCGCGGCCACCCGCTGGGCGAAGACCCCGGCCCGCAGCAGTTCGGCGGCGTCCAGTCGCGAGAACCGCGGGGCCGGCATCCGCGCGAAGGCGGAGAACTCGTCCACCATACGGCCGATGTCGCCCACCTGGCGCACGATGGTGTCGGTGCAACGGTCGAAGGTCTCGAGGTCCGGCTCGGCGATGTCCTTGCGATACTTCTTGCGCAGCCGTTCGGCCGAGAGCTGGATCGGGGTCAGCGGGTTCTTGATCTCGTGGGCGATGCGCCGGGCCACATCGCGCCAGGCGGCGTTGCGCTGGGCGGCCACCAGCCGGGTCACGTCATCGAAGGTCAACACTCGGCTGCCCTCGCTGTCCCCCACCCGTACCCGCAGGCGCCGCGCGTCCCGGCCTCGGACGACGTCGACCTCCTGTTCGGCCTCGTCGGCGACGAGCACCGCAGCGAACTCCGGAACCACCTCGGTCAGCGGTCGCCCACGCCCGTGGTCCTGCGGCAACGCCAGCAGGAGCGCCGCCTGCCTGTTGGCGACCGAGATGCGCCCGTCGCGATCGAGGCCGATCACTCCGGCGCTCACCTCAGCCAGCACCGTCTCGATGAATTGGCGCCGTTCCTCCGCCTCGTCCCCCGCGCGCCGCAACGCCTCCTGTTGCGCCTCAAGATCGTGTGTCATCGAATTGAATGCACGGGACAAAACGGCGACCTCGTCGGGATCGGATTCGGCGTCGACCCGCACCGAAAGGTCGCCGCCCGCCACCCTGCCCGCCGCCTGCACCAGCCGCCCGATAGGGGCGGAGATCGCGTTCGCCGCCGCCAGGCCGAGCCAGATGGCGCCTACAAGCACCAGCAACGCAGTTTCGGTGTACGACAGGAAGAAGATCGCCTGGATGCGCAGGCTGTTGTGCGACACGTCGCGGTAGGAGACGAGCTTGCCCTCCGCTTCACGCAGAAGGCCGATGATCCCGGGCCGGAGCGGCCGGGCGACGTACAAGTAGCTGTCCGGATAGTCCTGCAGCCGGTAGAGGGCGCGCATCGTGTCGCTACGCCCGAAGTCGAGCACGTAGATGACCTGGTCGGCGGACAGGAAGTTGGCCTTGGTGGGGGCCACGAAGGGCGGCGCGCCGGCGTCTTCGACCCGGGCCTGCACCTGCCCCTGCCCGTTCACGAGGTAGGCCGCTGCGAACCCGTGGTAGTCTGCGAGCGCCTGCAGATAGCCGGTCGCGCTTTCCGGCCGCGCCCGGATCGCATCGGCCTCGCGGTTGAGGTCGAGCGCCATCGGCGTCACGTGATCGCGGATGTACTGGGTCTGCTCGTCCACGTAGTTGCGCAACACGGTGGCCGAGCTCTCGACGACGGTCTGCACCCGTTCGGAGAACCACTTCTCGACGCCCAGGTTGACCGTCACCGCCGAAAACAGGAACACCACCGCCGCCGGAACCGCCGCCGCCAAGGCGAACAGGCGGGCGAAGCGCACGTGCAGCCGCGCGCCGGCGTCG
>CAZBXO010000058.1:13040-15257 GCA_964495645.1 uncultured Phenylobacterium sp. | reverse complement strand
CCGGCCCGCCGGCGCGTGGTTCGCAAGCAACGCCATTGGCTGGGGAGCCTAGGGAACTGTGCCCCGAAATCAACAATGATGTGGCGGCACAGCTTCAATGCCGCAGCCGTTGACGGCGCGCCCGTTCTCTGTCCGGCTGCGCTTCAGGGGGAGGCGTCCAATGCAAGCAACCGAGGCCGACGTCGAACGCTCGGCCATGTGGAAGGCCTCGTGGCGGCTGCTGCCCCTCATCGCGCTCGCATACGCCATCGCCTACATCGACCGGGTCAACATCAGCTTCGCCGCGCAGTCGATGAACGCGCAGCTGGGCTTCGATGCAGCCGTCTACGGCCTCGGCGCCGGCCTCTTCTTCGTCAGTTACGCCTTCTTCGAAGTCCCCTCGAACCTGCTCCTGCTGCGGTTCGGCGCGCGTCGCTGGATCGCGCGGATCATGGTCACCTGGGGTCTGCTCGCCATGGCGATGGCGCTCGTGAGCACGCCTTGGCAGTTCTACCTCGTGCGATTCCTTCTGGGCTTCGCGGAGGCCGGCTTCTTCCCCGGCGTCATCGTCTATGTCGCCCGCTGGTTTCCCCTGGCCCACCGCGCCCGCGCCGTCAGCCGCTTCTACGTCGCCATTCCGATCAGCCAGATCGTCATGGGCGGGGTCGCCGGCGCGCTTCTCGGTCTCGACGGCCACTTCGGCCTGCGCGGATGGCAGTGGCTGTTCCTGGTCGAGGGCCTTCCGGCCGTACTGGTCGCCGCCGTGATCTTCTTCGGTTTGCCGGAACGCCCTGCCGACGTCCGCTGGTTGTCCGACGCCGAGAAGGAATGGATCTCCCAGAGCTTGGCGCAGGACCATGCCCACCACCCTCCCGAGAGCGGAGTCGCCATCCTCCGGGCGTTGACGAACCCGGTTGTGCTGGGACTGGGAGCGATGCAGTTCCTGACCCTGGGCGGCTTCTACGCCTTCAATCTATCGGCGCCGCAGCTGCTGCAGGAGCACACCGGGCTAGACGTCAATCGCGTGGGCGAGCTTGTGGCCCTCAGCGGCATGCTCGGCGTCGTGACCTTGTTGGGCAACGCCTGGCTTTCGGACCGGACCCGCCAGCATGTCTGGCATGTCGCGACGCCCTACGTGATCGGAGCCGCCGCCTTCGCCGTGATCGCCGCCGGGGCGCCGCCGACGCTGGTGGTGGCCGCCTACCTCACGATGTTCGCCGCGGCGATGGCGCAGACCGCGGTGTTCTGGACGATCCCGACCGGGCTCCTGCCGCCGAGCCAGCTCGCCGTCGGCGTCGCGGCCATCAACACCATCGGTCAGGTGGGCTCGTTCGTGGCCCCTTACGTATGGGGCCTGCTCCGCAAGCAGACGGAGACCTTCCACGCCGGCGTCTGGATGGTGGCCGCAGAGTTCCTCGGCGGCGCGCTGCTCGTGTTGCTGGTCAGCGCGCTGGCCACCCGTCTCAAAGCGGCGTCGGCCTAACGCCGCCCGCGGGTCATCTCCACGCCGAGCTCGTGGATCTTCTTGCGCAAGGTGTTGCGGTTCAGGCCCAGGATCTCGGCAGCCCGGACCTGGTTGCCGCGCGTCGCCGTCAGAGTCAGCTGGATCAGCGGACGCTCCACCTCCTCCAGCACGCGGTCGTAGAGACCGGCCGGCGGGATCCCGTCCGGCTGGTCGGCGAAGTAGCCGGCGAGCTTCTGCTCCACCAACTGGGACAGGGTCGCGGGCCCTTCCTGACCCGTGACGGCGGGCGCCTGGTCGGCCAGTTCCCGCTCGACGATCCGCGCTGTGATCAGGTCCTCGGCGTAGAGGGCGCAGATGCGTCGCACCAGGTTCTCGAGCTCGCGAACGTTGCCCGGCCAGGGATGGCGCTTCAAGCTCTCCAGCGCATTGGCGTCGATGGTCTTCGACGGCAGCCCCTCGCGATTGGCCCTCAGCAGGAAGGCCCGCGCCAGGTCCGGGATATCCTCTGCGCGGTCGCGCAGCGGCGGCAGGCGCAGCGGCGCCACGTTCAGCCGGAAGAACAGGTCCTCTCGGAACAGCCCCTGCCCGATCAGAGACCGCAGGTCGCGGTTGGTCGCGGCGATGATCCGCACGTTCGGCCGACGCCCCGTCCGCGGGTTGAGCGCCGGTTCCGACCCGTCGATCACCCGCAGGAGTCGTGTCTGGGCGTCCAGCGGCATGTCGCCGATCTCGTCGAGGAACAGGGTGCCGCCGTCGGCTTCCACCAGCTTGCC
>CAZBXO010000058.1:10861-12940 GCA_964495645.1 uncultured Phenylobacterium sp. | reverse complement strand
TCGTCTCGCACGGCCCGCGCCTGCGCCTTCGAGGCGTCGGCGTCCGCCGGCTTCGAGAGCGCCCGCCGCGCCGCGCCGGTCATGTCGTCCAGGTCGAAGGGCTTGGGCACGTACTCGAAGGCGCCGACCTCGGCTGCGTTCACCGCCGTGATCAGGTTGTTCTGAGCGCTCATCACGATGACCGGCAGCTTCGGGCGCTGCTTCCGGATCCGCGGCAGGACGTCGAAGACGTTCTCGTCCGGCATCACCACGTCGGTGACGACGAGGTCGCCCTCCCCGTCCGACACCCACTTCAGCAGCGTCGTCGCGTTGCCGGTGGCGCGCACCTGGTAGCCCAGCCGCGTGAACGCCTGGGAGAGCACCAATCGGATCGACGAGTCGTCGTCTGCGATCAGGATTTTCTTGCTGGCGGCGTTCATGCCGGGACGTCCTCGTGGGCGATCGGGAGCAGGACGCGGAAAACGGTCCGCCCGGGCTCGGATTCGAAGTCGATGAGGCCGCCGTGACCGGCGACCAGCTTGGCCACCAGCGCCAGGCCCAGGCCGGCGCCGGAGGGCTTGGAGGTGACGAACGGCTGAAACAGACTCTCGCGGATGTGTTCCGGCACGCCGGGGCCGTTGTCCTGCACCCGCACCTCCAGCGGCGCGCCGCGCAGCGCCTGGCCCTTGGCTGAGCGCACGCGCACGCCGTGTCGATAGGCTGTCGTGATGACGATCTCGCCGCGCCGGTCGCCGCGCGCGTGCGCCGCCTCGGCGGCGTTCTTCACCAGGTTGAGGAACACCTGGATCAGCTGGTCCTCGTCGCCCATCAGCGGGGGCAGCGAAGGGTCGTAGCTTTCCCTCAGGCTCAGGCCGTCGGCGACGCCGTTGGCGGCCAACGCCCGGACCCGGTCCAGGATCTGGTGAATGTTGAGCGGCGTCAGGTCCGGAAGAGCATCCTCGGAGAATGCCTCCATCCGGTCGACCAGCCGGCGGACCCGGTCGGTCTCGTCGACGATCAGTTGCGCCAGCGGCGCGTCCTCGGCCTTGGCGCCAGACTTCAGCAGTTGCGCCGCGCCGCGGATGCCGGCCAGTGGGTTCTTGATCTCGTGCGCAAGCATGCGCCCCAGACCCACCAGCGAACGGAGGCCCGCCGCCTCTTGCGCCCCGCGCTCGACGCCCAGGCCTGCCCTCACCGAGAGCGTCAGCAGCACCGAGCCGTCGCCGAGGGGCGCAGCGGCGCCGTCCGCCTCGAATGGCGGCAGGCCGAAGAGATTGATATGCACCCCGCGTTCGCGAACCCGCGCGTCCTCCTCGATAGCCCGGTTCAGCAGCGACACCAGCGCCGAGCCCGGCGGCAGCGCGGCCCGAAACCGGCCCCGCGCGAGCAGGCCCAAGCCCTGGCCGAACAACGCCTCGGCCGCCTCGTTGACAGCCACCAGCGCCCCGTCGGAGTCGACCACCAGCGCCGGGTCCGGCGACAGATCGAACGCCGCCGCCTTCAGGGTGTCCAGGCCGCCGCCCGCCGTCCGCGTTCGCACGAACCCGTTCATGCGGCGAGCCTTCGGTCCGGCTGTGTCCAGAGCGCCGTCAGCCCGGCTTCGATCTCCGCAGGTCGCTCCAGCCGGCACAGAGACGCCCGCGCCTCGCGGCGGATCATCGGGTCGGCTGGCCAAGGCGCGTGCTCGACATAGGCCGCCAGGTGCTTGCGGAAGATCCTGAGGCCCAGCGGGTCGCCGTAGAACGCCAACGCCTCACGGAAGTGGTCGAGCGCAATCCCGAGCCGTGTCTCGACGTCTGGCGCCTCGAACGTCTCCTCGTGGAGCGCCGCCTCGATCTCAGCCGCCACCCATGGCTTGCCGTAGACGCCGCGGCCCACCATCACCGCATCGGCGCCGGACGCCGCCAGCGCCGCTTTTGCCGTCGAGCCGTCGACGATGTCACCGTTGGCGACAACCGGGATCGATACCGCCCGCTTCACCGCCGCGATGGCGCTCCAATCGGCGGCGCCTTTGTAGAACTGGCAGCGGGTGCGCCCGTGCACCGTGATCGCCTTCGCGCCCAGCTCTTCCGCCCGCGCGGCGATCTCGGGCGCGTTCTT
>CAZBXO010000058.1:6212-10761 GCA_964495645.1 uncultured Phenylobacterium sp. | reverse complement strand
TGATCGCCTTCGCGCCCAGCTCTTCCGCCCGCGCGGCGATCTCGGGCGCGTTCTTCGACGCTTCGTCCCAGCCCAGACGCATCTTCACTGTCACCGGAACATCCACGGCCCCCACCGCCGCCTTCACCAGGTCGGCAGCCAACGCGGGTTCTCGCATCAACGCCGAGCCCGAAGCGGCGCCAGTGACTTCCTTCGCGGGGCAGCCAAAGTTGAGGTCGACGATCTGGGCGCCAGCCTCGGCCGCCAGCCGCGCCCCCTCGGCCACCCAGATGGGATCGCGGCCGACGAGCTGTACCACCATCAGCGGCAGGCCCTCGCCCACCGCGGCGCGCCGCACGATGTCCGGACGACCCTTGGCGAACTCCGCGCAGGCCACCATCTCGGTCGCCACATAGGCTGCGCCCAGGCGGCTCGCGGCGCGCCGGAACGGAAGGTCAGACACCCCCGTCATCGGTGCGATCCACGCGCGGCCGCCGACGACGACGTCACCGACCTTGAGCATACTGCTCATTTCGTAATCATCTCCACCGCCTCATTTCTAGGCATATTGTGCGGCGCCGTAAAGCTGGAAGAAACGGTCCCGCTTGCCTACAACCGCAGCCATGAGTTTCTCGGCGGTCGTGGTGGCGGCGGGGGCGGGCCTGCGCGCAGGGCCGGGCGAGCCCAAGGCCTGGCGCAGCCTGGGCGGCCGGCCGCTGCTCCGCTGGTCGGTGGAAGGCCTGCTCTCCGCAGGCGCCCGCGAGATCGTGGTCGTCGTGGCCAAGGACCGCGTCACCCACGTGGACGAGGCGCTCACTGGGCTCGTCGGATGGACTGCGGTCACTGGTGGCCGCACCCGCGCCGAGTCGGTCCAGGCAGGCCTCGCCGCCGTCACCGCCGGTCGCAACCAACCGGTGTTCATCCACGACGCCGCTCGCCCTTTCGTCACCCGCGAACACGTCGATCGCCTGCTGGCGGCCCTCGAAGTCGCCGACGGCGCCATACCGACCCTGCCCGTGCCGGACACCCTGAAGCGGGGCGACGCGCTCGTGGACGAGACCGTGAGCCGCGAGGGCCTTTGGCGGGCCCAGACCCCCCAGGCCTTCCGCCTCGGCCGTATCAAGGCCGCTTACCGGCGTTGGCCGGCGAACGAGGAGCCCACGGACGACGCTTCGGTGATGGAGCGCGCCGGCGGACACGTCGCCATGGCGCCGGGCGACCCGATGCTGATGAAGCTGACCTATCCGGCCGATTTCATCCTGGCCGAACAGCTGGCCGCCGGGCGTCGGATCGTCCGCACGGGCCACGGTATCGACGCCCACCGCTTCGGCCCGGGCGACGTGGTCTGGCTGTGTGGCGTGCGCATTCAGCACGAGGTGGGACTGGTCGGCCACTCCGACGCCGACTGCGGCCTGCATGCGCTGACCGATGCGGTGCTGGGGGCTATCGCCGACGGCGACATCGGCGAGCATTTCCCGCCGACGGACCCCCGCTGGAAGGGCGCTTCCTCCGACCAGTTCCTGGTCCACGCCGTGAAACGCGCCGGCGCGGTCGGGGCGCGCATCCTCAACGCCGACGTCACCCTCATCTGCGAGCGCCCGAAGATCCGACCGCACCGCGACGCCATGCGGGCCCGGATCGCCGAGCTCCTCGGCCTCCCCATCGGCCGAGTCAGCGTCAAGGCCACCACGACAGAGGGCATGGGCTTCACGGGCCGGGAAGAAGGCCTGATGGCTCAGGCGGTGGTGTCGGTGGAGTGCCCGCCTTAGGGCAACCAAGTCCACTTCAGCTTCAGGTTGCCGTACAGGGCTCCGGCCAGGTTCGTGTAATCGTCCGTCCAGGGCCGCGCCTTGAACGGATCGGCGGTCGTCCAGCGCTCGTCGGCCTTGAACTGCGCCAGCGCCTCGTGGGTGCGTCCGATGATGATGGCGTCTTCGGCGGACTCCCAGCTGCCGGCCGGGTCCTTGGCCGGCCGGTAGTTCTGCGCCAGCGCCCAGCCGCCGGCCGCGCGCGCCACCGCCGAGGCCGGGTCCATGAGCGCCAGGTTGCGGTTGGAGAGGTGCAGGATAAGAACGCCGTCCGGCTTGAGCTTGGTCAGGTACCCGCGCACCGCTTGCACGGTCAGCAGGTGCGCCGGCACCGCGTCCGACGAGAAGGCGTCGATCAGCAGGATGTCGAAGCTCTCCGCCGGTTGCCTCGCCAGCGTCAGGCGCGCGTCGCCGATCACATAGTCGACCCGGCCCTTGGCGCACTCGGTCGTGTAGCTGAAGTACTTCGGGTCGCCGGAGACGCGCTGCACCAGCGGGTCGATCTCGAAGAAGGTCAGGTGGTCGGCCGGCCGCACATAGGCGGCCACCGATCCGGTGCCCAGCCCAACGGCGCCGATGCGCAAGTCCGGCTTCTTGGCGCCCAGGCCCCTGAACACCTGCCCGATCGGCGTGCGCGGCGTGTAGTAGACCATCGGGTTGCAGCGGTAGCTGGCGCTCTGCGCCTGGGCGCCGTGCAGCGTCGTACCGTGCGCCAGCATCTTCACCCGTCCGCCGAGGTTCGGGACGGTCGTCTCCGACAGCTTCAGGACGCCGAAGAAGCTGCGCCAGCTCTGCCGCGTGTCCGTCCGATCCGCGGCAGCCTGGGCCGCATAGCTCAGGACCGCGATCAAGGCGAAGTAGAACAGCGCCTTCCTGCGCACCAGGAACGCCGCGATCACCGCCGTCGCCAGCAACGTCTTCATGCCGGTGTCGAAGAGTTCCGACTGGTCCCATGCGCCGACGATCGTCGCGGTCGTGAGCTTGGGCGCGATGAAGGTCACCGCGACGGGCGTCAGGGCCGCCGCGATCATTCCAGCTCCCAGGGTGGTCCACATCCAGATCGGAACGCGGTCCGGCCCGCGCGGCCGAGCCAGGCACGAGAGGGCGAGAACGATCGGATATTCCCAGACCTCGTTGAAGATCACCGGCGCGGCGAACGCGTTGAACGCGCCGCCGACCACGCCGCCCACCGACAGGCACAGGTAGAACTCCGTCAGCCGCGCTGGGTCGGGCCGGCGCGCCACCAGCCGTTGGTGGCACATCAGCGCAGTCAGGAAGAACGCCGCCAGATGCACGAAAAGCTGCAAGGCGAAGAAGCTGGACTTGAACGGCAGCAGCGCCGCGCAGGCCGCCACCGCCGCTCCCTGCAGGGTGAGCGTCAGGTCCAGCGGGATCGCCGGCTTCTCCTGGAAGGCGATGATGAAGGTCGTCAGGTAAAGGGCTAGCGGCAGCACCCAGAGGAACGGCGCCGAAGCGACGTCGGTGGTGATGTGAGTCGTCACCCCCAGCATCAGGCTGGACGAGATGGCCGCCAGCGCGATCCAGATCAGCCGGTCGCGCCAGGCCACCGGCGCCGCCTCGGTGGGCGCGGTCTCGGCCACCGCGGCGCGGACGCGGCTGACGGTCAGCGCCAGCGAAGCCATGAGCAGCACGAAGGCGGCGTAACCGGTGCTCCAGCCGTACCGTTGGCCCGCCAGGCTGAACGCCGGCTCGACCGCGATCGGGTAGGCCAGCAGCGCCAGCAGGCTACCCAGGTTCGAGGCCGCGTAGAGGACGTAGGGCTCCTTGCCCTCCGAGGCTCCGATGGTGCGCGCGTACCAGGCCTGCACGAGCGGCGCAGTCGCCGACAGCACCCCGAAGGGCGCGCCGATCGAGAGGGCCAGCTCGCCCAGCAGCCACAGCGTTGGATAGTCCGAGCTCGGCGGCCCGATCAGCTCATTGACCCGCAGCGGCAGGGCGACCGCCGCCACGACCAACGCGCCGCAATGGATCGCCGCCTGCGTCCGCACCGACGCCACTCGCTGCAGCGCGTGCGCGTAGCCGTAGCCCGCCAGCAGCGCGATCTGGAAGAAGGCCATCGAGGCGTTCCAGACCGAGGGACTGCCGCCCAGCAGGGGCAGCACCAGCTTGGCCACCATCGGCTGCACCAGGAACACCAGGAAGGCGCTCGAGAACACCGTCACCGCGAACAGCGCGGCGCGCGGCGATCCCCGGCGGGCTTCGACGGCTAGCGTGGTCATTCGAATCGCCTTGATGGGACGGACGGCCGATGCTCATTGGTCGCGCTTCAGCCGTAAAGAGACGCCGATGTTTTCCCTGGAGATCGTCACGCTCGCGCGCCTGCTTATCGATGAGGCGCGGGAGCGGAACCTGCGCATCGTCACCGCCGAGAGCTGCACCGGCGGCCTGGTCGCCGGCGCCATCTGCCACATCGCCGGCGCCTCCGACGTCTTCGAACGCGGTTTCGTGACCTACTCCAACCGGGCCAAGCAGGAGCTCCTGGGGGTGCCCGGCGACCTGATCGCCGACCTGGGCGCGGTCTCGGAACCAGTGTGCCGGATGATGGCCGAGGGCGCCCTGGAGGCTTCCAACGCCCACGTCTCGGTCGCGATCACCGGCGTCGCCGGACCTGGCGGCGGCACCAAGATGAAGCCCGTCGGCACCGTTCACATCGCCACCGCCCGCGCCAACCAGCGCATCCACCACGAGGAGCACTTCTTCGAGCTGGAGACCCGCGAAGAGATCCAGCTGGCCGCGGTGCA
>CAZBXO010000058.1:0-6112 GCA_964495645.1 uncultured Phenylobacterium sp. | reverse complement strand
TGGAAGTCGATGTCGAACTCGACCCGCGTGCAGCCGTGGCCGGCGTCGATGAAGCGCCAGCGGTTCAGCAGCCGCTTGAACGGGCCCGACAGCAGCGAGACGTCGATCTGCTGGTTGTGGGCGTCGCGCCGCACGCGCGTGGCGAACCGCTCCTTCAGAAACGAGAACCCGACGCCAGCCTCCGCGTCGAGCGAGCTCACGCCCTCCGAGAGATCCCGCGCGTTCCACGTCCGCATCGAGCTGATCCACGGCACGAAGTCGGGGTAGTGCTCCACCTGCCCCACCAGCGCGAACAACTGCTCGGGCGAGTACGGCAATAGCTTGGAGACGTGGTGGCGCACGCGCCTTAAGCCGCCGCTTCCTTCGCGGCGCGGGCGGCCTGCAGGCGGGCGAAGTCCTCGCCGGCGTGGTGCGAGGAGCGGGTCAGCGGGCTCGACGCCACCATCAGGAACCCCTTGGCGCGCGCGATCTCCTCGTAGGCGCGGAACTCGTCCGGATGCACGAAGCGATCGATCGGCGCATGCCGGCGCGTGGGCTGCAGGTACTGGCCGATGGTGATGAAGTCGACGCCCGCCGAGCGCATATCGTCCATCACCTGCATGATCTCTTCCTTGGCCTCGCCCAGGCCGACCATCAGGCCTGACTTGGTGAAGCGGGAGGGATCGCGCTCCTTCACCCGCTCGAGCAGGCGAAGGGAGTTGTAGTAGCGGGCGCCCGGCCGAATGGAGAGGTAGAGCCGCGGCACGGTCTCCAGGTTGTGGTTGAAGACGTCTGGGCCCGCGTCGATCACCGCCTCGACAGCGCTCACCGGCTTGCGGGCGAAGTCCGGCGTCAGGATCTCCACCGTCGTCCGCGGGGAACTGGCCCGGATCGCGCGGATGACGTCCACGAACTGCTGCGCGCCGCCATCGGCCAGGTCGTCGCGGTCCACGGAGGTGATGACCACGTGCTTCAGGCCCATCCTGGCGACCGCGTCGCCAACCCGCGCCGGCTCGCCCAGGTCCACCGACTCCGGCTTCCCCGTCGCCACGTTGCAGAAGGCGCAGGCCCGGGTGCAGATCTCGCCCAGGATCATGAAGGTGGCGTGGCTCTTGTCCCAGCATTCGCCGATGTTGGGGCAGGCCGCCTCCTCGCAGACGGTGACGAGGCGGTGCTCCTTCACGATCCCGCGGGTCGCCAGATAACCCGGTGAGCCGGGCGCGCGCACGCGCAGCCATTCGGGCTTCTTCAGGATCGGCGTTTCCGGCCGCTCCGCCTTCTCCGGGTGGCGCACCCGCTTCGTCGTGTCGATGACCACGGCCATCCGCCCTAGATCGTCCGTCCGCGCGGCGGGATCAACCCGCCTCTTCTTTTCACCGCGCCGGGTGAGCGATACGCTGTTCTCCAACCAAAAGAATGGTGGGAGGAGCGCGTGGCGGCGTTCAATGCGGCCGAGGCCCAGGTTTCCGTGTTCGACGCCCTGGTCGCGGCGGCGCGGAAGTACGGCCTGCGCAAGCCCATTCTGGAGGACCAGGAGCGCAATTCACTCACCTACCTCGATCTGATCCGCGCCGCGTTCGCGCTGGGCCGCAAGCTGGCCGCCATATCGATCAAGGGCGAACGGGTCGGCGTCATGCTGCCCTCGAGCAATGGCGGCGTGGTGACCTACTTCGCCCTGCACGCCTTCGGCCGCATCCCTACGATGCTCAACTTCACGTCCGGTATTCGAAACCTCCGCGCCGCCTGTCAGCTGGCCGGCGTGAAGACGGTGCTGACGAGCAAGCGGTTCGTCGAGCAGGGAAAGCTGCACGATCTGATCGATGCGCTCGAGACGATGACGACTGTGGTCTACCTCGAGGACGTGCGCCGCACGGTTGGTGTCTCCGACCGGCTGTTCGCTGCCGTCGCCGGCGCGGCGCCCAGGACCTTCCGCACGCCCGTCAAGCCGTCGGACCCCGGCGTGATCCTGTTCACCTCCGGCAGCTTCGGCGCGCCGCGGGGCGTGGTGTTGAGCCACAGCAACCTGGTCAGCAACGTGCGCCAGGTGGACGCCCACATCGCGCTCGACCGTAACTGGGTGTTCTTCAACCCGCTTCCGATCTTCCACTGTTTCGGCCTGACCGGAGGCGCGCTGCTGCCGCTGCTCTGCGGGATGAAGGCATTCCAGTATCCCTCGCCGCTGCACGTGAAGCAGATCCCGGCGCTGGTGAAGGACACCACGGCTTCGGTGCTTTTCGCCACCGACACCTTCATCAACCAGTACGCCCGCGCCTCGGAGAGCGACGAGCTTTCCAAGCTCGCCTTCGTCGTCTGCGGCGCCGAGAAGGTGCGCGACGAGACCCATGACCTGATCGCCCGCCAGTTCGGCTCCGTGCCGCTGCTGGAGGGCTATGGCGCGACCGAGGCCTCGCCCGTGGTCGCCGTGAACACGCCGGTCGACAACCGCCGCGGCACGGTCGGCGGACTCCTGCCGGGGATCGAGTATCGCCTCGAGCCTGTGGAAGGCATCCCGGGCGGGGGGAAGCTCCTCATCCGCGGCCCCAACATCATGGCCGGCTATCTGACCCCTGACGGCGGTATCGAACCCCCGGTCGACGGCTGGCACGACACCGGCGACGTCGTCTCGGTCAGCGACGACAACTGGATCAGGATCCTCGGTCGCGTGAAGCGCTTCGCCAAGGTCGGGGGGGAAATGGTCTCGCTCACCGCCGCGGAGGAGCTCGCGTTCCACACCTGGCCCGACGCCCGCCACGCGGTGGTCGCCCTGCCCGATCCCAAGAAGGGCGAGCGGCTGGTGCTGGTCACCGATCGCAGGGACGCCGAGGTCGCCCCCCTCCTCGCGCACGCACAGAGCGTCGGCGCGCCTGAGATCGCGGTTCCGCGCAAGATCATCCGGGTGCCGGAGATCCCCGTCCTCGGCACCGGCAAGACCGACTACGTCGCCCTCCAACGCATCGTCGACACCGAGACCCAGCAGGCGGCATGAGGCTTCGCCCCGCGGAGGTCGGCTCCGCGAACCGGGGCTGGCGAGGGCTGGGAGGAGAGAGCGTCCCGGCTCACCCGGGACGCTCTGGGACCTGACCCGGTCGGGCGGTGGGCCAGGACTTGGCGCCACCTTCGCCGCAGCCGTCGACTCGCGCGTTGCGTTTCCTCAAACTGGCCGGCAACCGAAGCGCGACAGGCGGTCGCACCGTCCGCCAGAATGAAAGAACGCCCCCCGCTTTCGCGAGGGGCGCTCAGGAATCCTTCCGGTCGGGTGTTGGTCGGAAACCCAATGCCAAAGGTCTTACAGTCCAGCTTGTTGTGCGATGCGGCAAAGCCGCGCGTGACGCAACGTCAGCCTACTGGTTGCGGATCCCGAAGGGGATGTGCACGCAAGGTGTGTTCGCCGAGGCCGGCGTCAGGTGCCCCAGCTGATCGTCGAAGAAGATTTGCGGCTTCAGGACATCCAGGATGTTCTTCTTCTCGATCCCGCCGGTCAGGAAAAGCTCGTCCGCTTCGATGCCCAGGTTGTTCATCGTGTTCAGCAGCCGTTCGTGGGCCGGCGCGCTGCGCGCCGTCACGATCGAGATGCGGACGGCCTTGTCCGGCGAGTTGACGTTCTTCTTGTTCTCCCGCTCGATCCGCTGGATCGCCGAGATGCGGCGCATGAGCGGCATCAGGGGGCCGTCCTTGAGCGGACGATCCTTGTGCATGACCTCGTAGTGGTGGAACAGCGGAAGTCCGCCGTCGGCGTACTTCGACTCCGCCTCGTCATCGACCAGGACCCCATCGAAGTCGAAAGCGATGCGCAGCTGGTTGTCGTAGTCCCTGTCCTGCGTCGCGCAGGGCAACACGAGTCCGGCCGGATACCCCTTGGAGATGGCCTCCTTTACCTCATCGGTGTTGGTGCTGAGGTACAGGCAGGCATGCACGGCCTTCATGTAGGGGTACGGGGTGGCGCCGGAGAGGAAGAAGGCGCGCGTGATGTCCAGGTCGTAGTGGGGCATCGCCGCCATCATCCTGCGTCCGGCTTCCGGATCGTTGCGTGACAGCATCACCACTTCGACCGGGGAGTGCTCCGGAAACAGCTTGTTCAGGTGCAGCAGTCGCTTGATGAACGGAAACGCCGCACCGGGCGGCGGCGGATCGTCCGTGTGCTCGGCCTGGTACAGGCGGAAAGCGTCTACGCCTTCCTCCAGGTAGATCTGGTGTTCCTTCGAGAAGTCGAAGAGCGCCGTCGACGTGATGCAGACGACCAGTTTCCCTTCGATCGGATAGGCCATCGATGCCCGTGCGACGGCCTCAGGCCGCGACGCCGCCCACCCGCTTGACGTTGCAGTGGATCCAGAGCCGCTCGAGCGTCTCGACCAGGTAGTCCATCATCCCGTCGTCGTGCGCCGGGCTGGGTGTGAACCGCAGGCGTTCCGTGCCGCGCGGCACCGTCGGGTAGTTGATGGGCTGGACGTAAATGCCATGCTCTTCCAGCAGGATGTCCGAGATCATCTTGCAGTGGATGGGGTCGCCCACCAGCACCGGCACGATGTGGCTGACCGAGGGCATGACCGGCAGGCCCGCCTTAAGCATCTTCGCCTTCAGCGTCGCGGCGCGCTCCTGGTGCGCTTCGCGAACCTCGTTGTGCGCCTTCAGCCAGCGGATCGACGCGATCGCGCCCGCAGTCAGGGCCGGCGGCAGCGAGGTGGTGAAGATGAAGCCATCGGCATAGCTGCGGATCGCGTCCACGATCACGGTATCGGCCGCGATATAGCCGCCCATCACGCCGAACGCCTTGCCGAGCGTGCCCTCGACGATGTCGATCTCGGCCATCACCCCGTCGCGCTCAGCGACGCCGGCGCCGCGCGGGCCGTACATGCCGACCGCGTGCACCTCGTCGATGTAGGTCATTGCGCCGTACTGCTTGGCCAGCGCCACGGTCGCCGGGATGTCGGCGATGTCCCCGTCCATCGAGTAGACGCTCTCGAACGCCACCAGCTTCGGCGCGGCCGGGTCGGCGGCCGCCAGCAGCTCCTCGAGGTGTTCCAGATCGTTGTGGCGGTAGACGTGCCGCTCGCAACGCGCGCCGCGGATGCCGCTGATCATCGAGTTGTGATTCAGCGCGTCGGAGAAGATGATCAGGCCGGGCAGGATCTTCGAAAGCGTCGAGAGCGAAGCTTCGTTCGAAACGTAGCCGCTCGTGAACAGCAGCGCAGCTTCCTTGCCGTGCAGGTCGGCCAGCTCGCGCTCCAGCTCCACGTGGTAATGAGTCGTGCCGGAGATGTTGCGCGTGCCCCCGGAGCCGGCGCCGGCCTCCTCGATCGCCTGATGCATGGCGTCCAGCACGATCGGGTTCTGGCCTTGGCCGAGGTAGTCGTTGGAGCACCAGACGGTGACGTCGCTGGTCGTCCCGTCGGCCCTGGTCCAGGTCGCGCGCGGGAAGGCGCCGCGGTGCCGCTTCAGGTCGGCGAAGACACGGTAGCGGCCTTCCTGGCGCACCTTGTCGAGAGCGGTTGCGAACGCGGCCCTGTAATCCATCACGTCAAAACCCCGTCGCGCTTTGATTTCGCGCGGTTTCCCCGATCTATACGCCAGCCTTTTGGCGCCTCGATTTCACCTTGTCCACAAACAGACGGCCGCCTGTGGAACCCGTTTCGTAAGCGCCCGCCCAGAATCCGTGAACGGGGCGTCACCTTCCTTGATTGTGATCAAAGGTTTGCCAGCTGGGTTTTAAGACCCCTGCGGCGCATTCCCGCGGAACAATTCCAGGATGGCCGAAAAGTCGCGCCCGCCGCCGCCGAGCCGATCGAAGAGCGCGTAGAGTCCCTCGGCGCTCGCGCCCAGCGGCGCGGCCGCGCCGGCCTTCGCCGCCGCCTCCTGGGCCAGCTTCAGGTCCTTCAGCATCATCGCGGTGGCGAATCCGCCCTCGTAGCCGCGGTTGGAGGGCGCCGTCGGCACAGGCCCCGGCCAGGGACAATAGCTGGTCAGGCTCCAGCACTGGCCGGACGATTGCGAAGAGATCTCGTGGAACTTCACCGGATCCAGCCCCAGCTTCTCGGCCAGGGCCAAGGCCTCGCACACCCCGATCATCGAGATGCCGAGCACCATGTTGTTGCAGATCTTGGCCGCCTGCCCCGCTCCATGATCGCCGGCGCGGAAG
>CAZBXO010000057.1:0-20501 GCA_964495645.1 uncultured Phenylobacterium sp. | reverse complement strand
CGCAAGGGCACCTCGGCCTTCTCCGGCAAGATCGGCGAGCGGGTGGCCGCGCCCGGCGTCACGGTCTTCGACGACGGCACGATCCTGAACCGCCGCGGCTCGCTCACCGTCGACGACGAGGGCACGCCGACCGAGCGCACCGTGCTGATCGAGGACGGCATCCTGGTGGGCTACATGCACGACCGGATGAGCGCGCGGCTGATGGGCATGCCGCCGACGGGAAATGCGCGTCGCCAGTCCTATGCCCACATGCCGATGCCGCGGATGACCAACACCGCCATGCTGGGCGGCGACGCCGACCGCGAGGAGATGATCGCCTCCACCAAGCGCGGCCTTTACTGCGCCAACTTCGGCGGCGGCCAGGTGGACATCACCAACGGCAAGTTCGTCTTCCAGTGCACCGAGGCCTACCTGATCCAGGACGGCAAGGTGACGACGCCGGTGAAGGGCGCGACCCTGATCGGGGACGGTCCGTCGGCGCTGACCCGCGTGACCATGATCGGCGACGACTTCGACTTCGATCCGGGCATCGGGGTCTGCGGGAAGGCCGGCCAGAGCGTGCCGGTGGGCGTCGGCCAACCGTCGCTGAAGATCACCGGCCTCACGGTCGGCGGGACGGCGGTGTGAGCCAGACCGAGGGCTTCGTCGCCACCGGGCAGTGCCTGTGCGGGGCGATTCGCTTCGGCTTGCGCGAGAAGCTGGCGCCGGTCGGCTTCTGCCACTGCTCGCTGTGCCGGCGCGCGTCGGGCGTCGCGTCGAACGCCGTGCTGAATGTCCGCCGCGACCGCTTCGCCTGGCTGTCCGGCGAGGACAACGTCCAGACCTACGCGACGCCCACCGGCTGGAAGAGCCTGTTCTGCCGGACTTGCGGCTCGCCGGCGCCGCACGTGCTCTCGGGTGGCGAGCGCGTGCTGGTGCCCGCCGGCCTGCTGGACGGGGATGTCGAGCTCAGCGTCTCGGGCCACATCTTCGTGGGCTCGAAGGCGCGCTGGGAGGTGATCCCCGAAGGCGCTCCACAGTTCGACGAATGGCCCACGGCGTCTCAGCCTGGTCCGGCCTGAGATTTTCCGGGGGCAAGCCGTGCCTCGGCGCCATCTGATCGGCGCAAAGATTGCAGGGTATTAATCCACCTTACGGCCATTTAATTGGCTCGACCGCTCCCTGACGGGTCACTCCTCCCCGCCAGGGAGACAGTTCATGCTTTTGTATCTGTTGGCGCAGGCGGTCGTGGCCGCGGCTCCGCAAGCCGCCGAGGGTCCGCAGCAGGGCGTGACCAGCTACCCGCCTTCGTTCTTTGCGGCCCAGCAACCCAACAGCGCCAACGACATGCTGAACCGCATCCCCGGCTTCTCGGTCGACACTGGCGATTCGGTGCGCGGCTTCGAGGGCGCGGCCGGCAACGTGCTGATCGACGGCCAGCGGCCATCGTCGAAGAACGACAACCTGCAGGAGATCCTGCAGCGCCTGCCAGCCAGCCAGGTCGAGCGCATCGACATCATTCGGGGCGGCGCGCCAGGCATCGACATGCAGGGCAAGACCGTGCTCGCCAACGTCATTCGAAAGCAGGGCAAGAGCTTCCGCGGCTTGGCCGCGGTCGCCAACAACTGGATCTACGACGGCCGCGAGGCCTTCTCGGTCCGCATGGAAGCTTCGGGCGATCTCGGCGGCGGACGCAAGTTCGAAGTCTCCGCGCGGGGCGGCAAGTTCATCGACGACGGCAACGGCGACGGCCCCGGCATCCGCATCTTCGCCAATGGAGCCCCGACGATCCGCACCTTCAACGAGACCGAGGGCGACGGCCAGCAGGGCGTCGCCGCGGCGGTCTACGAGACACCGCTGGCAGGCGGCAACGCGCGGGTGAACGTGCGCGTCCTGAAGGACAAGTACAAGGGCGAGGAAGACGCCTTCCTGCTGGCTCCCGCGTCCGGCGTGGAAAAGTCGCTCGACCTCAACAAGACCCTCGAGACCGAGGTCGGCGGCCGCTACAGCCGCGGCCTGGGCGCCAAGTCGACGGTGGAGGGCGTGTTCCTGCGGCAGGACCGCCACCGCGACATCAGCTCCTTCTTCGATGACGGCGGCGACGACTCCGCCTTCTTCCTGGACCGCCGCACGTCGGAGACCATCGGGCGGATCGTGCTGAAGAACCGCTGGTCCAAGGAGGTCTCTCTCGAAGGCGGCGGCGAGGTGGCGATCAACAAGCTGGACTCGGAGACCGCCGTCGTCGTGAACGGCGCGCCGATCCCGATCCCCGCCGCCAACGTTCAGGTGAAGGAGACCCGCGCGGAGGCGTTCACCAAGGGGACCTGGCGCCCCTCGGCGGCCTGGACGGTCGACGGCGGCGTGCGGTTCGAGACGTCGCGCATCACGTCGGACGGCGACGTGACGCTCGAGAAGACCCTGCGGTTCGTGAAGCCGCGCGTGGCGGTCACCTGGCAGGCCAGGCCGATGACCCAGCTGCGCATACGGGGCGAGCGCGAGGTCGGGCAGCTCAACTTCGACGACTTCGTCGCCTCTTCCAGCTTCAACAACGGCGCCGGGATCATGGCCGGCAACCCCGACATCGAGCCGGAGAAGGCCTGGGTCATCGAGGCCGCGCTGGAGCAGCGGTTCTGGAAGGACGGCTCCATCACCCTCACCGCCCGCCACTTCGAACTCTCGGACGTCATCGACCGCGGCCCGGTGTTCACCGACGACGGCAGCGTGTTCGACACGCCGACCAACATCGGCAAGGGGACCAAGGACGAGATCGCCGCGGATGTGACCGTGCCCCTGGCGCGGGTCGGCCTGAAGGGCGCCCAGTTCAAGGGAAGCGTGATCCGCCGCAGTTCGAAGGTCACCGACCCGACGACCGGCGAGAAGCGTCGCATCTCGAACCAGCATCCCGTCGACTGGGAAGCCTCCTACACACATGACGTCTCCCGGGCGTTCAGCTACGGGGCCAATGCGGGCGGCGGGTGGCGGCAGACCTCCTACCGTTTCAACGCCATCCAGAACGTCAAGCTGAAGACCTTCGCGGTAGCCTATGCCGAGTGGCGCCCGCAGCCGGACCTGAACATCAGCCTTCAGGTGCAGAACTTCACATCCCGCGGCCTGCGGCTCACTCGCTACAGCTACTCGCCGACGCGCACGGTGGGGGGGACCCCCAACGTCGACGACCGCGACCTGCAGTTTGGCCGCATGGTCTACGTCCGCATCCGCAAGACGTTCGGCGGCTGACGGTAAAGGCCAAGGTTGCAGCGATTTAACTAGCGCCATCGCGCCGGCGCAGGGCATGTGGGCCGCGGAGAGTTACACATGTCATTTTTCTACCTACTGGCCCAGGCTGTGGCGGCAGCCCAGCCCGAAGCGGCCGCTGCGCCGCAGGAAGGGGTGATCAGCTACCCACCGTCCTACTTCGCCGCCCAGCAGCCGAGCTCGGCGCTCGACATGTTGAACCGGATCCCGGGTTTCCAATTCGACGGCGGCAGCGGGGTGCGCGGGTTCGAGGGCGCGGCGGGCAACGTGCTGGTCGACGGCCAGCGACCCGCGTCGAAGTCCGACAACCTCGGCGACATCATCGCGCGCATCCCGGCCTCGAAGGTCGAGCGGATCGACATCATCCGCGGCGGCGCGCCCGGCATCGACATGCAGGGCAAGACGGTGCTCGCCAACGTCATCCGCAAGCAGGGCGGTGGGATGCGGGCCTTGGCGGAGGTGCGCGACCTCCACACCATCGACGGCCGCGACCTGCCCGGCTGGCGGCTGGAGGGCTCCGGCGACATCGGCCCACGCAAGTGGGAGCTGGCTGCGCGCATGGGCTCAGGCTTCAACGACGGGTCGGGCCCGGGCCATGGCGTGCGGATCGACGGGGCCACGGGCGTGCGGACCGACACGGTCTTCGAGACGGAGGGCGACGGGCGCCAGTACGTTCTGCAGGGCGCTGTCGAAACGCCGGTTGTCGGCGGCGCGCTGCGGCTGTCCGCCCGCTACCTCGACGACGAATTCAAGGGTGAGGAAGAGCGTGACGTCCTCACCACGCCGCCCCTGCACGAGAACAACGTCAACATCTCGACCTTCAGGGAGACCGAGTTCGGGCTGAGGTACGGCCGCGCCTTCGGCCCGGCCACCGACATCGAACTGGTGGGCCTGCGCACCGACCGCACCCGCGACTTCCTGAACGTCTTCACCTCGACCTCGGTCAGCACGTTCACCCAGGACCGCGACATCAGCGAGACCATCGCGCGGGGCGTTCTCAAGCACCGGTTCGGCGCCGACATCTCCGCCGAGTTCGGCGCGGAGACGGCCATCAACAAGCTGGACAGCGTTTCGGCCGTGACCGGGACGGTCGTGCCCGGCGCCAGCGTCCAGGTGCAGGAGGACCGCAACGAGGTCTTCGCCAAGGCGGCATGGCGGGTGACGCCGAAGTGGACGCTCGACGCGGGCGTCCGCTACGAGTTTTCGAAGCTCACGTCCGACGGCGACGTCGTGCTCGAGAAGACGCTCAAGTACGTCAAGCCGCGGCTGACGGCGACCTGGGCTCCGCGCTCGACGACCCAGATTCGTCTACGGGTGGAGCGCGAGGTCGGCCAGCTGAACTTCGGGGACTTCGTCGCCCAGGGGGACCTCAACAACGCCGGCGGCGTCACGGCCGGCAACCCGGACCTCGATCCCGAAGACACGTGGGTCGGTGAGGCCACTTTCGAGCAGCGGTTCTGGACCAAGGGCGCGGTGGTGTTGACCTATCGCCATTCGGAGATCGGCGACGTCGTCGACCGCGGTCCCGTGTTCGCGCCGGACGGCAGCGTCTTCGACCATCCGGCCAACATCGGCGACGGGGTTCGCGACATCCTGCAGCTGTCGCTGACGCTGCCGTTCGACAAGGTCGGCCTACCGGGGGCGCTGCTGAAGAGCGACATCTACCGGCGGTGGAGCCACGTCATCGACCCGACCACGGGCGAACGTCGCGCGCTGCAGGGGATGCACAACTACGATTGGAACCTGCTCTTCTCCTACGACCTGCCGCAGTACAAGCTGACCTGGGGCTTCGACGTCTTCAATCCGTTCCGCGAGCGGTACTTCCGCTTCAACTCGATCGAGACCTTCCAGCTGCACGCCTTCATCCGCACCTATGTGGAGTGGCGGCCGGCCAGCGACATGTCGGTGCGGTTCGATCTGAACAACGTCACGCGCCGCGACCTGCGCGACACCTACCTCCTCTATCCCGGGCCGCGGAACGCCAGCGGGCCGCCGAGCCTCGACGACCGGCTGACCTTCAAGACGCTGCAGTCCTACGCGATCCGCATCCGCAAGAACTTCGGGGGCTGATCAGGCGCCGCGGTCGCTGCGTACAGTCGACGGGTTCACCGCCTGGCGCTCGCCATCCAGCGTCGGGGCGATCGGTTCCGGCTGTGGGTGGTTGCCCGGATCGTTCACGCCGTGGGCCCAGTGCTTGATCGCGAAGCTCGCGACCACGAACACCACACCGACGCCCACGCCCGCCCAGCCCAGCTTGTTGAAGCCGTCGAGCGAGGTTTCCAGCGCCGCGCGGGCGTCGAGGACCTGGCCGCCCACCGTCTCGGTCCCCATCAGGCCCGCGATCTTGCCGCCGACGAATTGGGCGATCGAGGAGGACAGGAACCATACCGCCATCATGAACGACACGATCCGCGCCACGGAGAGCTTGGTGATCTCCGACAGGCCGACCGGCGACAGGAAGAGCTCGCCGGTTGTGTGCAGAAGGTAGAGCAGACCCAGCATGAACAGCGGCATGCGATACTGGTCGTCGGCCAGGCCGCGGGCCCAGACCACGATCAGGAAGCCCAGCCCCACCTGGATCAGTCCCAGCCCGAACTTCAGCGTCGGGTTGGGATCGCGGTTATGGGTGGCGAGCCAGGCCCACATGGCCGCGAACACCGGCGCCAGGATCAGGATGAAGCCCGCGTTGAACGACTGAGTCTGGGCCGCTGCGATCCCCATCAGGTCGACGTTGCGGTCGGCGAACAGGTTGAGGCTGGTGCCGGCCTGTTCGAACAGGGTGAAGAACACCACCGCGCCGAAGATCAGCACCATGGCCAGCATCATCCGCTCGCGCTCGACCTTGCCGATCCGGGTGAGGAACCAGGCGATGTAGAGCAGCGCCACGACAGTGGCCGCCAGCAGCGCGGCGCCCACGACGTTGTTGTACTGCACCAGAAAGAACACCGGGATCACGCCCAGCAGCCCACCCGCGTAGATGGCCTGCTCGCGGGTGACCGGGCCGGCCAACTTGACCTTGAGCGCGGCCGGATCCGGCGGCTCGCCATGGCCCTCCAGGTGCTTCTTGCCGAGAACGAAGACCACGAAGCCGGCCAGCATGCCGACGCCAGCGAGGCCGAAGCCGGCCCACCAGCCGACGGTTTCGCCCAGCAGGCCGCAGAGCACCGAGGCCCAGAACGCGCCCAGGTTGATGCCGTAGTAGTAGAGGGTGAAGCCGGAATCCCGCCGAGGATCGCCCTGCGGGTACAGCTGCCCCACGACGGTGGAGATGTTCGGCTTCAGGAAGCCCACGCCCATGATGATCAGGCTGACCGCCAGGAAGAAGGCGTTCCTGCCCATCGGGTCGGTCTGGCTCTTCAGTTCGTAGGAGCCCTTGGGCAGCACGGTCGGCAGCGCGCCGCCGGGCGCCAGACCCTTGATCTCGAGGCCGCCGTCGGCGGTGGCGCCGAACTCGTGCGGCTGGCCGGCGACGACCAGACGCGCCTGGCGGCTTTCCATCCGGCCGGTCGCCTGCACCTCGTAACTCTGGCCGGCGTAGGTCAGCGTCTGGGTCGCAGGCTTGCCCTCGATCGCCATGGTGAAGTGGCCGGCGACCAGCAGGAGGGCGCCGAAAGCCACGGCCTTGCGCGTGCCCAGCCAGCGGTCGGCGATGATGCCGCCCAGCAGCGGCAGCAGGTACACGAGCGAGGTGTAGGAGCCGTACTGCGCCCCGGCCGTCGCGTCGTCGAACAGCAGGTGCTGGGTCAGGTAGAAGATCAGGATGCCGCGCATCCCGTAGTAGGAGAACCGCTCCCACATCTCGGCGAAGAACAGGATGATCAGCCCGCGCGGATGGTTGCGCAGGAGCTGCAGCAGCACGGGTATGCCGGTCACGAGGGTGACCACGATGCCGAGCAGGAGGATGATGTTCATCGGGGAGAGTTTCCGTTTCCCTATGGACTCGCAGGGCCTGGGTCGGGTTTCGCGGGCCGTGCGGATTTGGCGGGAAGAAAACACGCGGACCTGCCCAGCACAAGCAACGCCCTTCCCCGACGGACCCCGGGCCAGCGTTCCCGCGTTCCACTGCGCAAGCGAGGAGACTCTTTGGCATGCTGACCCCCGGCCCCGATCACCCGATCACCGTCACGCCCGCGAAGTCGCGCTGGCGCGCGTTGTTCAACGGCCACGTGATCGCCGACACCAACGACGCGCTCGTGCTGCAGGAGGCGAGCTACGCGCCGGTGGTCTACTTCCCCCGGGAGGACGTGGCGCTGGAGTACATGTCCCGCACCGACCGCAAGACGCACTGCCCGTACAAGGGCGACGCGGCCTACTACACGATCCTGATCGACGGACAGTTCGCAGAGAACGCAGTCTGGACCTACGAGGAGCCCTATCCGGCGATGACCGCGATCAGCGGTCGGGTGGCCTTCTATCCGGACAAGGTCGAGGTCTACGAGGTCGACGACGCTGCCGTGAACCCTCGCCATGTGGAGGCCGGAACCGATAGCGCCGAGATCGACGAGATCGTGCAGCACACCGACACCGGGGACGGCCATTCCCAGAAGGACCACTGGGCGCCCAACGTGTCCGGCCCCACCTTGGAGGGCGGGGTCAGGTAGCGCTCCACCTCAGTAGGCGAAGTCCTCGAAGACACGGCTGGCGTCGCCCTCCCAGCGGGTCTCGTACAGCTCCAGCAGCCGCTCTGCGGGGGTCACGCCCGAATCGGCGATCATCTCCAGCTCGGAGAGAAACCCGCTCTCGTCGACCATCCCGCCGGAGAGGCGGTTGCGGGCCTTCAGCCCGGCCTTGGCGATCGCGACAAGGTCCTTGGCCACGTCCTGCACGGTGCGCCCGCCCACCTGCGCCTTCAGTCCCAGGCGGGCCACGTCGGCGCGCAGGCGCTCGTGGTCCTCGATGTCCCAGTCCTTAGCCAGGTCCCAGGCGGCGGCCAGCGCCGCACTGTCGTAGAGCGTGCCGATCCACAGCGCCGGCAGGGCGCAGAGCCGGCTCCACGGCCCGGAGTCCGCGCCGCGCATCTCCAGGTACTTCTTGAGCCGCACCTCGGGGAACAGGGTGGTGGTGTGGTCGGCCCAGTCCTTCAGGGTCGGCCGCTCGCCGGGCAGCTCCGGCAGCTTGCCCTCCATGAAGTCGCGGAACGAGCGCCCGGAGACGTCGATGTACTTGCCGTCGCGCTTGACGAAGTACATCGGCACGTCGAGCGCATAGCGGGCGTAGGCCTCGAAGCCGAAGCCGTCGGCGAACACGAAGTCCAGCATGCCGGTGCGGTCAGGATCGGTGTCGGTCCAGACGTTGGCGCGGGCCGAGAGCAGGCCCGACGGCTTGCCCTCGATGAACGGTGAATTGGCGAAGAGGGCGGTGGCGATCGGCTGCAGCGCCAGGCTGGCGCGGAACTTGGCCACCATGTCGCCCTCGTCGGCGAAGTCGAGGTTCGCCTGCACCGTGCAGGTGCGGAACATCATGTCGAGGCCCAGGGCGCCCACCTTCGGCATGTAGGCGCGCATGATCTTGTAGCGGCCCTTGGGCATCACCGGGACCTGGTCGCGCCGCCAGATCGGCGTGAAGCCGAGCCCCAGGAACCCCAGGCCCAGTTCGTCGGCGACGGTCTTCACCTCCTGCAGGTGGCCGCCGGTCTCCTCGCAAATGTCGTGGATCGTCTCGAGCGGGGCGCCGGAGAGCTCGAACTGGCCTCCGGGCTCCAGGCTGACGTTGGCCAGGCCCCGTTCGAGCGCGATGACGTTCTCGCCCTCCATCACCGGCGTCCAGCCGTATCGGGTCAGGCCGTCGAGCAGCGCCTTGATACCCTGGGGCTCGTAGGGCACGGGCTCGTGGCTGCCCAGCCGGAAGACGAACTTCTCGTGCTCGGCGCCGCAGCGCCACTCGGCCTTGGGCTTGGCGCCCTCCGCCATCCAGCGGACCAGGTCTTCGAAGACAAGGGGACGATCGTCGCAACAGGCTTCGGCCAAGTGTCGATCCTCCCGGCCCCAACGCCGTCGCGTGGAAGCTCTTTACGTCGCCGGAGCGCGTTGAGCAAAAGTGGACTCCACCATTGCGCCCGCGGTCCGCTCCAACTCTTGAATCCGCTGCCCGATTCAGCGATCGGCCGCCTTCGCCCGATCCCACCGTGCAGTAGGGCAGATGGGCGCAAATCGGCCAACCTCAAGAGAGGCGCGCCAATGAGCGAAACCCTCGTCCGACCCAAGGTGGAAGGCTGCGGGGGGCGGTCACTCTCCGTGGCCACCCGGCGCCGATCAGTCCGGGCCTTTCGGCTGGCCGAAACCGGGATGACGCCCGTGGGGGATGACACCGAGGGGGTGTTTGGCGCACATGCGCCCCCATGGACCTCTCCAAGATCCCGATCGGGAAGAATCCGCCCTACGACGTCAACGCGATCATCGAAATCCCGCAGGGCGGGGAGCCGGTGAAGTACGAGCTGGACAAGGATAGCGGCGCGATCTTCGTCGACCGCTTCCTACACACGGCCATGTTCTATCCGGGCAACTACGGCTTCATCCCTCACACCCTGGCCGACGACGGCGACCCGATGGACATCATCGTCGTGGGTCCCACCCCGGTGGTGCCCGGCGCGATCATCCGCGCACGGCCGGTGGGCGCGCTGATCATGCGCGACGAGGCCGGCGGCGACGAGAAGATCCTGGCCGTGCCGGTGGACGCCCTGCACCCGTTCTACGCCGGGGTGGACTCATGGCGCTCGCTACCCACCATCCTGGTCGAGCAGATCGCCCACTTCTTCAAGCACTACAAGGACCTGGAGAAGGGCAAGAGCGTCGACATCATCCGGTGGGCCGACCCCGAAGAAGCCGCCCAGCTGATCCGCGAGTCGATCGAGCGCTATAGGGCGGCTTAGGCCGCCTGCAGGCGACGGCGGCGCACCATCGCGCCGACCGCGCCGAAGCCGCCGATCATCAAGGCCCAGGTCCCCGGTTCCGGCACGCCCTCGATCGGCCAGCCGACCGCGAAGGTCTGGTGCATCGGGTTCGTGCTCTGGTCGGTGATCGTGTAGACCCGGTCGTTGAGGTCGGCCAGGCTGGTGTAGTTACCGTTCAGGTAGTCGTTGTAGTAGGTCTGGTACTGGGTGAACTGCGCGGCCGTCAGGTTGTTGCTGCGCACGCTGATGGCCACCGTCGGGTTGGCGACCTTCCACACCGCCGCCTGGATCGCCGCCGTCCGCATCGCCGTGTCGAACCCGCTCGGATCCTGCATATGCAGCAACCAGCCGGTGTCGATCAGGTTCGTCAGCTTGTCGATCTGGATGGAGTCGAGTTGGTTCAGCGCCGGATTGGGGCCGTAGTTCGTGTAGAGCGGCTGCGCGCTGTAGTCCCCATAGGTCGACGTGTACGCGTAGTTCAACGGCGTGTTGATGTACATGTCGTGGAAGATGTCGATGCAGAATCCGTAGAGGTCGTAGGTCGGCGCGTTGGCCGCCGCGGAGTCCGCCACCGTGAAGGTCACGCCGTTCGAATAGGCCGCGCCGAAGCCTCCGATGTTGGCCTGGAACGTCGTGTTCATCGTGGCGGACTTCACATAGATCGTGTGGGCCGCCGCCGCGGGCGTCGCCGCCGCCAGCAAGGCCATGGATGCTATCGCCGCGGCGCCCGCCGCCATCGCCCTTGGGCCCATCTTCAGCGTCCCGGAATCGAACACGGCCAACCTCATCGACTGTTTGCGCCCTTGCACATGCAAGGCGCGTGCGCACACCGTGGGCGGCCGGTTCCGCGCGCTCGAGTAGAGAAGGCCTACAATCGCTGATCGAGAGCAAGCCGATTCGCGTCTCACGCGAACCGACACGGCAGAGTCGCCGCGCCAACTGCCCTGGCGGCCCCAATCGCGGTGTCAGGTACGGAGGAAATCCAGCCAGACCGGCGCGCAGTCGCCGAGGCGCTTTTCCTCATAGCGCGTGGTGACGTGGCCGGCAGGGGGCCTGCGCCAATCGTCCGCGCGCTCGGCGGTCCAGCGAAAGGCGGGTTTGGCGAGGAAGCGCGCCAGCGCCCAGTCGGCATAGTCGGCCCAGTCGCTCGCGAATCGCAGCCGCCCGCCCGCCGCCAGCACGCGGGCCAGTTCGGTCACCGTCTCCGTTTGGACCAGGCGGCGCTTGTGGTGGCGGGCCTTGGGCCAGGGATCGGGGAAGAGGATGAACACCCGCGCGATACCGCCGTCCGGCAGTCGGGCCAGCAGCTCGCGGGCGTCGCCGTCGTGAATGCGGACGTTGGTCAGCCCCTGCTCGTCGATATGGCGCACCGCGCTGGCGACGCCGTTCTGGAACGGCTCTGCGCCGATGAACGTGACTCCCGGATGCCGCGCGGCCTGCGCCGCCATGTGCTCGCCGCCGCCGAAGCCGATCTCCAGCCAGGTCTCGCCCGCTAGCGCGACGGGACCCGGCGGCACGCGCAAGCGCGGCAGCAGGGTTTCCATCAGCGCCGCCTGACGCGGCTTGATGGGCCGCGACTTCAGACGTCCGAAGGAGCGCAGGGGCGGGTGGGCGTCGCTCAAGTCTTCTTCAGCCAGACCCAGGCGGCCGCCCCGGCGATGGCGATCCAGACCGTCACGACGGCCGCCGCGCCGAGGCGGCTGACCGGCTTGTCGGGCGCGGCCGCCGCCGTCCTGCGGTGCTCCGCGAGCACCTCCTCCGGGATCAGCCGGATCGCCAGCCAGATGCCGAACGGCACCAGGATCAGGTCGTCGAGCAGCCCCAGAACCGGCACGAAGTCCGGGATCACGTCAAAGGGCGAAAACGCGTAGGCCGCCGTCGCCAGCGCGACCACCTTGGCGGCCAGGGGCGTGCGCGGATCGCGCCCACACAGCCAGACGGCGTGGGCGTCCTGCTTCAGCCGGCGCGCCCAGGCCTTCAGGCCAGCTTCGCGAGCTCCGGCGCGAGATCCGTCCGTTCCCACGAGAATCCGCCTTCGTTGTCAGGGGTGCGGCCGAAGTGTCCGTAGGCCGCGGTGCGCGCATAGATCGGCCGGTTGAGGCCCAGGTGCTGGCGGATCGCCCGCGGGGTAGCCCCGCCGATCAGCTCCGGCAGCGCCAGCTCCAGCTTGGCCGGGTCGATCTCGCCGGTGTTGTGCAGGTCGACGTAGAAGCTCAGCGGGTCGGCGACGCCGATCGCATAGCTGATCTGGATCGTACACTTCTTGGCCAGGCCCGCGGCCACCACGTTCTTGGCCAGGTAACGGCAGGCGTAGGCCGCCGAGCGGTCCACCTTGGTCGGGTCCTTGCCCGAGAAGGCCCCGCCGCCATGCGGCGAGGCGCCGCCGTAGGTGTCGACGATGATCTTGCGCCCGGTCAGGCCGCAGTCGCCGTCCGGCCCGCCGATCTCGAAGCGGCCGGTGGGGTTCACGTGCCACTTGGTCTTCTTTGTGATCAGGCCCGAGGGGATCACCTCCTCGACGAACGGCCGGATCGCCTCGTGGATGCGCTTGGGCGTCGCGCTCTGCAGGCCGATGCGCTTCTTGTGCTGGGTGGAGACCACGATCTGCAGGATCTCGACCGGGCGGCCCTCCTCGTAGCGGATGGTCACCTGGCTCTTGGCGTCGGGCTCGAGCACCGGGCACTCGCCGGACTTCCGCGCCTCCGCCAGGCGCTTCAGGATGTTCTGCGAGTATTGCAGCGTGGCCGGCATCAGCTCCGGCGTCTCGTCGGTGGCGTAGCCGAACATGATGCCCTGGTCGCCAGCGCCCTCGTCCTTCTTGTCGGAGGCGTCGACGCCCTGGGCGATGTGGTCGGACTGGGCGTGCAGGAAACAGGCATACTTCGCCTTCTGCCAGTGGAAGCCCTTCTGCTCGTAGCCGATGTCCTTGATCGCCGCCCGCACCTTGGGCTCCAGCGACTTCACGATGTCCTTGGTGAGCTGCTTGTTCTCGGACTTCGAGGCGCCCGGCTTGCCGGCCCGCACCTCGCCCGCCAGTACGATGCGGTTGGTGGTCACCAGGGTCTCGCAAGCGACGCGCGCCTCTGGCTCGGCGGCCAGGAAGGCGTCGACCACGGTGTCGGAGATGCGGTCGGCGACCTTGTCGGGGTGCCCTTCGGACACGGCTTCGGACGTGAAGATGTAGTTCGAACGGCTCACAGGGGGGCTCCGGAAAGGCACAGGTTCGGGTTCGAAGCGGCGGCCTCGCAAGGCGCGGGCCAGCCTATAAAGAAATCCTTATATGCTCACAAGCGGCCGCGGCGGCGGCCGATCAGCGCGGCGAGACCCGAGAGCCCGGTGAGGATCCAGAAGCCCGCATCGCCCCAACGGCTGTACGGCGTCGGAGCGGCCGCGGATGGCAGGGCCGCGTCGATGACGCCGGTCGCATTCAGGCCCAGGCGCTTGCCCGGGACGATTCGGCCGTAGGGGTCGATCACCGCCGAGACGCCGGTCGGGGTGGAACGCACGATCGGCAGGCCCTGCTCGATGGCCCGGTAGCTGGCGATGTTCAGGTGCTGCAGCGGCCCCGAGCCCTGGCCGAACCAGGCGTCGTTCGAGATGTTCAGGATCCAGGCCGGCCGTCCCGCACCCTTGCCGGCCAGGCCGGGAAACAGCGCCTCATAGCAGATCAGCGGCTGCACCGGCGGCAAGCCGGGTGCGATCAACGGCTTCGGCGTCGGGCCGGCGGTGAAATCCTCCGGCATGTGCACCAGGCTGCGGAAGCCGACTCTGCCGGCGAGATCGCCGAGCGGGATGAACTCGCCGAACGGCACCAGGCGGTGCTTGTCGTAGACGCCCACGACCCGCAAAGCCTCGCCCTCTCGGCGGAAGGCGATGAGGCTGTTGAAGTAGCGATAGTCGCCGCCGCGAACGGCTTCAGCGCGATTGGCCCCCATCAGGAGGACCTGGCCGGGCCGGAGCGCATCTCGCAGCAGCGGACCATAGCGCGAGCCGGGCGCGATGAGGTCGTCGATCACCGCCGGCAGGGCGCCCTCCGGCCAGACCACGACCTGGGGCGCGCCCGGTCGCTGGGTCAGCGCGACATAGCTGGCGAAGATCGTGTCCAGATTCTCCGGCTTCCACTTTTCCTTCTGGTCGATGTTCGCCTGCACGATGCGGACAGGCGGGCCGCCGGCGGACGCGGTCACGCCGGATAGCCGCTGTTCGCCTGCGGCATAGAGCCCGGCAAGGCCGACGACCGCCACGCCGACTCCCACCGCCTTGGCCGAGGCCTTGATGGGCAGCGCGATCAAGCCGGGCGCGGCGGCGATGGCCAGGGTGAGCCAGGAGAGGCCGTAGGCGCCCAGCAGCGCGGCCGCCTGCGACGGCGCCGAACCGGCGGTCCAGCTCTCCCCCGGCAGGTTCCACGGGAAGCCGGTCAGGATGTGCCCACGCAGCCACTCGAAGAGGCCGAAGACGCCCGCGAAGACCAGGACGCGCCAGAGCCCCTGCGGGGCCGCCGCCCGATAGGCCAACGCGGCAAAGCCCCAGAACAGCGCCAGCCCGCCGGCCATCATCGCGATCGCGAACGGCGCCATCCAGGCATAGGTGCGGGCGTCCACCAGGAACGGCTCGACAATCCACCAGACCGATATGCCGAAGTAGCCCAGGCCGGCCAGCCAGCCGGCCCCGAACGCCCGCCAGAGCGGGCGCGGCCCCGGCGCCTCGAGCCGCCACAGCAGCGCCGCATACCCCAGAAGCCCTGGCAGCACCCCGAACGGCGGATGGGCCAGCCCCGCCGCGAAGCCGGCCAGGAGCGGGATGAGGCGCGAGGCCCAGACGTTCATGCCGCGCCAGCGCCGCTATTGAACGCAGAGCGCACGCTCTCTGCGCCCTCTCTGCGTCCTTTGCGTTGAACCAAGGCGCCCGCGGCGCGCACAGCCTCGACCATCAGTCCTGGGCGGTCGTCGCCGGCTGCGCGCGTCTCACTCGGACCCGCTTCACGCGCCGGGGATCGGCAGCGAGCACTTCGATTGTGAAGCCGCCGTCGTGGACGAATTGCTCGCGCCGCTGCGGCACGCGGCCGGCCAGCGCGTTGACCAGGCCCGCCACGGTGTCGATCTCCTCGTCGAGGTCGGCCGGCGCCAGGTCGACCCCGTCGCCCAGGGCCTGCTCCAGTTCCTCCAGCGGCGCGCGGCCGTCGACCACCCAGCCGTCCTCGTCCTCGACGATCGGCGAGAAGCCCGAGTCGCCCGCCACGTCGTGCTCGTCGGCGATCTCGCCGACCAGGGTCTCCAGCAAGTCCTCCAGCGTGACAAGGCCGTCCGTGCCGCCGAACTCGTCGATGACGAGCGCCATGTGCATGCGCTTGGCCCGCATCATGGTCAGCAGGTCCGTGGCCGGCATCGACGGCGGCACGTAGAGCGCCTTTCGCACGATGTGGTGGCGGCCCTGCAGCACCAGGTCGTCGGGCTTGGGCTTGCGCACCTTGCGCGCCATCAGCTTGAAGACGTCCTTCACGTGGACCACGCCTACCGGCTCGTCGAGCGTCTCCTTGTAGACCGGCATCCTGGAGTGCTCGGTCTCCACGAAGTGAGCGATCACCTCGGCGAAGGTGCAGGCGCGGGACAGGCCATGGATGTCGGCCCTCGGCTTCATCACGTCGTCGACCCGCAGCGTCTGGAAGATCCGGGCCTGCCGGATCAACTCGCCCGTCTCCTCGGTCTCGCGGTCGGGCGCCTCGTCGGCCGCGGCTTCGGACGGGCGGCGGAAAAAGTCGAGAAGGCCCCTCAGGCCGCGGCGCGCGCCAGGGCCGTTGCGACTTCGGGCGTCGGGGTCAGTCATGCTCTCCCTCGCCGGCCGCATACGGGTCCGGAATCCCCAGACCGGCCAGCACGGCACGCTCGAGGCCCTCCATGGCCTCGGCCTCATCATCGCCGATGTGATCGTATCCGAGAAGGTGGAACACGCCGTGCACGATCAGGTGCTGGAGATGATGCTCGATCGGCTTGCCCTGCTCGGCCGCCTCGCGCGCGCAGACGCCCCAGGCGAGCGCGACGTCGCCCAGGTGCCGTTCGGGGTTCTTCGGCGACGGGAACGACAGCACGTTGGTAGGACCCTCCTTCCCGCGGAACGCCTTGTTGAGCGTCGCGACCTCGTCGTCGGAGGTCAGCAGGATGGTCGCGCCCTCGCCCTCGGCCCCCTCGAAGTCCATGGTCGAGAGGGCGGCCTCGCGGACCAGCATCTCGACCTTGGGGATGGCCTCGCGCCAGGCCGGATCCTCGATCTCGACGTCGATCAACGCTTGCCCCGCTGGCGTTCGGCGTCCGCGTCGTAGGCCTGGACGATCCGCGCCACCAACGGATGGCGCACCACGTCCTCCGAAGAGAAGCGAACCACGTCGATGCCCTTCACGCCCTCCAGCAGACCCACGGCATGCGGCAGGCCGGAATCGTTCGGGTTCACCAGGTCGATCTGGCTGGGATCGCCCGTGACCACCATCTTCGCGCCCTCGCCCAGGCGGGTCAGAACCATCTTCATCTGCAGTCGCGTGGCGTTCTGGGCCTCATCGACGATGATGTAGGCGTGGGCCAGCGTGCGGCCGCGCAGGAAGGCGATCGGCGCCACCTCGATCTCGCCCTTCTCGCGGCGCCGGCGCAACTGTTCGGCGCCCAGGATGTCGGTCAACGCCTCCCAGACCGGCGCCATGTAGGGATCGACCTTCTCGGTCAGGTCGCCGGGCAGGAAACCCAGCCGCTCGCCGGCCTCCACCGCCGGGCGCGACACCACCAGCCGGTCCACCTCGCCGCGCAACAGCAGGCCCGCCCCATGCGCCACCGCCAGGAAGGTCTTGCCGGTGCCGGCGGGGCCCAGCCCGAAGACCAACTCGCAGCGGGCCAGGGCATCGAGGTACTTGGCCTGGGTGGCCGTCTTCGGCGCGACCTGGCCGCGGCGGCCGACCGGCAGGGGCGAACCCACACCGTCGCCGGAGCGCGCCTGGCCGATGGCCACGCGGACGTCCGCCTCGCCGATCTCCAGGCCCTGGTCGGCGCGCGCGGCGATGGCCTGCACCGCCTTCTTGGCCTGGGCGCGGCTCTTGGCGTCGCCGGCCAGCGACACGCCGCCGCCCGGCGTCTCGGCCAGCACGCCGAACGCGTCCTCGATCAGCGCCACGTGGCGGCTGTTCGGGCCGGCGACGGCCCGGGCCGCGGCGTCGCTGAGGGCGATGAATTCCGGGGCGCGGCTCACGCCGTCTCCATCTCCAGCACGCCAGCCAGCGAGTTGCGACCGGCGCTCGCTATCGCGACCGGAACGATCCGGCCGAGCAGGCGATCCGGGGCGGTGACGTGCACAGGCTGCAGATAGGGGCTGCGCCCGACCAGTTGGCCTTGGTGGCGGCCCGGCTTCTCGAACAGCACCGGCAGGGTCTTGCCGGCCTGGACGGCGTTGAACGCGGCCTGCTGCTCAGCCAGCAGCGCCTGCAACGCATGCAGCCGCGCCTCCTTAATGTCCTCGGCCACCTGCCCCGGCATCGCCGAGGCCGGGGTGCCGGGCCGGCGCGAATACTTGAACGAGAACGCGCTGGCGTACCCCACTTCACGCACCAGGCTCAGCGTCGCCTCGAAGTCGGCGTCGCGCTCCCCCGGGAAGCCCACGATGAAGTCGCCGGAGATGGCGATGTCCGGCCGCGCGGCGCGGATGCGCTCGATCAGGCGCACGTAGCTCTCCGCCGTGTGCGCGCGGTTCATAGCCTTCAGCACCCGGTCCGACCCCGCCTGAACCGGGAGGTGCAGGTAGGGCATCAGCTCCGGAACCTCGGCATGGGCGGCGATCAGCGCCTCGTCCATGTCGCGCGGGTGGCTGGTCGTATAGCGGATACGGTCGAGGCCGGGGACCTTTGCGAGGCGCCGGACCAGCGCCGCCAAGCCGCCCTCGCCGGCATAGGCGTTGACGTTCTGGCCCAGCAGGGTGACCTCGCGGACGCCCTTTTCCGCCAGCGCGCGCGCCTCGGCCTCGATCGCCTCGGCCGGCCGGCTCCACTCGCCGCCGCGGGTGTAGGGCACCACGCAGAAGGTGCAGAACTTGTCGCAACCCTCCTGCACGGTCAGGAACGCGGTCACGCCGGTCGGCCGGCGCTGGGTCGACAGCGCGTCGAACTTCTCTTCCGGCGCGAAATCGGCGGCCAGGCGCTCGCCGCGGGCCCGATGGGCGCGGGCGATCAGCTCGGGCAGCTGGTGGTAGGCCTGCGGGCCTACGACCAGATCCACGGCCGGTTGGCGGCGCATGATCTCCTCGCCCTCGGCCTGCGCCACGCAGCCCGCGACGGCTATGGTCATGCCGCCGGCCTTGGCGGCCTTCATCCGCTTCAGCTGGCCCAGCTCGGAATAGACCTTCTCGGTGGCCTTCTCGCGGATGTGACAGGTGTTCAGCACCACCAGGTCCGCCTCGGCCGCCTCGTCGGTCACGCCGTAGCCCAGCGGCGCCAGCACATCGGCCATGCGCTCGCTGTCGTAGACGTTCATCTGACAGCCGTAGGTCTTGATGTAGAGGCGCTTGGCGGGCGCGGAAGCGGACATGGCCGGCGTTATGGGGGGCTGGTGGGCCTTCCGCAACCTCAGGGGCCGCGGCGCTTCAGGCGGATGGGCCGTGGGCCGGACCCTTCGCCGGTCAGCTCGCCGCTCCAGAGGCCGTCGGGCTGGGCGTGCAGCAGGGCGGTCAGGCGGCCGTCGGCGAAACGGACCGTGAGGTCGTCGCCCGAACGCTCCACCGCATCGATATAGCCCGAGGCGCCGGGCGCGCCGGCGTGGCTCAGGTCGCGCCAGGCGCCCTCGATCACGCCCTTCCGTTCCGACAGCTGCAGGTCGAACAGGTCGCCCCCCGCGCCGGCGATCGTCCAGCCGCCCTCCAGCGGTCCGCGCACCCGTCGCGCCGCCTCCATCGAAGCGCGGATGCGCGCGTCGTACGCGGCGTCCGAGAGTTCGCGCGTCACCCCGCCCTTCACGGAGCGAGGCGCGGGCGGCGGCGGGGGCGGCTCGAGCGCCTCCGTCTGCTTGGCCAGCAGATCGCCGATGGGGTCGTCGGAGGGCGGCGCCTGGGCGAGCGCGGGCGATGCGGCAAACGCCGCCAGCACGCCTGCGATCAGCCAGCCTCGTCTCATCCCGCTCCCGACCGGTGCGCCGCGATGGCGTCCGCCACGGCGATGAGGCGCTGGGCGTCGGCCAGATGCAAGCGCTCCACCATGCGCCCGTCGACCTTAAGGACACCCTTCGCGGCGTTTTCCGGCGCGGCGAAAGCGCCCACCACCGTGCGGGCCCAGGCCACGGCCTCTGGGTTCGGCGTGAAGGCGCGGTTCGCGCCCTCCACCTGGCTGGGATGGATCAGGCTCTTGCCGTCGAAGCCGAAGCTGAGCGCCTGGCCGCACTGCGCCGCGAAGCCGTCGGCGTCGGCGATGTCGTTGAAGACCCCGTCCAGGATGACGAGGCCGTGGGCGCGAGCAGCCATGACGCTCAGCGACAGGGCCGGCAGCAGCGGAACGCGGCCGCCGTCGAGGACGCAGCGCATCTCTTTGGCCAGGTCGTTGGTCCCCAGCACCCACGCGTCGACCCCATGGATGCGTGAGGCCGCGCCCAGCGCGTCCAGTCCGAACACGGCCCGCGCCGTCTCGATCATCGCCCATATGCTGGCGCGCCGCCGCACGGCGGAGGCGCAGGCCCGCAGGTCCTCCGGCGTCGAGACCTTCGGGAACAGGATGGCGTCCGGGCCCGCCGCCGCCACGGCCGCGACGTCGTCCCCGCCCCAGGGCGTGTCGAGTCCGTTGACCCGCACCACCAGCTCGCGCGGGCCGAAGCCGCCGGCCGTCACCGCCTCGACCGCCGCGGCGCGGGCCTCCGGCTTGGCGTCGGGCGCCACCGCGTCCTCCAGGTCGAGGATCACCACGTCACACGGCAGGGTCCGCGCCTTCTCGATGGCGCGGGCGTTGGAGGCGGGCAGGTAGAGGGCGCTGCGGCGCGGGCGGGCGGTCGTCACAGCCTTGCGGCTCCTTCGCGCATTGAGGCGCTGAGACTAGCGGCTAGGATGGACTCATGGCCATCCGTCCGATCCGCTACGACGCCGGCGCCAAGAACGTCCTCGGCAGCGAGCTGAAGCCTTGCTCGCTCGACCCGGTCACGGGCTTCTTCCGTAACGGCTGCTGCGAGACGGGTCCGCATGACCAGGGCATGCACACGGTCTGCGCGGTGATGACGGCGGAGTTCCTGGCCTACTCGAAGTCGGTCGGGAACGACCTCTCCACGCCGCGCCGCGACCTCGGCTTTCCCGGCCTGAAGCCCGGCGACCGCTGGTGCCTCTGCGCGCCGCGCTGGAAGGAAGCCCTCGACGCCGGCGCCGCGCCGCAGGTGGT
>CAZBXO010000056.1:16921-20587 GCA_964495645.1 uncultured Phenylobacterium sp. | reverse complement strand
GGAGCGCGAGCGCCGGGGCCTTTTCGTTGCGGCGGCAGCCGGCGCAGGGCAGGTTGCGCGCGCCCCATGGCCGAGCCTGCCGCCCCCGAATTTCCGTCCGCCCGCGCGCTCCTGCGGGAGCGTGACTACCTCCTGTTCTGGGGGCTGCGCTGGACCGGCTCCTTCGCCAGCCAGATCCAGAGCGTGGCGCTGGGCTGGCACATGTACGCGCTCGCCCGCGAGACCCGATCGGTCAACGAGGGCGCCTTCATGGTCTCCATGCTGGGGCTGGCGGCCTTCCTGCCGGTGCTGCTGCTGACCCTGCCGGCCGGCGAAGCGGCCGATCGATACGATCGCAAGAAGGTGCTGCTGGCCTGCCTGGCCGGCGAAATCGTGAGCGTGCTGATCCTGGCCGTCGCGACCCTGCAGGGCTTCGCCTCGCCCTGGCTGTTGCTGACCACCGCGGCCCTGTTCGGCGCGGCGCGCGCCTTCTTCGCCCCGGCCAACACGGCCCTGGGTCCCATGCTGGTGCCGCGCAACCTGTTGCCGCGGGCCATCGCGTGGAACTCCCTCGCCTGGCAGACAGCCTCGATTCTCGGACCGGCCGTGGGCGGCCTCCTGGTCTACATTTCGCCGCAGACCGCCTACTTCACCGCCTTCGCCCTCTACGGCGTCGCGGCCCTGCTGGTCCTGACCATACGCAAGTCGGGGCAGCCGGACGTCAACCCGGGCTCACGCTGGCAGCTGATGAAGGAAGGCCTGGCCTACGTCTGGCGCCAGAAGATCGTGTTCGGCGCGATCTCGCTGGATCTGGCGGCGGTGCTGCTGGGCGGGGCCACGGCGCTGCTGCCGGTGTTCGCGCGCGACGTGATCGAGGTCTCCGACACCTTCATCGGCTACGGCGGCGTCGGCTTCCAGATGACGCGCGAGCTCGCCTTCGGCCTGTTGCGCTCCGGCCCGGCGATCGGGGCCACCATCATCGCACTCTGGCTCGCCGCAAATCCGCTGCACCGCCACGCCGGGCGCTTCATGTTCGCCGGCGTGGCGGTCTTCGGCGCGGCCACGGTGGTGTTCGGCCTCTCCAAGAACCTCTGGCTCTCCGTCTTCGCCCTGGCCGTGCTCGGCGGCGCCGACATGCTCTCGGTCTATGTCCGTCAGACCCTCGTCCAGCTGGTCACCCCCGACGCGATGCGCGGCCGCGTCGCGGCGGTCTCGTCGGTGTTCATCGGCGCCTCAAACGAGCTCGGCGAGTTCGAGAGCGGCGTCGTCGCGCGCTTCCTGGGCCCTGTCGGCGCGGCGGTGTTCGGCGGGGTCGGCGCCATGGCCGTCACGGCGCTCTGGGCGCGCCTGTTCCCCGACTTGCGCCGGGCCGACCGCCTCGAATAAGGGTCATCTCCATAAATTCACGGAGATTGGCGCGATGGGTGTTCTTGACGGGAAGGTCGTCCTCGTTACGGGCGGCGGCAACGGCATCGGGCGCGACTGCGCGCTGATCGCGGCGCAGGAAGGCGCCAAGGTGGTCGTCAACGACCTGGGCGGCGGCCTGAAGGGCGAGGACGAGGGCTCCGCGGGCCCGGCCGAGGCGGTCGCCGCTGAGATCCGCGCCGCGGGCGGCCAGGCGGTCTCCAACTCCGACAGCGTCACCAACCTGGATGCCGTCTACGGGATGGTCGAGCAGGCGAAGAAGGAATTTGGCGGTCTGCATGCGGTGATCAACCCAGCCGGCATCCTGCGCGACGTGATGTTCCACAAGATGAGCGAGGCCGAGTGGGATGCGGTGATCGCGGTCCACATGCGTGGCTCGTTCAATGTGGCGCGCGCGACCATCGAACTGTTCCGCGAACAGAACGACGGCGCCTACATGTTCTTCACCTCGACATCGGGTCTCTACGGCAACATCGGCCAGGCCAACTACGGCGCGGCCAAGATGGGCATCGCGGGCCTGTCGCGGATCATCGCCATGGAGGGCGCGCGCAACAACGTGCGCTCCAACTGCATCGCCCCCGTCGCCTGGACACGGATGACCCAGTCGGTGCCGATCAAGGACGAGGCGGCGGCCGCCCGGCGCAAGGTGATGGCCGAGAAGATCCGCCCCGACCAGCCGGCGCGGTTCTCCGTGGCGATGGTGGCGCCGGCCGCATCGAGCGTCTCCGGCCAGATCTTCGGCGTCTCCGGCGAGAACATCATCCTCTACTCGCAGCCGCGCCCCATCGAGACCTGCTCGAAGGGCGAGGGCGAGGCCTGGACCGTGCAGTCGATCCTGAACGAGGCGGTCCCCAAGATGGCCCCCAAGTTCTACGACCTGAACCGCAGCCCCCAGGCCGCGCCGGCCCAACCGGCCAAACAGCCGGCGTAGAGGGCCCGGTCTCGGTGAGCTTCGGGAGCCTCCGCGAAAGCGGAGGCTCTCTTGTCTTGAACCACGGGAAACGCAGTTCGCGCGGAAAGCACGGACGGGCTCCTTGGCGCGAATCTTGCGCCGGCCGGGGCCATGGACATCCGGGCGTATCAGTCTGGAACGGTTTCGCGGGCGGCGCCCTCGCCGGCTGTCGCGGCCGTGCGCCTGCCCGAGACCAAGGCCGAGTCGCCCGAGGTCCAGCCGTCCAACCGCACCTTCGAGGACCCCCGTGGCCGCATCCGCGAGCAGGTGTTGGCCGAGCGCGGCCTGGACGCCGGCGACTTCCTGAAGATGGCCCCCCAGACCCGGATCGAGACCGAAATCCAGATCGCCGGCGAAATCGCCAGGCGCCTGGGCGCCCGGCGAATCCTGGACATCCGCGTTTAGAGCCCGTCCCTGCCCGAGCGCATCGCGACCGCCTGCGGAGGGCTATTCCTCGCGCCCTAGGTCCTGATCGCCGCCTTCACCGCCGCCGGCCGGATCGGCAGGTCGCGGACCCGGGCGCCGACGGCGTTGAAGATGGCGTTGCCGATCGCCGGGCCCACCACGGTGGTCGCAGGCTCGCCGAGGCCCACCGGCGCGTGGTCGGAGGCCACGAATTCGATGTCGAGCTCCGGCACGTCGGCCATCCGCAGGGGCCGGTAGGCGTCGAGGTTCACCTCGGCGACCTGGCCGTTCCGGAACTGCGCGCCTTCGTGCAGGGCCAGGCTGAGGCCCCAGAGCGCCGCGCCCTCGGTCTGCGCCATGGCGCCGTCGGGGCTGACGATGGTGCCGGCGTCGACCACCAGGGTCAGCTTCTCCACCTTCACCGCGCCGGTCGCGCGATCGACCTTCACGCGGGCCGCGCAGGCGGTCCAGGTCGGCATGTCTCGTTCCTGGCCGAAGGTTGTGGCGAAACCGATGCCGGTGTCGGCCGGCAGGCCGGTCGTTGGCCCGACCTTGTCCGCCAGCCGTTTCAGGACCTCGGCCTGGCGCTTGGCCCCGCCCACGGAGTTGGGCGCGGAGCCGGCGTTCTTGCCGGAGGCGTCGAGCATGGCCAGACGGAAGGCCACCGGGTCCTTGCCGGCCGCATGGGCCGCCTCGTCCATGAAGCTTTCCAGCGCCCAGTTGGTCCAGCCCGGTCCGACGGACCGCAGCCAGCCCGGCCGGAAGGTCTTGTTGGCCAGGTCGTTGCCGACCGCCCGCACCCGATGGGCGCCGACGTTGTACCAGTGGTTGGCGCCGTTGATGGCGAACGGATCGTAGGCCACGCCGTTCGCGCCCTTGGGCATGAAGAAGGGCGCCATCGCCTC
>CAZBXO010000056.1:13552-16821 GCA_964495645.1 uncultured Phenylobacterium sp. | reverse complement strand
TCCTCCTTGCGGCCCAGCGCCGTCGCGAGCCACGGCAGCACCAGCGACTGCCACTGGTTGCCGGTGTGGATTTCGACCTTGCCGTCCTTCTCGAAGGCGAGCGCGTTCACCGGCTCCAGCTGGAAGTGCAGCGCCGTTCCGGTCGTGTAGGTCGCCTCCAGCTTCGTGCCGGCGCGGGCGAACGCCGCGTCGACGCCAGGGTCCTCGACGGCCAGGCCGCCGGCCTTCGGATCTGCCAGCAGCGCGCGGGCGCGGGCCTGCAGGTCGGCCTCGGAAACGCTGGCGGCCGGCGGGGTCTTCCATTCGACCCTCAGCGCCTGGGCGGCGCGGTCGGCGGCGACGAAGCTGGTCGCATAGACCATGACCACGCCGGGGACGGTATTGGAGGGGTCCTTCAGCGCGATGGCCTGCAGGTAGCCCGGCACCTTCCTGGCCGCGCTGTCGTCGATCGAGACGACCTCGCAGTCGTACCGGGTCGGCGGCAGCTTCGGCCGCGCGTAGACCATGCCGGGGACCTTGGCGTCGAGACCGTAGACCCCCTTGCCGTTGGTCTTTCCAGGGATGTCGCGCGCCTGGAACGGCTTGCCGATGAGCTTGCGGTCGGCCGGCGCCTTGATCGGCATCTTGGCCAGCTCTTCGGGCGTGAAGCTCTTGGTGAGCGCGCCCCGGCTGACGATCTCACCGTAGCTGATCGAGCTCTTGCCGGAGACCACGACGCCGTTCCGCGCCCGGCAGCTCTCCACCGGGACCTTCAGCAGCTTGGCGCCGGCCTCGGTGAGCGCGATGCGCCCGGCCGCGCCGGCCTGGCTCATCATCGGGTAGTTCTGCCACATGGACCACGAGCCGCCCGTGACCATCAGGCCCCATTTGGGGTCGGAGTCGACGTGGACCACACGGACCTTCGCCCAGTCGGCCTCCAGCTCCTCGGCGAGGATGCGGGCGGTGGCGGTGCCAACGTGCTGGCCCATCTCGGCGCGGGTCACGTGCACGGCGACCGAACCGTCGCGGCCGATCGTATACCAGATGGTGGGCTCGTAGCCCTTCGGCGCGGCCGTAGGCTGCGCATGGGCGGCGGTGAAGCCCATCACCGCGCCAGCGGCGGTCACGGTGATGAGGAAGCCGCGGCGGGATGTCCCGCTCTCGGGCGTGTCGAGGAGGAGTCTCATGCGCGGACTCCCTTGCTGGCGGCCAGCTTGATGGCCTTCTTGATGCGCGTGTAGGCCATGCAGCGGCAGAGGTTGCCGTTCATCGCCGCGTCGATCTGCGCGTCCGTCGGATTGGGTGTCTTCGAGAGCAGGGCTGCGGCCTGCATGATCTGGCCGGACTGGCAGTAGCCGCACTGCGGCGCCTGGGTCTCGATCCAGGCCGCCTGCAGCGGATGTTGCGCCGCCCCGCCCAGCCCCTCGATCGTCGTCACGGCGGCGCCGGCGACGGAAGCCACGGGCGTGATGCACGAGCGCACCGCCTGGCCGTTCACGTGCACGGTGCAGGCGCCGCATTGGCCGATGCCGCAGCCGAACTTCGTACCGGTCAGGCCGATCTCGTCGCGTATGGCCCAGAGCAGGGGCGAATCCGGCGGCGCCTTTGCGTCCACCGCCTTGCCGTTCAACCGAAACGCCGTCATTCGCCGCCCCCTGTCGCGGAAATCCCGAACCCCAACGGACACCCGATCGGGTCTTTGCGCAACTGACATGTTAGTTGCAGCCATCCAACGACAGTCTTGCAAGCGCGACCTTTGACGCGAGGATGGCGCCGGTTCGGAGAATCCCTGGATGCAACGGCCCTGGCCCGTCCATCTCATCGCCCAGGTCTGCCTCGTCGGCCTGACGATGTTCGTCCTGGGCGTGTTGGGCGACGCCGTTCCGAACGGGCGCCGGATCCTGATCCTGGCCATCATGTTCGGCTATGCGGCGATCTCGATCGCCCTGCTGATGTACCGCAACCTGGGAGCCACCGGCGCGGTGGCGCGGGCGCTGGACCGGATCCTCAACTCCGGCGGCGGCGTCGCCGCAATCGTGGCCTTCTGGCTCGTGGCGCCCTACGCCGACGTCCCGCTGCTGATGGTGATGGTCGTCTTCCTGGTGGGCACCGTGATGCTGCAAGTGGCCGGCGCCGTGCAGCCGCCGCCCGCCAAGCCCGTCGCGAGCCTCGCCGTCCTCATCCTGCCCGCCGCCATCGGCCTCTACTTCGCCACCCACTGGCAGTGGGCGTCGTGGTCGATGATCCCGTTCAGCGTCCTCTACGGCTTCATGGGCCTGGTCCTGCACCGCCGTCTGCAGCGCGCCGTCGACGAGGCGCACGCCGCCCACGTGGAAGCCGACGCGGCGACGGCCCAGGTCGCCGCCGACCGCGACGCGCGCACCCGCTTCCTGCGCTCCACGGTCCACGACTTCATGGAGCCCCTCGAGCTTGCCCAGAAGGCCCTCGACCACGGGCGCGCAACCGAAGACCCAGCCGAGCGCGCCGGCGCCGTGCGCGACGTCGCCCGAGCGCTCGATTCGATGCAGCACCAGATGGCGCTGATCCTGGAGCACCTGCAGCTCGAGCTGGCGACGCCGGAGTTCAAGATCACCGAGGTGGCGATTGGCCGACTGATGAGCGAGGCCGCCGTGAAAAACGCCCGGGTGGCCGAGCTCAGCGGGACCACGATCTCCGCCGTCGCCTCGCGCCTCTGGGTGTGGGCCGATCCTGTGCTGCTGAACCGCGCGATCGGCAACCTGGTGAGCTATGCCGTGCGCCATTCGCGGGGCCGCCGGGTGCTGGTCGGCGCGCGACGGGCCGGCGAAGCCATCCGCATCTGGGTGCTGGACGATGGGGCCCCGGCCTCGCCGGGCGACGCGGCCCAGCTTTCCGACGCCCAGCCCGACCAGGGCTTCGAGATCCGCGGAGGGTGGGGGCTCGGCCTCGGCTCGGCCCGCCGCCTCGCAGGTCTGATGAACGCCCGCGTCGGGCTCGTGGAGCGCAAGGACGGCGGCAACGCCTTCTGGATCGAGTTGCCGCGGGTCGGGCCGAAGGCGCGCGCCTAGGCCGCGCGCCCACCTCACTTTGGGCATCGCCCGTCCGGCCTAGCCGTATGGCCCTGTCGGCCCCCGCGCAGTCGTTTAAGGATGCGTCCCGGGAGGGACCAGACCATGCTCCGGACGCTGCCGGTGCACCTCATGGCGCTCGCGGTATGGATCACTGCGAACGTCTTCGTCCTGCACGCGGTCTCGGCGGCGCTGCCGGACTGGCTCAACACGGCGACGGTGGTCATCACGGTCGTGGGTGCG
>CAZBXO010000056.1:4549-13452 GCA_964495645.1 uncultured Phenylobacterium sp. | reverse complement strand
GGCGCTGCCGGACTGGCTCAACACGGCGACGGTGGTCATCACGGTCGTGGGTGCGGTCGGCTGGCTCGCTCTGCTCGCCTGGCGGCTGGCCCGACGCGAGCCCGGCTTGGCGCAGTTGTGGCGGCGCCACGATCGCATCGTGATGTGGACCGGCGCCATGCGCGCCACCGATCCAGCTCTGCGCGCCCGCGCCGCGCGCCGCGTCGAGTGGGCGTTCGACGCCACCGAGGACCTACTGCGCCGCATCCTCAACCACTTGCGCCTCGAGGCTGGAGCTGTGGAGGCGCAGATCGCTCCCTTCGGCGTGGGCGTGGCCATGGCCCGGGCGGCGGAGATGAACGAGCCCTCCGCCCGGCTCGCCGGCGTGCAGTTGCGGGTGCTGCCGAGCCGCCTGACGGCGCTCGGCGACGCGGCCCTGGCCGAGCGCGTGCTCGGAAACCTGTTGGGCAATGCGCTGCGCCACGCCAAGGCCGGCAGGGTGCTGATGGGCGCGCGCCGCCGGACGGGCCGCGTCTGCGTGTGGGTAATCGACGACGGCGTCGGCGTCGCTGAAGCCGACCTTGCGCGGCTGTTCGACGACTATGTCCAGGGCTCCGACCATGGCGACGAAATCCGCGGGGGCTTTGGCCTGGGGCTTGCATCGGCCCAGCGGATGGCCGCGGCGATGGGCGGCGGCGTCGGGCTGGAGCGGAAGTGGAGGCGCGGCAGCGCCTTCTGGCTTGAACTTCCAGTCGCCGACGCCAAAGCTGCCTGACGGCCGCCGCCGGCGGAGTGAGCGTTATCGGCGCATGAAGTCCTGTCTGATCTGCGACGACCACGCCATGCTGCGCGAGGCGTTGGCTGGGACCGTGGCGATCGGCTGGCCGCAGGCCGAGGTGCGCCAGGCCCATGACTTCCCGAGCGCTTGGGCCGCTGCGGCGGCCGAGCCCCCCGATCTCATCATCAGCGACCTGGTCATGCCGGGCGCCTCGCCGGTCGACGGCGTCCGCGGCCTGCGTGACGCCGCGCCGGCCACGCCGATCCTCGTGGTCACGGGCAACGAGGACGACCAGGTGCTGCTGGCGCTGTTCGACCTCGGCATCGCGGGGTTCGCACCCAAGACGTCGAAGAGCGCGCTCATCGAAGCCGCCGTCCGGCTCGTGATGGCCGGCGGCCGCTATTTGCCGCCGCGCATGGCGGAGCTGGCGTCGGGACGGCGGGACGGCGCCGCCGCGGGGCCCCGCCCGGCCCCAGGAGAGGCGCGTCTCACCGAGCGGCAGGTCGACGTCCTCAAGCTGACCGCGCTCGGCCGCTCGAACAAGGAGATCGCCCGCGAGCTCGAGCTGTCGCCGGCGACCATCAAGGCCCACATCGCCGCGGCGATCGCGGTTCTGGGCGCGGCCAACCGAACCGAAGCGGTCATGCAGGCCAGGGCGCGCGGCCTGATCTAGGCCATCCCGCTAGCCCGTCCGGGGAATAAACTTCGCCGCGCATGCGGCGTGATCGAGGGCGCCCACGGTTGCCCCAAGGGAGTCCCTCATGATCCGTCTTGCTACCGTTGCGGCGGCTGTGGCGCTTGTCGCCTCGCCGGCCGTGGCCGCCACCCAGCTCGTCGACGGCGGCTTCGAGGACCAGGCCGCCGCCGTCGGCAGCTTCTGCTACTTCTCGCAGGCCACCTGCCCAGCCGGCGCATGGACGGGCACGCAAGCCGGCCTGCAGTTCGAAGGGAATTCGGCCTGGCCAGGGGCGCTGACGGAGGACGGCCGCGCCTACGGCTTCATCCAGTCCACCGGCGAGATCTCGCAGACCTTCACAGCCAATGACGACGGGATCTTTAGCCTGAGCTGGCTGGACGCCGGCCGTCCGCAAGGCGGCTTCTTCAACGGCGACCAGAACTACGAGGTCCGCCTGGGGACCCAAGTGCTCGGAACGTTCTCGACACAGTCGTTCCAGCCGTTCACGGCGCGTGGAGCCGGGGGCCTCGCCCTGCACGCCGGGCAGAACTACACGCTGACCTTCCGCGGCCTGAACTCGACCGACAACACCGCCTTCATCGATGCGGTCAGTCTCAGTTTCGTCGGTGACCTCCCGCCGCCGATGGGCGGGGTGCCGGAGCCAGGGGCCTGGGCGCTGATGATCCTGGGTTTCGGCTCCGCGGGCGCAGCCCTTCGGCTTCGTCGGCGCACAGGCCCGGCCGCGGCCTGATCAAGGCCAGGAGCGGCGGCGCGGGGAACCGCCGCCGCTCCTGCGCTCAGTCCGCGCGGCGGCGGGCGGCGCCCAGGGACAGCAGCGTCACCCCGAGCACGGCCGATGCCAGTGAGCCCAGCACGACGCCGGCGCGCATCTCCGCCTGGGCCACGACGTCGCCCGCCGGGAAGGCCAGGGCGCCGATGTAGAGGGCCATGGTGAAGCTGACGCCGCAGAGGGAGGCGACGCCCCACAGATCCAGCCAGCGCGCGCCGGTCGGGCGCCTCGCCCACTTCAGTCCCAGCGCCAGCGCGATGGCGCCGAAGACGCCGGCCTGCTTGCCGAAGAAGAGCCCGGCGGCGACGCCGAGGCTCACCGGTCCCAGCACCTGCTCGGCAAGGTCGCCGCGGAAGGCGAAGCCGGCGGCGGTGAGCGCGAACAGCGGCAGGATGAAGAAGGCGACGTAGGGGTGCAGCGCGTCCAGCATCTCCGTCAGGACACCTTGGCCGCCGGCGCGCTTGGGCATGGGAGGCGCACAGGCCGCTGCCCCGACGCCGGCGATCGAAGGGTCGATCCCCGATTTCAGCGTGAAGCCCCAGAGGAGCAGGCCGCCGAGGACCCAGAAGCTGTAGGGGGCGGTCCGCCAGCGGGACATGGCGAGCAGCAGCACGAAGGTCGCGCCCGCGCCTACCAGCATCGAGAGCTGAAGGTCACGACTGTACATCACAGCGATCAGGCCGACCGCCAGGATGTCGTTGAGGATGGCGACGGTCATCAGCAGCACGCGCAGCGTCGGCGGCGTGCGCGGCCCGGCCATGGCGAAGACCGCCAGCGCGAAGGCCAGGTCGGTTCCGGCGGTGGTGGGCCAGCCCTGCGCCTGGCCGCCGGCGTTGAACGCAAGGTAGGCCGCCGCCGGCCCGATCGCCCCGCCGGCGGCGGCCATCAGCGGCAGGGCCAGACGCCGCGGATTGGCCAGCTCCCCCTTCAGGACCTCGTGCTTGATCTCCAGGCCTACGACGAAGAAGAACACCGGCATCAGGGCGCTGCGCACCCACCCCGCCAGTGTCATCTCCTCGACGAACGGACCGAACTGGACCCGCAGGGGTCGTCCGATCATGGCGGCGTACTCCGCGGCGAACGGCGAGTTGGCCCAGACCACGGCCGCCAGCGCCGCGGCGGCCAGCAGCAGGCCCGATCCCGTCTCGGTCTTCAGGAAGGCCAGGGTCGGACGCGTGGACATGTCCCTGCCTAGCGTGGCCCGCGCGCCATTTCGAGGTGGAGCTTGTCATGCGGGCGCCTTAGGCGTGTCGGCCAAGGCGAGAGGGAGACGCCCATGAGACTGACCGCACCGCGCATCAAGCCGCTGTCCGACGCGGAGATGGGCCCCGAACAGCACGAAGCGCTGAAGGACTTCGGCGGCGGCCCCCTGCTCAACATCTTCCGCACGCTGGCCAACGCGCCCAAGGCGCTGGCGCGGTTCAACGCCTGGGGCGGCTACGTCCTCTCGCGCCGCAACAGCCTGCCGGCCCGCGAGCGGGAGATCGTCATCCTGCGCATCGGGTTCCTCTGCAAGTCCGGCTACGAGTGGACCCAGCACCACCGGATCGGCCTGCGCGAAGGCCTGACCGCCGAGGAGATCGAGCGCATCAAGGCCGGCGCCGACGCCGGCTGGAGCCCCGCCGACGCGGCCCTGATCCGTGCGGCCGACGAGCTGCACCACGACCAGTTCATCACCGACGACACCTGGCGCGAGCTCGCCCGCCACTTCGACGAGAAGCAGTGCATGGACGTGGTCTTCACCTGCGGCCAGTACACCCAGGTCTCGATGATCCTGAACACCTTCGGGGTGCAGCTGGACGAGGGCCAGACCCTCGATCCCGACCTGAAGCGGTTCTGAGATGTCCGGTCGGGTGGAAGGGAAGGTCGTCGTGGTCGTCGGCGCCGGCCAGACGCCGGGCGAGACGATCGGCAACGGCCGCGCCATGGCGCTCCTGTTCGCCCGCGAGGGTGGGACGGTCATGTGCGTCGATCGCGTCGGCGAGCGCGCGGCGGAGACCGCTGATCTGGTCGCCGGCGAAGGCGGCGTCGCTTCGTGGCTGGCCGCCGACGTCTCCAAGTCCGGCGACTGCCAGAAGATCGTCGACGAGGCCAAGGCCCGCTACGGCCGCCTCGACATCCTGATCAACAACGTCGGCATCGGCGGCGGCGACGCGCCGGCTCACCGGCTCGAGGAAGCCGCCTTCGACCGGATCATGACCGTCAACCTCAAGGGCATGTGGCTGGTCATCAAAGCGGCGTTGCCGGTGATGCGCGAGCAGGGCGGCGGCGCGATCGTCAACATCTCCTCGCTGGCGGCGCGGGCCGGCGGCATCCAGCTGGCCTACGAGCTCTCCAAAGCCGGCGTGAACCGGCTGACCACCAGCGTCGCGCAGTCCAACGCTCGCTACGGCGTCCGCTGCAACGGCATCATGATGGGGTACATGGACACCCCCATGGCGGTCTCCGGCATCGCCGGCGCCACGGGCCGCTCCACCGCCGACGTGCGCGCCGAGCGCGACGCGCGGGTGCCGCTGAAGGGCAAGATGGGTTCGGGCTGGGACACCGCCTACGCCGCCCTCTTCCTGGCCTCCGACGAGGCCGGCTTCATCTCCGGCGCCATCCTTCCGGTCGACGGGGCCATGGGCGTCAGGATCGGCTAGACTCCGCGGCGAGGGCGGAGGGCGCGCGAATGTCGATCGAATCCTGGACGCTGTTCGGCGCCATGGTGCTGGGGCTGATCCATCTCACGGCCGCGTCGTTCACCTTCAAGGCGCAGGTGGGCAACGCCTATACGGTCGGCGCGCGCGACGAGGACCTCAGGCGCGAGGGGGTGGCCGGCCGGCTCGACCGGGCCCAGCGCAACTTCCTCGAGACCTTCGCCATCTTCGCGGCCGCCGTGCTGCTGCTCGAGCTGAACGGCAAGGCGGGCGGTTCGCTGAGCGAAATCGGGGCGGTCGCCTATCTCGCCGGCCGCTGCCTGTTCCTGCCGCTCTACGCCATGGGCCTGCCGTGGGTGCGCACCTTCAGCTGGAACCTGGCGACGCTCGGGCTCGTACTGGTCATGGCAGCGGTGGTCTGGCCCGCCTGACGAACCTTTTCCGGCATTCGCACGACTGAAGGCCGAGACAGGGGAGGCGGAAGCCGTGCGCGGCTCCAGCCAGGTTCTTGACGAGATGCTGGTGCTGGCCGCCCAGGGCGGCTCGGCCGCCGCGTTCGCGCAGCTGTACGCCCGCTGCGGCCCTGGGCTCGTGCGGCATGCCACGCGGCTGTTGCACGAAGAGGACCGCGCCCGCGATGCCGCGCAGGACGCGTGGGTCGCGATCGCCCGCGGCCTGCGCCGGCTGGAAGACCCCGCACGCTTCCGCGCCTGGGCCTACGGCATCGTCACACGCAAGTGCGTCGACGAGATCCGCCGTCTTGTCCGCGGCCGGCGCGTCTCCGCCGACCTCGCGCAACGCGGCGAGGCTCCGCCTGCGCGCGATATCGAACGCGGCATGGACCTGGCCACGGGCATCGCCCGCCTGCCCCTGGACCAGCGGCTGGTGGTGAGCCTGCACTACGGCGAGGGCCTGACGATCGAGGAGATCGCGACCGCCCACCGGCTGCCGGCCGGCACCGTCAAGTCGCGACTTTTCGCGGCGCGAACCAACCTCAAGTCCCTCCTGGAAGGAGCTGAAGCGTGACTCATCTCGACGACGCCATCCGGCGCGCCCTTTCACCGGCCGACCTGGCCGCCTACGACGCCCTCGCCGGCGATCCATCACCGATCGGGGAAGCCTTCGGGATGTTTCGGACGCAGCGGCGCGGCTACGTCTGGGCCGTCGCGTTCGCCGGGGCCGGCTTCGTCGGCGTCGGCGCCTATTCGGCCTGGCGCCTCATGACAGCCGTCGAAGTGCGGGAGATGCTCGGCTGGTCGCTGCTGGCGACCTTCGCGATGCTGACCCTGGCGCTGCTCAAGCTCTGGTTCTGGCTCGAGATGCAGCGCAACACCCTGGTGCGTGAGGTGAAGCGTGTGGAGCTGCAGATTGCGGCGTTGGCGAACCGGACCTGAGGCCGCTTGAACCGTTTGCGGTGGCCGGAATGCGACCGGCCGACTAGGAAGGCGTCATGCCTCTCACCCTCCTGGGCGCGCCCGTCGAGTTCTTCCTGTTCGGCCTGACCCTGGTCGGCGTCGCGGTGTTCCACCACCGGACACTGACTGTCGCCCTCGTTGGGCTGACCGCGATCCTGCTGTGGCAAGGCTTCGTCAGCCAGTTCCCGACCGGTTCCGGGCTCGCCGCGCTTGGCGAGCACTTCGTCCACGAGTGGGTGATCCTGAGCAACCTCCTGCTGCTGCTCGTCGGCTTCGAGGTGCTGTCGAACCAGTTCGAACGGTCGAACCTGCCCGACCACGTGCCCGACCTGTTGCCCGATGGCTGGCTGGGCGGGTTGGCGCTCCTGGCGATGGTGTTCGTGCTCTCTGCGTTCCTCGACAACATCGCCGCCGCGGTGATCGGCGGCGTCGTGGCGCGGCACGTCTACAAGGGCCGGGTCAGCATCGGATTCCTGGCCGCCCTCGTGGCGGCCGCCAACGCGGGCGGTGCGGGCAGCGTCATCGGCGACACCACGACGACGATCATGTGGCTGAACGGGGTTTCTCCGCTCACTGTGCTTCCCGCCTTCGTGGCCGCGATCGTGTCGTTCGCCATTTTCGGAATCCTCGGCGCGAGGGCCCAGGAGAAGTTCCAGCCGATCCTGGACCACGACGAGCCGGGCCACCCGGTGCAGTGGCGCCGCGTCGTGATCGTCGGGATCGTGCTCGCCGCCGCGGTCGCAACCAACATCACGGCCAACGCGATGACCGAGGGCGAAGAAACCGCGCCGTGGCTCGGCATGGCCATCTGGACCGCGCTCCTCGCGACGTCGTTCATCGCCAAGCCGGACTGGGGCGTGGTCCGCCACGCCTACAAGGGCGCCCTCTTCCTGGTGGCCCTGGTGGCGGCCGCCTCGCTGATGCCCGTGCAGGCGTTGCCCGACCCCTCCTGGGTCACCGCCTTCGGCCTGGGCTGGTTGTCGGCCGTCTTCGACAATATCCCGCTGACGGCGCTGGCGCTCGAGCAGGGCGGCTACGACTGGGCCCTGCTGGCCTATGCCGTCGGCTTCGGCGGATCGATGGTCTGGTTCGGCTCCTCGGCCGGCGTGGCGCTGACCAATCTCTATCCCGAGGGCCGCTCGGTCTTCTCATGGTTGCGCCAGGGCTGGTTCGTGGCCGTCGCCTACGTCGCCGGCTTCTTCGCCATGCTGCTCAGCCTGGGCTGGAACCCGGGCTGAGCGTCGGAACGGGCCCGGCCCCGCGGCGTTTGGGGCGTTCGGGATGCGCCGGAAGGAGCCGTTCGGATGAACAGCATCATCTATCTCGTCGGCCTGGTCGTGATCGTCCTGGCCGTGCTGGGTTTCCTGGGCCTGCACTAGCCCGGGACGACGAGTGGCGGGCATAAGCTGACGCGATGCCCGTCTCGCCCGCCTATCACCCCGATCCGAAGTACCCCGCGCTCGGCCCGGAGTTCGCGGACGCGGTGGAGGCGGCGCGGTTTCCCAAGACGATCCTGCGCTACCGCAACCATCGCGCCGCCGCGACGGTCGGGCTCGACACACTCACCGACGCCGAGTGGGCGGCTCACTTCGGTCGCTTCGAGCCGCTGCCGGACAACTTCGAGCGGCCCCTGGCCCAGCGTTACCACGGGCATCAGTTCCGGGTTTACAACCCGGAACTCGGCGACGGCCGCGGCTTCACTTTCGCCCAGGTGCGCGAGGCCGGCTCCGGCCGCCTCCTGGACTTCGGCACGAAGGGGTCCGGGCAGACGCCCTGGTCGCGCTCAGGCGATGGGCGGCTGACGCTCAAGGGCGGCGTGCGCGAGGTGCTGGCCACCGCGATGCTTGAGGCTCTGGGCGTGCCGACCTCGCGGTCCTTCTCGCTGGTGGAAACCGGCGAAGACCTGATGCGCAACGACGAGCCGAGTCCGACGCGTTCGGCTGTGCTGGTGCGGCTCTCCGAAAGCCACATCCGGTTCGGCAGCTTCCAGCGCCACGCCTTCTTCGAGAAGCCCGAGCGGATCACCGCCCTCGTGGACCACGTGATCGCCGACTACTACCCGGAACTGTCGGGGGCCAACGACCGGCCGGCCGCCCTGCTTTCCGCCGTCGTCGGCCGCGCCGCGCGGTTGACCGCCCGCTGGATGGCCGCGGGCTTCGTCCACGGGGTGCTCAACACTGACAACATGAACATCACCGGCGAGAGCTTCGACTACGGGCCTTACCGGTTCCTGCCGCTGTCCGACCCGAATTTCACCGCCGCCTACTTCGACCACGCCGGGCTCTACAGCTTCGGTCGCCAGCCCGAAGCGGTGTTCTGGAACCTGCAACAGCTGGCCGGCTGCCTGTCGCTGGTCACGTCCAGCGACCCGCTGGTCGATGCGCTGAACCAATTCGGCGAGAGCTACCGCCGTGAGCTGGCGTTCGCGATGTTGGCCAGGCTGGGCCTGAAACCCCGGGGTGAGGCCGAGGACGTCCCCTTCGTGCAGTCGGCGTTCAAGGCGCTGGCGGCGGGGGGCGAGGCGCTGCGCTGGGAGCCCTTCTTCTTCGACTGGTTCTGCCGCTCGGACGGGCGCGCCGCCGCCGGTCCGCGCGGAGAGCTCTACGCCGGCGAGGCCTTCTCCGAG
>CAZBXO010000056.1:0-4449 GCA_964495645.1 uncultured Phenylobacterium sp. | reverse complement strand
GCGCGCCGCCGCCGGTCCGCGCGGAGAGCTCTACGCCGGCGAGGCCTTCTCCGAGTTTCGGGAACGGCTGGCGCCCTACGCTCCCGATCGGCCGGAGCGGCTGGACGATCCCTACTTCGGCCGGCCGGAGCCGGAGGAACTGCTCTATCCCGAAATCGAGGCGCTCTGGGCGCGGATCGCGGAGGCCGACGACTGGGGAGCGTTCGAAGCCAAGCTTTCCGCCATCGAGACGGCGCGCGCGGCCTACGCGCTCTGAGGCTTGGGGCGCGAGGCCCGCTGGGCCAGCACCACGCCAGCGAGGGTCACGGCGGCGCCGAGGGCCTGCAGCGGGCCGATGGGCTCCTTGAACAGCAGCCAGCCCAGATAGGCCGCGACGATCGGCTGGATCAGCACCACCACGGAGGCGGTGGCGATCGGCAGCCGGCCCATGGCCCAGGCGATCGAGCCCTGGCCACCCACGTGCATCAGGCCCAGGCCGACGCAGGCGCCCCAGACCAGCGGCGAGCCCGGGATCAGCGGCTCACCGAGCGCCAGTGCGCCGGCGAGGATCAACGGAGCTCCGACCACGCTGACCCAGAACATCAGCCGGCTCGCGCCCTCGGTCTTGCGGCCTTCGTTCATGGCCAGGAAGTAGAGCGCGTACCAGAGGGCGGTCAGCGCCGAGAGCACGTCGCCCAGCGGCTGGTTCTCGATGTTCCCACCGCCCTTCTCGATGGCCATCAGCCAGGCCCCGCCGACCGCGGCGGCCACCGCCAGCAGGAAGAGGGCGCGCGGCCGTTCCTTCAGGAAGATCCAGGCGAAAGCGGTCACCACCACGGGCGTCAGATTCGACAGCACCGTGGCGTTGGTCACCGAGGTGTACTTGATCCCGTAGTGCCAGAAACCGAGGTCGAGGAAGAAGAACACCCCAGCCCACAGCGCCGCGCGGTGCGGCCGGCCGACCCCGCCGGTGGCCTGCCGGCTCAAGAGCGCCAGAAGCGGCAGGGCGATGATCAGGCGCCAGAACCCGGCCGCCGCCGGGCCGACCGCGCCGTCGCCCTGTCCAGACAGCCGCACCAGGATCGGCGACAGCCCGATCACGCAGGCGCCGGCCAGCAGCACCGCCAGGGCGCGCCAATCGGTCCGGGCGTGCGGCGCAGCGGCGGCGGTGTCAGTCAAACCCGAGCTCCCGGCGAATCTGGGCGGCGGTGATACCGCGTGCGCGCAGCTCGCGCAGCGTTTCCGCGCGATCGCGCTTGGCCAGACGCTTGCCGTCCGGGCCGGTGATGAGCCGGTGGTGCCGGTATTCCGGCGTCGGCAGGCCCAGCAGTGTCTGCAACACCCGCTGTACGGGGATGGCGCCCGCAAGGTCCTCGCCGCGGATCACGTGGGTCACGCCCTGCAGGGCGTCGTCGACCACGACCGCCAGATGGTAAGCCACGCCGATGTCCTTGCGCGTCAGCACCTCGTCACCGACCTGACGGGTGTCGACGTCCGGAGCCAGGCGGTCGACCGCCTCCATCCAGAGCCGCCAGGCGAACGGCTCGCCCGTGGCAAGCCGCCGGGCTTCCTCGTCGGCCGGCAGCGGTTGGCCGCGCCAGGGATCGGGGTCGCCGTGCGGGGCGCGGGTCATGGCTTCCGCCATCTCCCGCCGGGTGCGGAAGCAGCGGTAGAGCACGCCCATCGCACGGAGGCGCTCCAGCGCCGCCTCGTAGTCGGCCATGTGCTCGGACTGGCGGCGGACCGGCGTCTCCCATTCGAGGCCGAGCCACACGAGGTCCTCATGGATCGCGGCCTCGAACTGCGGCCGGCAGCGGGTCGTGTCGATGTCCTCGATGCGCAGCAGGAAGCGGCCGCCGGCCTCTCGGGCAGCCGCAAACGCGGTCAGCGCCGAGAAGGCGTGGCCCTTGTGCAGGTAGCCCGTGGGGGAAGGCGCGAAGCGGGTGACGAACACCCGGCGGTCTTATCAGTCGTGCGGGTGGGTGACGAAGAGGCCCATGTGGCGGAGCACGGCGGCGACGAACGCCTTCTCTCCGCCGAGCGCGTCCTTCAGGTGCTCGAACTGCTTGAAGCCGGCCATCTCGGCCAGGCCGTGGCCGCCGCACCAGGCGGCGATGGTGGCGAGCTCCAGATCGACCTCGTGGGCCGGGTCGGCGCCCTGCTCGATCATGGTATTGCGCACCATGCAGTAGGCGGAGTCCTGATCGCCATCCTGCAGGTCGATCGGCAGCATCTCCTTGTCGCGCGCGCTATCGTACATCACGCGGTAGAGTGCCGGGTTGTCGCGGGCGAAGCAGACGTAGGCGACGCCGAGCGCATTCAGTTGCGCGTGGCCGACGGCCTGGCCCTTGGCCTCGGCCATCTTCTCCTCGAGCATGTCCCAGCCTTCCTGGGCCACCGCGTCGAGCAGCTCGGACTTATCCTTGAAGTGGTGATAGGGCGCCGCCGGACTGACGCCGGCCTCGCGCGCCACAGCGCGCAGCGAGAGCGCCGTCGGGCCCTCCGATTCCAGGATCCGGCGGGCCGCGTCGACGAGGGCGCGACGCAGATCGCCGTGATGGTAGGGCCGGGATTCGGCGCTTTTAGCTTCGCTCATCGGGCCCACCATAATTCTAAAATTAAACATCGTACAGATATCTGGACAACGCTCAGATGCCACCTATCTGAACGACGTAAAGAAGAAACGGCCCCGCTCCCCCGGGGTTCAAACTGAAAGGTGTGTGTCATGTCTCTCTCGCAATTCGAAACCCTCTTCGACCGCCTGGCCCCGGCCTTCGTGCTGTTCCTCGGCTTCACCGCCGCGATCGCCACGGCGGGTCTCGGCATCTGACCCCTCCCCATCAGATGCCGGCAGCGGAAGGGGGGCCCAAGCGGCCCCCCTTTCGTTTCTCCCTCCGGCTTTTCGGCTCGTGCAGAAACGCATAGCCATCAGGCGAAATCGGGTATCTGTACAACGCTCAGATTGGACTATCTAAGTCTCATCGACAACGAACGACCCGCCCGGCGGGCCAAGCCAAGGAAGACCGAAAATGACCTTCATGACCTTCTTCGACCGCATCGCTCCGATGTTCATCCTGGTGCTCGGCATGGTCCCGGTGGCCGGCGCTCTCGGCGTCTGATCCCATCGACCTCCTGAGAGACCGACGAGGATGAGGGCCCCTTCGGGGGCCCTTTTCGTTTGTCCGCACGGATGCATTTTTTGCGGTGCGGAATCGCAGACCGGTCCGGCGAAATCGGGCATCTGTGCAGCGTTCAGATGCTGCTAACCATGATCCATCGAATGACCTGGCGCCGCCCCGCGGAGCCCAACAAGAAGGAAGACGCAAATGACCCTCGCGACCCTGTTCGATCGGATCGCCCCTGTGTTCGTCATGGTCCTGGGCCTCGTCCCGGTGGCCAGCGCCCTCGGCGTATGACGCCAAGGACCTCCCGTTCCGGACGCTGGAGGGCCCCAAAAGGGGCCCTTCTCGTTTGGTGCCGCCGCCGCATCGGGCGCCGCCGCTTCGCCGCGCCGCGGGTCCTGATCCGGCACGCCGACGGCGCGCAACTGCGCCCCCGCATCCTGCAACAAGACTGGCGCCGGGCCCCCGGCGCGACCGACTAGAGAAAGGCAGCACCCCGTGTACCTCGTTAAGCTGTTCGACCGGATCGTCCCGGTGTTCGTCCTCTTCCTGGGCTCGGTCCCGGTGATCGCCTCGCTGGCCGCCTGATCGGCGGCGTCCTGGAGATCTGGACGACGCGGGGCCCTTCGGGGCCCTTTTTCGTGGCTGAAACGCCCTTATGCAAAACCGCATATCGGATCGGCGAAATCAATTATCTATACGATGTTCAGATAGTGCTATCTAATCATTGTCCAGATGGACACCGGCCCCGGCCCCCGGGACCGCCAGACCAAGGAGTAAGAAAATGACCTTCTCGCTGAACACCCTCTTCGACCGCATCGTGTCGGTCGCCATCGTCGGCCTGACCCTGGTCACCGCCGGCGCCACCGCCGTCCTGGGCGCCTGATCCAGATGTGTCGCCCATAAGCCTCGCCCCATCCCCGATGTGGGCGAGGCCGAGGCGCTCACCTCGCGCCTGTCACGAATCGCTCCTATAGTTCGAACGATCAGTCGCTTCCGTCAGACGAGGTCGTGTCTTCAGTTCCACGTCGAACGCCATAGCCGCCTTCAAGCGCATCGGGGCCTTCGATGCAGGTGCTTAGCGCCGCGCCGTCCGGCTGGCCCTGTCTGGTCCTGAACGCGGACTTCCGTCCCCTTTCCTACTACCCGCTGTCCCTCTGGCCGTGGCAGGAGGTGATCAAGGCGGTGTTCCTCGACCGGGTCGACGTGGTCTCGACCTACGACAAGGTCGTCCATTCCCCCTCCTTTGAGATGCAGCTGCCGAGCGTCGTGTCGCTCAAGCACTACGTGGCGCAGGACCGGCCGCCGGCCTTCACCCGCTTCAACCTCTTCCTGCGCGACGCCTTCA
>CAZBXO010000055.1:6058-20715 GCA_964495645.1 uncultured Phenylobacterium sp. | reverse complement strand
TCGCAAGACTCCGCCGTCGCCACTTGTCCGTCCTGCGGGACTTCCTCCGAAGCGAGAGCCTGGGCGGGCTGGTGCTGATGGCCGCGGCGGCGCTCGGCCTGCTGGCCGCGAACAGCGGCCTGGCTGGCCTTTATGCGGACGGTTTGCACATGCCGCTGGGCCCGCTGGACGCCCTGCATTGGATCAACGACGGCCTGATGGCCGTCTTCTTCCTGTTCGTCGGCCTGGAGATCAAGCGTGAGCTGCTGGATGGACAGCTTACCAGCTGGCGGAGCCGGACGCTGCCGGCGCTGGCCGCCGCCGGCGGAATCGCCGCCCCGGCGCTGATCTATGCCGCCGTCAACGCAGGCTCGCCCGAGACGCTTCGTGGCTGGGCGACCCCGGCGGCGACGGACATCGCCTTCACACTGGGGGTCCTGGCGCTGCTCGGACGCCGCGCGCCGGTCTCGCTGAAGATCTTCGCCACCAGCCTGGCGATCGTCGACGACCTCGCCGCCGTCCTGATCATCGCCGTCTTCTACACCGCCGCGCTGGCTTGGGTCTGGCTCCTGGCGTCGGCCGCGCTGATGGTTGTCCTGGTCGGCTTCAACCGGTTCGGCGTGCGGCCGCTCTGGCCCTACCTTCTGGTCGGCCTGGCGCTGTGGGTCTGCGTCCACGAGTCCGGCGTGCACGCCACGGTCGCGGGTGTCCTGCTGGCCTTCACGATACCGCTGGTGCGGTCGCCGGGACGCCCGGACGACGACGCCTCGCCCTTGCACCGACTGGAACACGCGCTGTCACCCTGGGTCGGCTTCGCCATCGTCCCTCTGTTCGGTTTCGCCAACGCGGGCGTGGCGCTTCTCGGCGTGACGCCAGGAGCCCTGCTCTCGCCCGCGCCGCTCGGCGTTGCGGCCGGCCTGCTGATCGGCAAGCCGTTGGGGATTTTCGCCACGTCCTGGCTCGCGATCCGGATGAAGTGGAGCGATCCGCCGGACGACACCAGCCTTGGTCAGTTGTTCGCGGTGAGCGTGCTGTGCGGCATCGGCTTCACCATGAGCCTGTTCATCGGGATGCTGGCGTTCCCAGGCGACGCGCTTCGACAGGACGAGATCAAGCTGGGCGTGCTCGTCGGCTCGCTGGGCAGCGCCGTTGTCGGCGCGCTGCTGCTCAGCCTCGCGCGGCCCCGGCCGGGACGGCGCTCACCCTGACGGTCAGACGAGATCCAAATGGCCATCATCGCCGTCCGGCCCAGTGGACGACGCTCTGCGAGCGGGCTCGCCGACGAGCTTGGCCGGATTTGCGCGCGGAGGGCTTCGTGCTCGGCGAGATCAGCCCGAAACGCTTCGGTTCTGCGCGATCCGGAAGATTCCGATTGCGGCCCTGAATCTCACCGGGCGGCCCGCTCGTCCGCCGCCCGTTCCTCAGCCGCCCGACGGGCATCGTCGAGGACCGCATCGGCCGCGTCGTTCTGGCTTGCGGCGCCGCTGCTGGGCCGCGGGGATGGGTCTGCCTGCAGACCGAGCGCGGTAAGGCCGGTGTCGCCTTCGCGGCCGAACACGCTGCGCAACCTCACATCCATCTGGGGATAAGGCACTTCGATTCCTGCTTGCCGAAGGGCGTCGTCGATCGCCCATGTGTAGGCCGCGTGCATGGCCGAGGGTCGTCGAACCGCATCGAGCGTCGGCCAGACGACGAGCTCGAAATTGAGTGCGCTGTCGCCGAACCCGGTCATCCAGACCTGGGTTTTTCGCACGGTGTCGTCGGCCATCGTGAACGGCAGAGCATGGGCGGCCGCCAGCACCACCTCCCGGACCTTGGCCTTGTCGACGCCATAGGCGACCGAGAAGGGCACGTGGATGCGGCGGGTCCCTCCCTTGTGGGTCCAGTTCAGCACCCGGCTCTCGATCAGCTTTGAATTGGGGATCACGACGTTCAGGCCATCGTTCGTGCGCAGGCGTGTGGCCCGCGGCCCCACCTCCGAGACCTCGCCCCGCACACCATCCTCGAGCTCAACGAAGTCGCCGACGCCGACCAGGGGGTCGAAGATCACGACCAGGCCCGACACGAACTCGCGAACCACGCCCTGCAGGCCGAGGCCGACGCCGACGCCGACCGCGCCGGCGAAGACGGTCAGCGAGGTGAGGTTCACTCCGAGGGTCGACAGGCCCACGAACAGCCCGGAGAGCACCACCGCGTAGCCGGCCAGCCGCTCGACGATGTAGATCAGCGGCGCGCCGGCCCCGGACCGCGCGCGCAGTCGCCGCAGCCCGGCCGCCAGGATCCTGGCCAGCAGGAAGGCGGCGGCGACGATGAGGAGCGCCACGCCGAGGCGTCCGACTGACGCCATCCACGCACCGGAGACGAGCCAGGTCCAGGCGTTGTGGAGGAGTTGATCCATCCTAGTTGCGCCACTCCTTCGATCAGCCGACCGGTGTCAAGGCCTTGAACGTCGCCCCGCGGGCTGCAGCCCCCAGCAGCCGTGCGCCGTCGACCGCTTCGGCTCCGAACTGCTGGATGGCAAGCGGGCCCGACCCGGCGCGGGCCGGGCCACGAACTCAGGGTTGGGCCCTGGGGATCGAACTCGTCGAAGGCTGTGCGGTTCCGCCGGGACAGGCGGCGGCTGAGAGGGGTTGCGCGGCATCGCGACGCCCAGGATTGACGGATACCGTCAGATTGGTCGGTATCTGTGAAACGACCAGGATCGGCGCCGCCGAGCTCGGCCGACGACATCAAAGGGGGCCCTCATGAACCTGCGTGCGTTCGCCGCCCGCTTCAGCCTGCGCCGAATGGCCCGTTCGGCCATCCTTGCGGCGACTCTCGTGGCCCTCGCCCAGACGGCGACCGCCCAGCCGGTGGCGCGGCCGGCGCCTGCGCCGCCGCCGGTCTCCGGGCCGCCGAAGTCCTTCAAGCCGATCATGGCCGTACCCAACCCCACGGTGACCGGTCCGATCCCGGCGCGCGCCAAGCCGGGCGATCCGTCCCACGACTATCCGTGGATGAGCTCGATGCACAACCTGGCCGCCGCCGGGTACGTCGAGGAGGAGTTCTTCTTCGAAGGGACGGCGCGCTCGTTCACCACCGGGACCAATCCGCAGCTCGCGCCGGAGACCGCCAGGTACAAGTCCCGCCTGCTGGTCCGCCGACCGAAGGACATGAAGCGGTTCAACGGCACGGTGCTGGCCGAGTGGCAGAACGTCACCGCCGGCTACGACCTCGACGCCATGTGGAACGGCGCCTACGAGCACATCGTCCGTAACGGTTACGTCTGGGTCGGAATCAGCGCCCAGCGCGTCGGGATCGAGGGCAACGCCACCGAGAAGAAGGGACTCAAGCCCTGGAGCCCTGTGCGCTACGGGACGCTCGAGATCGCCAACGACGTCTTCTCCTACGACATCTTCGCCCAGGGGATGCAGGCGATCGACGCACCGCAGGGGGTCAACGTGCTGGGCGGCGCCAAGCCCCGGACCATCGTGGCGATGGGCGCCTCCCAGTCGGCAGGGCGGCTGGCGGTCTACATCAACGGCCTGCACAACTATTTGGGCGGGCCGGTCGACGCCTACCTGATCATGATCGGGGGCTCGCTGCAGAGGGATGACCTCAGCGTGCCAGTCTTCCGGCTCTTTTCGGAAACCGAGATCCGCGCCGGCGCGCAGAAGCCCGACAGCGACATGTATCGGCACTGGGAAGTGGCCGGCGCCAGCCACTCGACGCGCCGCAGCGCCATGAACTCAGGCCCGCTGACCCGCCGCGACAACGCGCAGCGCCCGCCCGCCTCGTGCGCCTATCCGACCTGGCCGCGGGTGCCGATGAACAACGTCATGGCCGCCGTCTACGACCACCTCGGCAAGTGGGCCCGCGACGGCGTCCCGCCGCCGAAGGCGCCGCTGATCCAGCGCGACGACAAGGGCCCGGTGCGCGATGCACGTGGCAACGTGCTGGGCGGCATCCGCCTGGCCGAGTTCGATCCAGCCGTGGCGTTGAACAGCCGCGACAATTCCGGCACGCAGTTCTGCATCCTCTACGGCCGCTACGAGCCGTTCTCCGACGCCGTGATCGCCGAGCTCTATCCGACCCATCAGGCTTATGTCGCCGCCGCCAACGCCCGGACCGACGCGAACCTGAAGGCCGGCTACATCGTCGCCGCCGACGCCGCCACGAGCCGCAAGCGTGCGGCCCAGTCGATCTATGGCCTCGGTCTCACCTGCAACGCCGCCTGCCGGGCAGGCCAGGATCTCGTGGACTCGACCTACTACTACCTGGGCCTGAGCCCGCAGCGTGACGCCTTCGGGGCGAGGATGGACGGCATCGTCCGGGGCATCGCCACGGGCGCCAGGGCGGGCGGCGCCGCCGAGGCCGCGGCCGTCGCCAAGGCGCGCAAGGATATCGACAAATGGGTGGCGGACCTGTCGTCGATGGCCGCCAAGGGCCAGATTTCCGAGACGATCCTCAACGAACTGACGAACGGCGCGGACCTGGTGCTGAAGGCCCTGCCGAAAGCCTGAGCCTCAGGCGGTCGAGCGCCCGGCCTGGAGGTCGTCTGAGGCTCATCCGGCGGCGATGCGCACCGCCGGCATGACACAGCCGAAGTTCAGCAGCCGATGCGGCGCAGAGCGGCCTTGAAGAAGGCGTAGCCGCCGTAGGCGATGAAGCCGGCGGCGAACAGGACGAGCAAGGCGTGGCCGAGGGGCTCGTCCTTCACCGTCTCGAGGGCGCCGCCGAGACCGCGCGCGGCCGACGGCTGGGCCTGCCAGCCGGCCAGACCCGTGAACAGACCGACGGCCACCATGCCCGCCCCCTTGGCCACCGTGCCGGCGCGGGCCAGGACACCGGCCCATGTGGCCTGGACGGGATCGCAGTCGAGATCCTCGGTGAAGCTGGCCGTCAGCGCGCGGCCGGCCGTGACCAGGCCGCCGATCACGAGGCCGGCGCCGATCGCCAGCAGGACAAACTCGCCGCCCGGCATGGCGAGCGCGCGTTCGACGGCAGCCTGGGTGGCCGCCTGGTCGTCCAGGCGCCCTGACCTGGCGACCGTGGCCAGCACCCCGAACACCGAGGCGCCGAGCCCGAGGCCCACGAGGCCGCTCGCGGCCTTGCCCGCCCGGCGAACGAGGGCCCGCGGCGATGTCCCAACGCGATCGGCGTCGAACACGACCTGAAGCGTGCGCCAGCCGGCGAACGCGACGAGGCCGACACCCAAGGTCGCCAGCAGGACGATGCCGGGGGGCCATGCCGCCCAGGCCTGCAGCGCCCCCACCTCGCCCTCCGCCCGCGGCGTCACGCCGAGCGCGGCGAGCAGCGCCATGACCCCGATGCTGAGGTAGGCTGCGCCGCGGGCGGCATAGCCGAACCGGGCGCCGCCCTCGATGCAGCGGGCGACGGGCTCAACCCAGACGCGAAAGCGCCTCGCACCGGGGAGCAGGCGCGCCGCCAGCCGCCGCGTCCCGAGCGATGTCATGAGGCAGCCTGCACGAAGCTCCAGCGTGCGCGAACCGTTCGGGTTCCCGGCTCGTCAGGCGACCGCGCGGCGGAGGGCCTGGGCCAGCGCCGGAACCTCGGCGTCGGCGACGGTGCGCAGGTCGAGCAGGACGGCGTCGCGCTCGATGCGGGGCAGGACGCGGGTCCCCCCGTTGCGCAGGCGGTGGGTCAGGTCGTCGGGGCTGTAGTGGGGGCTTGTCAGGGCCAGCGCGCAGCTGGGCAGCGCCTGCATGGGCATGGCGCCGCCGCCGGCGTAGCCCTGGGTCTGCACGACCTCGGCGTCTAGCTGGGCGAGGTCGGCGATCAGGTCGACGAGGACCTCGGCTCGGGCGGCGACCGCCGCGAGCGGGTCGGTGAGCATGCGCAGGACCGGCACGGCGCGGGTCGGGTCGGACGGCGGGCGATAGAGGCGCAGGGTGGCGGCGAGCGCGGCGAGGGAGGTCTTGTCGATCCGGAGCGCCCGAGCGAGCGGATGGCGGGTGAGCTTGTCGACCAGGGCGCGACGACCGGCGGCGATGCCGGCTTGCGGGCCGCCCAGCAGCTTGTCGCCACTGAAGAGAGCGAGATCGACGCCGGCGGCAAGGCTGGCCTGCACGGTCGGCTCGCCTTCGACGCCGTAGGGCGCGAGGTCGACGAGGGCGCCGCCGCCCAGGTCCTCCACCAGCGCGAGGCCGTTGGCGTGGGCGAAGTGGGCGAGCGTGTCCGGGGCCGGGGCGCTGGTGAAGCCGGTCATGCGGAAATTGCTGGGATGGGTGCGCAGGATCACCCGGGCGTCCGGATGGGCCTTCAAAGCCGCCTCGTAGTCGCGCAGGTGAGTGCGGTTGGTCGTGCCGACCTCGATCAGCGCCGAGCCGCTCTGGGCGACCACGTCGGGCACCCGGAATCCCCCACCGATCTCGACGAGTTCGCCGCGGGAGACGATGACCGGCGCGCCTTCGGCCAACGCCGCGAGCGCCAGAAGCACGGCGCCGGCGCAGTTGTTGATGGCGATTCCGGCCTCGGCGCCGGTGGTTTCGGCGACCAGGGCGTTCAGATGATCGTGGCGGGAGGACCGGCGGCCGGTGTCCAGGTCGAGCTCGAGGTTGCTGTAGGCGGCGGCGTCCCGCATGGCGTCGATCGCTTCGGGCGCCAGGGGCGCGCGGCCGAGGTTGGTGTGGATGACGACGCCGGTGGCGTTGATCACCGGGAACAGGGTCTCGCGCGCGCCGTCGGCGAGGCGGCGCTCGGCGGCCTGCAGCAGCGCGGCGATGGAGGGTACTTCGGGGTCCGAGCGCAGGCGGATGCGGGTGTCAGCCAGGACTGTGCGCAGCGCGCCTGTCACCGCGGCGGTTCCGAACCGGGCCCTCAGCGGCGCGGCGGCCGGGTCTGCGCAGAGGACCCCGACCGCCGGCAGGGCGCGGCGCGGGTCGGGCGTGGTGCGGTCACGGGCGATGCCGGTCTCCCTTTAGAGCGGAACTGTACAAACCGGGCGAGAACCAGGGCAAGCTCGCCGGCGTGAGCGGCGCGCCCCTCAGCCTCGTGGTGATCGGCCATGTGAACCATGGGAAGACCGCGCTCGTCCGCGCGCTGACCGGGATGGAGACCGACCGGCTGGCCGAGGAGAAGGCGCGGGGGCTGTCGATCACCCTGGGCTTCGCCTGGCGCGGCGACATCGAGTTCATCGACGCGCCGGGCCACGAGGATTTCATCCGCGCGATGGTCATGGGGGCGACCGGGGCGCGGGCCGCGCTGCTGGTGGTGTCTGCGACGGAAGGGTTCGGGCGGCAGACGCGGGAACACCTGCGGATCGCCGGGCTGCTCGGGATCAAAGCCGGGGTCGTGGCGACGACCAAGACCGACTTGCTGGCCGAGGGCGAGGCCGACGCCGTGCGTGCGCGGGTGGCGGCCGAGCTGGAGGGGACGTTCCTGGCGAGGGAACCGGTGGTGCTGTGCTCGGCGCTGAGCGGGGCCGGGCTGGACGCGCTGCAGGGCGAGCTTCAGGGCCTGGCCGCGCGAAGCCCCCTCCCCCAACCGCCGCCGGGGGCCTGGCTGCCGCTCGACCGGGTGTTCAGCCTGACGGGCGCGGGGACGGTGGCGACGGGGACGCTGCAAGGCGGCGCCCTGGCGGGCGGCGATGCGGCGGTGCTGCAGCCCTCGGGCCGCGAGGTCGTGCTGCGGCAGGTGCAGGCGCACGGCGTGTCGGTCGAAGCCGCGGCGCCGGGTGGGCGCGTCGCGGTGGGGCTGCGCGGCATCTCAGCCGACGAGGTTCGGGCCGGCGAGGTGCTGTGCGCGCCGGGAGCCTATGCGGCGAGCCTGCTCGTCGACGCCAAGGTGACGCTGGCCGCCGAGTGCGCGCGGCCGCTCAAAGCGGGCGACGAGGTGCGGGTGATGTGGGGCGCGCGGCAGGACCTCGCGAGGGTCCGGCCGCTCGACGGGGCCATCGCGCCCGGCGAACGAGGCTTGGCGCGGCTTCGGTTCACCGGGCCGGTGGTGGCCTACGCCGGCCAGCGGGCGATCCTGCGCCGGCCGTCGCCGGCGGAGACCATCGGCGGGTTCACGGTGCTCGACCCGGTGGCGCCGCAAGTCCGCGGCGGGCTGGAGGCGCGGCGCTCGCTGCTGGAGGCGGCCGCCCAGCAGGACCTCGACGCGATCGCACGCGAACTGGCGGCGCGGGACGGTGGCGCGCTCAGCGTCGCCGAGACCGCCCGGCTGGCGCGCCGGACGGCCGCCGAGGTTCGCGAACGCCTGGCCTTCGACGCCCTGGACGCCGACCTGATGGCCACGCGCGAGGCGGTCGACAGCGCGCGGCGCGCCTACCTGGACGCCGTCGCCGAGGCCCACCGCGAGGCCCCGGCCCGCGTCTGGGCGACGCTCGGCGCCGTCCGGGGCCGCGTCGGCAAGGTGGCGTCGCGTGCCCTTATCGCCTTCGTCGAGCAGCCCCTGGCCGCGGAGGGCGAGATACGGTTGGACGGTGCGCGGATCGCCCTCGCCGGACACGATCCGCTGGCCGCCCTTTCGCCCACGGCTCTGGCGCGACTGACAAGCATCGAGGCGGCGTTCCGCGCCGGCGGCACGACCCCGCCGGACCTTCGTGCCCTGCCGGACGCCGCAGCGGACGACGGCGACTTGATCGGCCTCCTCGTCGACACCGGCCGGCTGGTCATGCTGCGCAATGTGGCGCTGCGCCAGACGGTGGCGTTCCATGCGAAGGCGCTGGACGAGGCCGTGGCGGCGTTGGCGGCCGCCTTCCCGCCTCCGGCCGAGTTCGCCACCGGCGAGGCGCGGGCGGCGCTGGCCACGTCGCGCAAGTTCATCGTGCCGGTGCTGGAGCACCTCGACGCGCGCGGCGATACGGTGCGCCGGGGCGACGTGCGGCAGGTGGTGGAAAACCGCTTCGGGACGCCACGGAAGCCGGCCTAGGGTGGCCGCGACGGAGGTGACTGGAGTCTGGTGGCTTCCACGGTCTTCAAAACCGCTGACACGTCCCAAAGGCGTGTGGTGGGTTCGATTCCCATCCACCTCCGCCAGCTGCTCACGAGGCGCCGATGACCGAGACTCCGGCCTTTAATCTGCGCGACATGGACGGGCAGACGCGGGCGTTTCCGACCGGGCGGCCCGTTCTCATCGCCTTCGTCAAGGAGGACTGCGCCACCTGCAACCTGGCGGCGCCGGTGCTGGAGGCGTTCCACAGGGCGTGGGGCGAGGCGGCCGACGTCTGGCTGGTTGGCCAGACCACCGACGGCAACGCGATCCTGAGGGACCGCCACGGCCTGACGATGCCGATCCTGGACGACAGCGCGCTGCGCGCCTCGCTGGCGTGGGGGTTCGAGATCGTGCCGGCGGTCTACTGGACCGGCTCCGAAGGCGCGCCGATCGAAGGCTTCGTGCGCCAGGAGTGGGAGGCGCTCGACCAGCGGATCGCGGCCGACCTGGGCCTGCCGCCCGCGCCGGTCGCCTGGGCCGATCTGCCGGACTGGCGGCCGGGGTGCGGATCGAAGCACCTCGACCCGGACATCCACGACCGGCTGGTCGCGGAAGCCGAGGGCAGTCCGATCCGGGCGCGGCGGATCGAGGTGGCGAGCGGCGACGACATCGACGAGTTCATGTTCGACCAGGGTTTCTCCGACGGGCTGCCGGTGGTGGCGCCGACGCCGGAGCGGGTGCTGCGGATGCTCTCCGGCACGGCGCGCGACCCGCAGGACATCGTGGCCGTGGTCCCGCCCAACCTGGCGCCCGCGACGGTGGAGAAGGTGGCGATCAACGCGGTGATGGCCGGGTGCAAGCCGGAGTACCTGCCGGTGGTGATCGCCGCTCTGGAGGCGGTCTGCACCGACGAGTTCAACATGCACGGGGTGAACGCCACCACCATGGGCGCCTCGCCGGTGCTGGTGGTCAACGGCCCAATCCGGGAGCGGATCGGGATGAACATGCGGCTGGCGGCGCTCGGCAACGGCAACCGCGCCAACGCCACGATCGGGCGGGCGTTGCGGCTGATCGTGCGCAACGTGGGCGGGGCGCGGCCCGGAGGGGTCGACCGCTCGACGCTGTCCTCGCCCATGAAATTCACGATGTGCTTCGCCGAGTGGGAGGAAGGCTCGCCCTGGGAGCCGCTGCACGTGGAGCGGGGGTTCAAACGCGAGGACTCGGTGGTGACGGCCTTCGCCATGACCAGCGGCCCGGTGCAGATCGTGGACCAGGACTCGCGGCAGCCGGACCAGATCGCCGGCACCCTTGGGCTGGGACTTGAAGGGATGTTCCTCTCCAAGATCCATCGGATGCCGACCGACACCCTGCTGGTCGTCTGCCCGGAGCATGTGCACACGCTGATGAGCGAGGGCCCCTACTCCAAGGCGCGGCTGCGCGAGCGCATCCAGGCGGTGACGACGAAGCCGTTGCGCTCGATGGTCGCCGACGCGGTTTCCGGCGCCGGCATCTCGCCGGCCTCGGCGGCGAAGATGAGCCCGGAGATGCTGGACTCGCCGGCCCCGAAGTTCGCCGACGCGAAGTACATCCACATCGTCGTGGCGGGCTCCGACGCCGGGAAGTTCTCGGCGGCCTTCCACGGGTGGGTCAGCGGGCCGATGGGATCGACCGTCGTTTCGCGGAAAATCGATTGCTGATAGCCTCGTCGGCAGACCTTCGGAGGACTTCGATGGCGACAATCCTGGACCCCACCGACGAGCGGGTTCCGGTCTCCCGGCAGATCACCCCGCGGACCGGCAACACGCCGGGCGTGATCGGCCTCCTGGACATCTCCAAGCCGCGCGGCAACGTGCTGCTGGACGAGCTGGAGCGGCTGCTGGCCGGCCGGTTCCCGGAGGCGGAGATCCGGCGCTACGCCAAGCCCACCTTCACCAAGCCTTGCCCGAACGACCTTCGGCTGAAGATCAAGGCCGAGTGCAAGGTGCTGGTGGAAGCCCTCGCCGATTGAGGATCATGCACGACGTGCAGTCTGCACGACACCGTGTGGTTCGAGATCCAGGGACTTCCCGCAGTATCGATCGCCTCCACTGAGTTCGACCAGGCCGCCGACGTGCAGCGCAAGGCGCTGGGCATGGCCGACGCGCGCTACGTGCTGGTGGACCATCCGATCCAGGACGCGACCGACGAGGAAATGCGCGAAAAGGCGCGGGCCGTATTCGAGTCCGTCGTCGAGGCGGTGACGAGCTAGCACGGGTCGTGGTCATATGGCCCGGCCGCTGGCCGCATTGGCCGGTGCTGTGGGGGCGTTGCATGCGAGCCGCGATCTTCGCGTCACTGACTCTTGTCCTGTCGGCGGCGCCGGCGACCGCTCAGACCCTGCGGCCCGACCAGGCCGCGTTTCGCGAGCTCTACGAGGAGTTGGTCGAGACCAACACGACGCTTTCCAGCGGCAGCTGCACGCTGGCTGCGGAACGGATGGCCGCGCGCCTGAAGGCGGCCGGCATGGCGGACAGCCAGATCACTCTCTTCGCCCATCCGGACCACCCCAAGGAAGGCGGACTGGTGGCGGTCTACCCGGGGACGTCGAAGACCCTGAAGCCGATCCTGGCCATCGCCCACATCGACGTGGTCGAGGCCAAGCGGGAGGACTGGGTCCGCGACCCGTTCACGCTGGTCGAGGAGAACGGCTACTTCTACGCGCGCGGCGCGGCCGACGACAAAGCCATGGCGGCCATGCTGGTCGACACCCTGGTCCGCTTCCAGCGCACCGGCCACAAGCCGAAGCGCGGGTTCAAGGTGGCGCTGACCTGCGGCGAGGAGACCAACGGCGCCTTCAACGGCGTGGAGTGGCTGGCGGCCAACAGGCGCGAGCTGATCGACGCGGAGTTCGCCTTGAACGAAGGCGGCGGCGGGGCCTCCGACGGCAAGGGGAAGGTCGTCGAACAAGCCATGCAGGTGGGCGAGAAGACCTTCGCCACCTACCGCCTGGAGGTGCGCAATCCGGGCGGCCACAGTTCGGTCCCTCGGCCGGACAACGCGATCTACCAGCTGGCCCACGCGCTGGTCCGGGTGGAGGGGCGCCGGTTCCCGCTGGAGATGACGGAAACCACGCGGACCTACTTCCGCCTCGCGGGCGCGGGCCGGAAGGACGAGATCGGCGCGGCGATGGTGGCGCTGGCGGCGAATCCGGCGGACAAGGCGGCCGAAGGGATCGCCAACCGCGACCCGTTCCTCCACTCCAACCTGCGGACGACCTGCGTGGCCACGATGCTGGACGGCGGCCATGCCCGCAACGCCCTGGCCCAGCGCGCCGGCGCCTACGTCAACTGCCGCATCTTTCCGGGCCATCCGGTGGAGGAGATCCGCGCCGAGCTCGCGCGGGTGATCGGCGACCCGAACGTGACTGTGACCACCCTGCCGCCGCTGCGGCCGTCGCCGCCGGCCCCGCCGCTGGACCCGAAGGTCATGAAGCCCGCCGAGGCGCTGGCCGCCAAGTACTTCCCGGGCGTGCCGGTCGTGCCGGCAATGGCCAACGGCTACACCGACGCGACCTTCCTGGGCGCGGTGGGAATCCCGACGTATGGGGTGCCGGGGGCCTGGCTCGACCCTGACGGCAACGGCGTGCACGGCCTCAACGAGCGGATCGAAGTGCGCTCGCTGTACGTCGGCCGCGACTACCTCTTCGACCTCATCAAGGCCTACGTCGAGTAGCGGCGATGGCGGTCCAGTTCGTCGCCCTGCTGATCTTTGCCGCCGTCTTCATCGTCGCCGAGCTCCGCAGGGCGCACATCGGCATCGTGATGTTCGCGGCCGCGGTCGGCGTAGGGCTCTGGCTCGCCGGGCTGCCGGTCAAGAGGATCGTCGAGGGCTTTCCGACCGACATCATCGTGCTGCTGGTGGGGGTGACCTTCTTCTTCGGCGTCGCCAAGGCAAACGGGACCATCGGGCGGCTGGTCGATTGGGCGCTGGCCCGGGTCGGCCGCCGCACCCGCCTGTTGCCGCTGACGTTCTTCGGCCTGACCGCCATCGTCTCGGCCATGGGCGCGCCGTTGGGAGCGCTGGTGATGTATCCGATCGGCATGTCGGTGGCGCACCGCAGCCGGATCGATCCGATGCTGATGGGGCTGGCCCTGGGCTGTGGGCTGTCGGCCGGCGCCTTCATGCCGACCTCGCTGTTCGGGCTCGTGGCCTGGCGCACGGCGACCGGCGCCGGCATCGCGCTGAACCCGCTGACCCTGGCCGCGACGGCGATCGTCACCAATGTCGTCCTGCTGGGCGCCGCGTACCTGATGTTCGGGACGCCGCGCGGCGCAGTCGCCGAGGCCCTGGATGCCCAGGCGCCCCTCGAGCGCGGGCCGTTCGCACCCATCCACGCGATCACGACCGGCGCCATGCTGGGCCTCGCCGGCGCGGTGATGGGCCTTGCGGTCGCGGGCCAGGTTCCCGACGTCGGCGTGCTCGCATTCGGCTTCGGCGCCGTGCTCAGCCTGATCGACCCCAGGGGCGCGCGGGAGGGGCTCAAGGAGATCGACTGGTCCACCGTGCTGCTGGTCGGCGGCATCATCACCTACGTCGGCGTACTGCAGGAAATGGGGGCGGTCGACATGCTCGGCGACGCCGCGGCCGGCCTGACGGTCCCTCTGCTGGCGGCGCTGGTGATCTGCGCCGTCGGCGGCCTGGTGTCCGCGTTCGCGTCCACCACGGGGATCCTCGCGGCTCTGGTCCCGCTGGCGATCCCGCTCGCCCAGCAGGGCGCGATCCCTGGCTGGGCGCTGATCTGCGCGCTCGCCGTCTGCTCGTCGCTCGTCGACGTCTCGCCGTTCTCGACCGTGGGGGCCACGCTGGTGGCGAGCGCCAGCGATCCGGCCGAGCGGCCGCGGATGACGCGGCTCCTGACCCGCTGGGGCCTCTCGATGGTCGTGCTCGGCCCACTCGCCCTGGTCGGCGCCCTCGTGCTGCCGGCGATGGCCAGCTAGGCGACCGCCGTGGCTTCCAGCTCGATCATGATAGCTGGATCGTAGAGGCGGTTGACGCCCAGCAACGTGCTCACCGGCTTGACGCCGTCACCGGCGAAGATCGGGACCAGATCCGCCGCCGCCGCCATGAAGGCGTCGACGTCGGTCGTGTACATGTTCAGCCGCACGACGTTGGACGGCCCCATCCCGGCGGCCGCCAGGGCGTCCTTCAGATTGTCCCAGGCCGCCTGAAACTGGGAGACGATATCGCCGGGATGCATAGCGTGGCCGTCGGCCGTCGTGGCGGTCTGGCCGGAGAGGTAGAGCGTCCGCTGGGCTCCGCTGACCTCGATGGCGTGGTTGAGGTTGAAGGCCTGCAGCCAGGGCGTGGGATTGAAGGCGCGGGTTTCCATATCCCGTCCTGATCACGATCAGCCTTGGCCCGACCAGTGCACATTTTCGATCTTCGGCGCAGCCGCGCCGACTACGTCTCCGGCAAGGCGTAGGCGATGACCCAGCCGCCCTGTTCGCCGTCGGGCTCGTCCATGCCGTTGCGGGGACGCGGGTAGGCCCAGCTGGGGTTGGGGACGGTGACGACCACGACCTGGCGGCCCTTGGGCGAGAGATAGCTCATCGGCGTGGCGTGCGAGCTTTCCGGCAGCGGCGCCGACCAGAGGAGCTTGCCCTTGCGGGTGTCGTAGGCGCGGATCGTGGCGTCCATGGCGCCGGCGTGGAAGGTCAGGCCGCCGCGGGTGGACATCGATCCCGCCTGGATCGGCGTGCCGACCCGGATCGGGAGACCCGAGCGCCAGCCGAAGGGACCGCTCTCCTTCATCGTGCCGAACG
>CAZBXO010000055.1:0-5958 GCA_964495645.1 uncultured Phenylobacterium sp. | reverse complement strand
ATCGGGAGACCCGAGCGCCAGCCGAAGGGACCGCTCTCCTTCATCGTGCCGAACGGCCGCTGCCACATCAGCTTGCCGGTGTTGAGGTCGATGGCTGCGATCACGCCCCACGGGGGCTTGAAGCAGGGCACCTGGGTCTCGCCCAGGAACGGCACGTGGAAGCCGGACATGAACGGCCGGGTGTCGGCGGTGTAGCGGACGCGGGTCTGGTCGAAGCCGGGCGCGCCGCCGCCGCCGCCGGGCCCGCCTTCCGGATTGCCGCCGCCGCCAGGCCCGCCAGCCGCGCCGCCGCTGCGCCTGGCCCGCATCTTCGCCGTCGCCTCGTCGAAGCGTTTCTTGTCGTCCGGATGGGCCTTCCACCAGGCTTCCTGACGGGCCCGCGTCTCGGCCATCTGCTTCCGGCGGTCGGCGGCGTTGGACAGCGTGATGCGATTGCCCATCAGCATGGGCGCTCCGACCAGGATGCCGTTGTCGGCGTCGACCGAAACCGAGCCCCAGTTGAAGCCGCCGGCGTTGCCCGGGTACTGGAACGTCCCGCCGCTGGTCTCGCCGCCGACGATCCGGGCCTCGGCGTAGGACGGGACGTAGCCCTGCGGGTAGCGCACGGCAGGGGTCACGCCGCGCATCGGTGGGGTGAAGTGGCCCTCATAGCGCATCTTCTTGAACTCGACGCGGCAGTAGAGCTGATCCAGCGGGGTCAGGCCCCACATGTCCGTCTCGTAGCGGTCCTTGCGGAAGTTCGGCAGGGAGGAGACCGGCTGGGTCGGCGACAGGCGCAGCTCGCCAGCGTCCGGGCCCTGCGGCATCGGGGTTTCGACGATCGGGTGGATCGGCGCGCCGGTGCGGCGGTCGAGCAGATAGATCTCGCCGCGCTTGGTCGGCTTGGCGACCGCCGGGATCACCTGGCCGTCCTTGCGGACATCGACCAGCACCGGCTGCGAGGGCGCGTCGTAGTCCCAGATATCGCGGTGAACGGACTGGAAGTGCCAGCGCGCGGCGCCGGTGGCCGCATCTATGGCGATGATGGCGGCGGAGTATTTGTCGGCCTGCGGCGTGCGCAGGTCGCCGGCGTAGTAGTCGGGCGAGGAGTTGCCGGTCGTCGCGTAGATCAGGTTGAGCTTCGGGTCGTAGCTCATGTTGGTCCACACGTTGGGCGTGGCGCGGGTGAACTCGCCGCCCGCCGCGGGCATGCTGTGGACGTCGGGGTTGCCGAGGTCCCAGGCCCAGACGAAGCGGCCGTCGCGGGCCGAGTAGGCGCGGACCACACCCGAGGGATTGCCGATCCGCTGGTTGTCGGTGACCCAGCCGCCGACCACCACGACGTCGCCGGCGACCAGGGGGGCTGAGGTGACCATGTAGTTGCCGGGCGGCGCGTGGCCGAGGCCCGGGAGCAGGTCGACGACGCCGTCCGCGCCGAAACCCGCGCAGGGCGCGCCGGTCTTCGCATCGAGCGCGATCAGTTTGGCATTGGTGGTGCCGGTGAAAATCCGGGTCATGCAGTCGCCCGGCTTCGGCGGCGCGGCGGGCGTTTCGGGAACCGTCGGCTGGTTGGCGACCGGCGTCCCGTTCATGTCGTAGTAGCCGAGGCCGCGGCACGTGCGGGCGAAGGTCGAGGCGTTCTCGAGGCCGGTCTTGCCGGAGCCGCCGGGGACCCTGGCGCTGGTCTGCCGGCGCCAGACCTCGTCGCCCGTGTCGGGGTCCAGGGCGATCACGGTATTGCCGGCGGTGCAGACGTAGACGAGGCCGCCGACGGCCTGCGGGGTGTCCTTGAAGTCGTAGGGGACGCGGGTGCGGTAGCGCCAGATTTCCTTCAGCTGGCCCACGTTGCCGGTGTTGATCTGGCGGATCTCCGCGAAGCGGGTGGAGAGCGTCGTGCCGCCATAGCTACGCCAGTCGGTGACGCCGTCGGCGGTCTTCGCGCCGAAGTCGGAGCCGGCGTGGGTCGGGCCGCTGGTCTGGATCGCGGCGACAGCGATCAGCAGGACGCCCACCGCCTGGGCCGCGAACACCCAGCGTCCGGCGCCCCGCGTCGGTGGGTTGCGGTAGTGGGCTCGCGTCCAGGGCATCAGGAACCAGAGACCGACCACGATGATGGCTGCGAGGCGAGCCACCAGCCCCCAGAGGTCGAGGCCGGTCTCGAAGACGCTCCAGGCGATCGTGACCGCGAGAAAGAGGGCGAACAGCCGCGCCGACCAGGCGCTGCGCAGGACGTGGAGCAGGGCGACGACGACCAGCACCCCGCCGGCGACGGCGTAGTAGGGGCTGCCGCCGAGGCCGATCAGCCGCCAGCCCGTGGCTACGAGATAGACGCCGGCGGCGGCGAGGAAGGCGGCGAAGCCGGCAGCGAGGCCGCCGACCACCCCGGCCCGAAGGGTCCAGACCGCGGCGGCCAGGAAGAGGCCGCCGGTGACCAGGTAGAACCGGCTCTCGGTCAGCTGGAGGAGCGGCAGCGCCGCCCAGATGGCGACACCGCCGATCACGGCCCAGGCGGCCGCCACGATCCACGTCCCGATGCGTCCCATCCCCGATTCCCCCGCCACACTCTTTGACGGCAGCCTAGCGCCGATCCCGGGCCCGTGAAGCCCTCGAGCGCCGAACGGGCGTTCACAGAGGCTGCGACGCCTGCTTCACTGTGGGCCGCAAGGTCATCGGGGGACTGCCATGCGCCAATTGACTGCCGTCGTCGGGGCTGCGGCCCTGGTGTTCGCCGGTTCCGCCGCCCAGGCGCAGACACGGGGCCTCAGTCCGGCCGAGGCCGCCGGGGTGGCGGCCTATCAGAAGGCCTGCGCGGCTTGTCACAACGGGGCCGACGAGACCGCGCCGGAACTGGAACAGCTTCTGACACTCGGCCGCGACCGGGTCAGCGCCGCGATCAAGCCCGGAGGCGTGATGGCGACCCAGGCCTCGGGCCTCAGCCCGGAGCAGCAAGCCCAGGTCGTGGCCTTCCTCAGCGCCCCGGTGGAACGGCGCGCGGCGATGGCCATCGCCGCGCGCAACACCGGCGGCGACATGCCGGGCTTCAACTACCCGCTGCGCCGCGTGCGCGCGCCGCGCGACACCGCCAGTACGCCGCGCGGCCAGGCCTGGGCCGCCCCCAAGCTCGGCCCCGGGCCCTTCGTCTTCGAGACCTGGGAGCAACGCAACCTCCGCGCCGTCGTGGTCGCGCGCGGCCTGGACACCCCGCGCGCCATCGAGTTCCTGCCCAACGGCGACATCCTGATCGCCGAGCGCGCCGGCAAGCTGCGGATCGTGCGCAACGGGGTTCTCGACCCCAACCCGGTGAGGGGGATGCCCGCCGTCATCATGGCCGGCACCGCCACCGGCTTCATGGACATCAAGCTGCATCCGGACTTCGCCCGCAACGGCCTGATCTATCTGGCCTACCACAAGCCCGCCTACGGCGAGTATGGGCGCAACACCATCTACCGCGCCCGTTGGAGCGGTTCCGAACTCGTCGAGGGCAAGGAGATCTTCGTCAGCGATGCTCTGGACGCCCTCTACACGCGCCTGATGTTCGGCGCCGACGGCAAGCTCTACGCCACTATCGGCTGCCCGGGCGTGGGCACCGACGAGTCCATCGGAAGAGCCCAGAAGCCGGACGACTACGCCGGCAAGACCCTGCGGCTCAACGAGGACGGGACCGTGCCGAAGGACAACCCGTTCGTCGGCAAGAAGGGCTGGAAGCCCGAGATCTTCACCCTCGGCCACCGCATCGACATCGGCCTGACCCTGAACCCCAAGACCCATGAGCTCTGGGTTGCAGAGCACGGTCCCAACGGCGGCGACGAGGTCAACGTCCTCAAGGCCGGCGCCAACTACGGCTGGCCGCTGGTGAGCGAGGGCCGCTACTACGCCGGCCCGCGGGTCTCCCCGGTCACCATCGCCCGCGCGGGCATGACCCGCGCCCAGCTGGCCTTCGTGCCCTCGATCGCCCCGGGCAACCTGATCTTCTACACCGGCGACAAGTTTCCCGACTGGAAGGGCAACCTCTTCATCGGCGCCATGCGCCTTAACGAGGCGCCGCGCACCGGCCATCTCCTTCGCCTCGTCCTCAACGATGCCGGCGAACAGGTGCGCGGCGAGATGCTGCTCTTCGACCTGCACCAGCGCATCCGTGACGTGGAGCAGAGCCCGGACGGCTACATCTGGGTCACCACCGACGAGGGCAAGGACAGCGTGCTGATGCGGCTCGAGCCGGTGGCGGCGACGGTGGCGGTCGCCGCCAACTGAGTCACGCGGCCTATCTCCGCTCCCGTTCCGCCTCGATCTCTTCGGGCTCGCGCTTGTCGATGTCTTTCAGAGACGTGTCGGCCGGCGCGACGGCCTTGAGCAACTCGTCGAGCTTGACCTGCAGGGCCTGGGTGTCGCGGTGCTCGGCGCGCTGGATGAAGAGGGTCATCAGCCAGGTCGCCAGGGTGGCGAAGCCGTGCCAGTCCAACGAGTGCGGCTGGATGACTGCCCAGGTGACGGCGTAGGCGCCGACGATCAGGAAGGCCGTGGGCCGCGACGTGAAGACGCCCACACGCGTGAGGAAGCGGTGGGCGCCTCCAGGCGATGCAGCTCCAGGCATGGCGTCCTCCAGATCTGCGGAGCGTTTCCAGGCCGCTGACGGTTCCAGCGCCCCTTCGGACGCCGGTTGAGCGCCTTGCGAAATGTTCGTGGCGGCAACAGCCGGCCGGGCCGGCCGTTGGATGCGCGGGAGCTGAGGGACAATACGCGACTACCATTTTCATCCGACGCGGCCGGCCGGGGCAGGCGACGAGCCGACCACGCTCGCTTTCGAGACGGACGCGGCGGCGATCCAGCATGCGCTGTCGGCGGCTTTCCCGGCGGGCTGCGAGGTCTGGGAGCGCTACCGGCATGTCGGGCGGTTTTACGGACCGGCGTCGCAGCGCACGGAGCACCGCGCTTGATCCGGCCGCTCGCGGCCACGCCCGAAGGACGCCGGGACGCACATGAGCCGGTCGACTGGCGCGCGTCGGCGGCCTGAACCACGACTTCGGAGGCGCCGATCATTTGACGGCGACGGCGGGCGGGGCAAAGTCGGCGGGGGAGGACCATCCATGACGCGCGTGCTGAGGACCTTGGCGTTGGGGGCGGTTCTTGCGGCGTTGGCGCTGCCGGCGGCGAGCCAGCCTGTGCGGCGTGACATCCCGGCGCCTGCGCAGCCGCCGGGGGCGATCGTGCTGCGGCCGCCGGCGGCGGGCGCCGCCGGGCCCACCGAGACCTGGACCGTGTCGAGCGCGGACAACGTGCCGGTGGTGCAGAACGTGACGGTCCCGACGCTGACGCCGTTCCTGCCGGCCAGGGGCAAGGCGACGGGCGCCGCCGTGGTGATCGCGCCGGGCGGCGGATTCGTGCTGCTGGCCATGGACCACGAAGGTTGGCAGGTGGCCCGCTGGTTGCAGAGCCAGGGCGTGGCGGCGTTCGTGCTGAAGTACCGGGTGCTGCCCACCGGTCCGGGCGCCGCGGGGCTCGACGCGGAGGGGGCGCGGGGAGCCGGTCAGCCCCGCGAGGCGCGACTGGCGCGGCTGGCGGCCGGCGCGAAGATCGCGGTGGAGGACGCGCAGGCGGCCCTGAGGCTGGTGCGCAGCCGAGCCGACGAGTGGGGGGTCGATCCCAACCGCATCGGGCTGATGGGCTTTTCCGCCGGGGCGATCACGACACTGGGCGTGGCGCTGGCCGACGAGCCGGCGTCGCGGCCGGCGTTCATCGCACCGATCTACGGCGGGCTGGGCGCGCCGCTCTTCGGCGGAAGCGTGCCGGACAAGCCGCCGCCGATGTGGGCGTCGCAGGCGTCGGACGACCCGCTGTTCGCCTTGACCGACCTGTCGCTCATCCCCGCCTGGCAGGCCAAGACAAGGGCGGCCACGGCTACGGCTATCCGGGCCGGCCGGGGACTTCGACGCTGCAGTGGCCGGCCGACCTGCTGGCCTGGATGAAGGCCAAGGGGTTCCT
>CAZBXO010000054.1:16681-21015 GCA_964495645.1 uncultured Phenylobacterium sp. | reverse complement strand
CGCGAGGGGCGCCGGGAAACCGGCGCCCTTTTCGTTGCCGGTTACGGCCGCGCGCGCTTCGGCAGCGCCTTGGCCTCCGCGTCGGTGAGGCGGCGCATGTTGCGGACGAGGCACTTCTGGGGGCCGATCGCGGTTGGGGTGATGACCTCGGCGTCGACGCCCTGGCAGATCCAGTCGCTGGCGCGCGAGACCAGGGCGATCTTCTGGGCCCAGTCGAGCTCGTTGCAGTGACCGAACATCTCGAAGTGATAGACCTCGCGCACGCCCGCGCGCACGTAGAGGTTCTTCTCGTCCGGCGCCGCGAAGCCGTCGGCTCTACGGGCCAGGAAGCACTGGCGGGACGCCTTGGCCTCCGCGCCTTCGAGCGGCGACTTGGCGACCGCGCCCTGTGGAGCGGCGGAGAGCGCGGCCAGGGCGGCCCCAAGGCCGCAGAGGTTGGCGAGGATGGGTTTCGGGCTCATGTCGTTTGGCCTCATTCGGCGTCCCTTGGGGCAATATAGGGTTCGTTCGCGCCCCTATGAACGGATGCGTCCGGCGAAACGGTTCGCTGCGACGAGCGCCGCCTGCGGGGCCAGCAGCGGCGATGGGGCGCCCAGGATGCCGGCGGCCACGTGCTCGGCGAGCTGCGGGGCGAAGGTGAAGCCGCGCGCGCCGAAGCCGGCAAGCACCCAGACGCCATCCCCGAGCGGGCCGGCGAGCGGCAGGCGGTCGGGCGTCGCGGCGCGGATCGCGGCGCGGCCTGCGAGCTGGGCGACATCGAGCCGGACGGCAAGGTCCGGCCGGCCCTTGGCCAGGGCTTCCAGGTTGCGCAGGTGGTCGCCGGCGCGGACATCCACGGCGGTGTCGCCGCGGTCGTAGGTGGCGCCGAACAGGAGCCCGGTTCTCGTCGGCGCCACGTACCCGCCCCAGGCGGCGGGCGCGACGTCCGCCCCGAGGACGTCGGTGAAGCTGGCCTGGCCGCGGGCCGGCGCCATGGGCAGGCCCGGCGCGAGGCGCATCGCGTCCAGGGCGTTGGCGAGGAGCACCGCGTCCGCCGTGGCGATCTCGCAGCCGGCGGCGTCGGTGAGCCGCCAGCCGGCCGCGCTGTGTTCGAGGCCTTTGACCCGGCCGGTGAGCACGGGGCCGGTCCAGGCGCTGAGGATGGTCGCGGGCTCGACGACCAGGGCGCTCGTCTGGACGAGGCCGTCCGGCGTCGCTGCAAGGGCGCCGGGTTCGAAGAGGTCGCTGGCGGCGAGCGTCGCGAAGCGTCGGGCATCGCGCGGCTGGACCGCAATCTGGGTGACGCCGCGCGCGACGATGGCGGCGGGCATGTCGTCGTAGAGCCGGATCGCGCGGGCGAAGGTCTGGGCGTAGAGGGCGGCGGCCGGGCGGAGGCCGGCGTCCAGACGTGGGGTCACCAGCGCCGCGAGGTTGCCGGAAGCGCCCGCGCCGGGCCTTTCCGCCTCGATCAGCAGGGGCTGGGCGCCGAGCGCACGAAGGGCCCGCGACGCGCTGGCGCCGGCGATCCCGGCGCCCACGATCGCCACCCGCGGCTCGGCGGGCTCGGCGGCGCGTCCGGGCAGACGGGCCTCCAGCCGCTCTCGCTTGCGGCCGAAGCCGGGGCGCTTGGCGACCGCAAAGCCGGCGGCGGCCAGCGCGCGCCGCGGCTGACCGGCGACGGTGAAGGTGGCGGCGCGAGCGCCAGGCGCGGAACGGGCCGCGACGTCGGCCATGAGGGCGTCGGTCCACATCTGCGGGTTCACGGACGGCGCGAAGCCGTCGAGGAACCACGCGTCGGCCCGGCCCCGCCAGCCGGCGAGGGCGTCGGCGGCCTGCATCACCGCGACGTCCAGAGTGGCGGCGAACTCCGGCAACTCCACGCGGTGAACACCCCGCGCGCGGCCCGGCCAGCGCGCCGTCAGCCGCGCGGCGACCTCGGCGAGTTCGGGCCAGCGGGAAAGCGCACGCGCGGCGTCGGCGGGGGCGACCGGGAAGGCCTCGACCGAGAAGACGTGAAGCTGGCCGCCGGCCGGCCGTCGGCGCCGCCACAGGTCGAGCAGGGCCGCAACGTTGAGGCCGGTCCCGAACCCGAGCTCGGCGACAACGAAGCGCCTGCGTCCTGCCCAGGCGTCCGGCAGGCCGCAGCCTTCGAGGAAGACGGCGCGGGTCTCGGCCAGGCCGTCCTCGGCGGAGAAGTAGACGTCGCCGAACACCCGCGAGCGCGGCAGGCCGTCAGGGGTCCACTCCAGCGGCGGTTCCGGCGCGTCGGGCATCGTCCAAACGAAAGAGGGCCGCCCTCGCGGGCGGCCCTCCGTAGCGTGTCTAAGCGGGTGTGCTTAGTGCTTTTCGGCCGGAGCCGCGGCCGGGGCGGCTTCGCCCGCCTTCATGGCGTCGGCGGAGGCGGCGGCGTCGGCGGCCGGAGCGGCGGCGGCGTCGGCGGCCGGGGCGGCCGGCATCGCTTCAGCGGCCGGCGCGGTCGCGGCGGCGTCGGCGGCCGGAGCGGCCGGAGCTTCTTCCTTCTTGGTGCAGGCGGCGACCGACAGAGCGGCGACGGCGACGCCGGCGACGAGCATGGTGCGGAGCATAGGGTTAGTCCTTCTCTCTCGATGAGTGTCTCTGGGCGCCGGACGGCATCCTGCCGACTCGGAAAAGGGAATCGATCAGCACGCCCCCCGGCGCTGGGCGGAGAGATACGCCGCCATGGCGCTGCTTCGCAAGGGAAATCATCACGGATTCGTGATCGTGTTTCGGTGCAGGCGAACTGCACCGAACCTGCACGCGCGGCCGTGGCCGGCCGCCTGGAGTCAGCCCTCGGTCGGGATGTTCGAGAGGGCTTCTTCCAGCTCCAGGAAGCTCGGCTGAGCGCCCGACGGCACGTTGCCGCGGCCGATCTCGACCGAGATCTGGGCGGCGTTGCCGTGCAGATGCGCCACCAGCACCGCCTGGATGATCTTGTAGAAGGCGCTCTCCTCCTCGACGATCTCCTTCATGCGGGTGGCGAGCGGGCCGACGATGCCGTAGGCCAGGAACACGCCCAGGAAGGTGCCGACGAGCGCGCCGCCGATCATCTCGCCGAGGACTTCCGGCGGCTCGGTGATCGCGCCCATGGTCTTGATGACCCCCAGCACGGCCGCAACGATGCCCAGGGCCGGCAGAGCGTCGGCCAGGTTCTGCACCGCATGGCTGGGGGCCAGGGCCTCGTGGTGGTGCTTCTCTAGCTGCTTCTCCATCGCGTCCTCGACCTGGTGGGGATCCTCCAGGTTCATGGTCATCATCCGCAGGGTGTCGCAGATGAAGTCGATGGCGAAGTGGTCCTTCATCACCTTCGGGAAGCGGGTGAAGATCGAGGACTCCTTGGGATTCTCGATGTGGCTCTCCAGCGCGATGACGCCCTTGGACTTCATCGTCTTGGTGAGCAGGAAGAGGAGGCTGAGCAGGTCGCGGTAGTCCGAGGCCTTCCACTTCGGGCCCGCGAACGCCTTGCCGAAGCCGCCGCCGACGCCCTTGATCGTCGACATCGAATTGGCGACGAGCAGGCTCGCGATGCCGGCGCCGCCGATCGCCATCATCTCGTGCGGGGCGGCGTGCAAGATCACGCCCATGTTGCCGCCCGACATGAGGTAGCTGCCGAACACCAGACCGAACAGCAGCACGAGACCGATAATCTGAAACATGGGGCTCCCCGCGAGGCGGCCCGCAGGATCGGCGTTAATGCTTAATGCGCCGTGAGCGCCGGGCTCTTCCTGTCCGCGTTCAATGACTGAGCCACCCTGCGCCGTCTCTGGGTGGCAGCCTCACGCCGAAGCGCGGTAAAGGCCGGCCATGGCCTCCACGCCCGCCGCCTCCACGATGCCGCGCAGGGCGTTCATGATCATCTTCGGGGTGAGCCTGGCGACGGCCATGGGCAACACCGGGCTGATCTCGGTGCTGCCGGCGATCGGGCGCTCGATCGGCATCCCGGATCCGATGGTGTCGGCGATCTTCTCGCTCTCGGCGCTGCTCTGGGCGTTCTCGTCGCCCGGCTGGGCGCGCGCGTCGGACCGCTACGGCCGCAAGCCCCTGATGATGGTCGGCCTGACCGGCTTCCTCGTCTCGATGATCCTGTGCGGGATCGTGGTCAGCGCGGGCCTGCGCCACCTGGCGGCGCCGATGGTGATCTTCGTGCTCTTCCTGCTGGCGCGGGCGCTGTTCGGCCTGTTCGGCGCGGCGTCGAACCCGGCGACCCAGGCCTATGTGGCCGAGCACACGCCGCCGCAGCAGCGCACCCAGGCGATGGCGAGCCTCGCCGGCGCCTTCGGCCTGGGAACGGTGATCGGGCCGTTCCTGGCGCCGCTGTTCATCTTCCCGGTGGTGGG
>CAZBXO010000054.1:8603-16581 GCA_964495645.1 uncultured Phenylobacterium sp. | reverse complement strand
CTGATCATGGACAAGCTCGGGACCGATCCGGCGCGCGCCCAGACCTACATCGCCATAGCCATGATGTTCGGCGCGGTGGCGGGCCTGCTCGCACAGTGGGGCCTGATCCGGATGTTCGAGATGACCCCGCGCCAGCTCCTGCGCTGGGGCGTGTTCGTGGCGGCGGCCGGCAACCTGATCGTGGCGCTCAGCCCGGACTACTACGTCGTGGTCGCCGGCTACGCGATCTCGAGCCTGGGCTTCGGCTTCGCGCGGCCGGGCTTCACGGCGGGCGCCTCCATCGCCGTCGAGGCCGACGAGCAGGCCCGCGCGGCCGGGGCCATCGCCGCGGTCAACGGCGTCAACGTGATCCTGGCGCCGCTGTTCGTCTGGTTCTACCAGGCGGCGGGCCCGGCGCCCTTCATCCTCAATACGGCCCTGATGGCGGGCCTGCTCGCCTACGCCTTGCGCAACACCCAGCTGAAGAACGCCGACCCCAGACCGGCGTCCGCCGAGGCCGCGACCCAGGCCACGCTGGAAAAAAGCGACGAGGGCGGCGCGGCCTAGCTGCCCGCTTCCGTCTTCAGTTTCTGGACCATTTCGGCGGAAAGATAGCCGTCGGCGGTGAGGCCGCGGGCCTTCTGCCAGGCGCGCAGCGCGGTGCGGGTGCCCATGCCTACGACACCGTCGGGCGCGCCGGGGTCGAAGCCGAGGGCCGCCAGCGCCCGCTGGGCGGTCATGCGGTCGACCAGCGACAGCGGCTGTTCGGCCGGCCAGGCCGTCACCAGCTGCCCGCCGCCGGAGAACCGGTCGGCCAGCATCCCGATGCCCAGCGCATAGGCCAGGCTGTTGTTGTACTTGCGGATCGCGAAGTGGTTCGGGAACAGCAGGAACTTCGGCCCCGTCGCACCGGCCGGCGCCACCAGCTGGGCCTTGGCGGCCTGATCGGTCTCGGTCCAGGGCAGGCCGTCGGCGCGTTTGAGGCCCCTCTCAGCCCACCAGAGCGGCGTCTCGCGCGGGCCCTCGGTGAGGCTGTAGTCGAAGCCCTCCGGCACGATGACCTCGCGGGCCCAGCTCTGGCCGCGCACCCAGCCGTCTCGGGCCAGGTGGTTGGCGGCCGAGGCCAGGGCGTCGGGCGCGGAAGACCAGATGTCGCGCTTGCCGTCGCCATCCTGGTCGATGGCGAGCGCCAGGTAGGTGGATGGCGTGAACTGGGTCTGCCCCATGGCGCCGGCCCAGGAGCCCTTGAGCTTCTCGCGCGGCTGCTCGCCGGTCTGGATGATCTTCAAGGCCGCGATCAACTCACCCTCGGCCCAGTCGCGGCGGCGCCCCTCTGCGGCCAGCGTCGCGAGGGAACGGACCGTGTCGTAGTCGCCCTGGATCTGTCCGAACGCGCTCTCCATGGCCCAGACCGCCAGGAGCACCTCGCGCGGCACCCCGAAGCGCTGTTCGATGGCGTCGAAAGCGGCTATCTCGGCGGCGCGGCGCCGGCCGACGGCAGCGCGGTCGGCGGTGACCACGCCCTTGATGTAGTCGGAGACCGGGCGGGAGAATTCCGGCTGGCGGTTGTCGAGGTTGGCGACCCGCTGATCCCAGGAAAGGCCGGCCATCTCGCGCGCCAGCACCTCGGGCGTGATCCCGGCGGCCAGCGCCCGGCCCTGGAACTCGCCGGCCCAGGTGTCGAAGCGGATGTCGCCCGTGGCGGCGGGCGGGGCGACGGACACCGGCGGTGCGGGCGGCGGAGGCACGGCCTCGGTCAGCGGGGCGGGCGCCGGGGCCGGCGCGACCAAGCTGGCCGGCTGCACAGGGGTCGAGCAGCCCGCGAGCAGGGCGAGCATCAGATAGAAGCGGCGACGCATCGTCATGCTGACTCTCATGCGCCGGGCGAGCCGGCCCAATCACAACGCCGTCAGAGCCTGGTCGGGTCATTTGATCAGATTGAGGCGGGTCCGCCGCGTTGACTTCGGAACCGCCGGCCCGTATATGCGCCCGCTCTTGTTTCGCCACGCCGGCCGAGCCATTCGGCCTGCCTGTAAAGTCGACGGGTCCGATGAAGGTCAGAAGCTCGCTCAAGTCGCTCAAGACGCGTCACCGCGACTGCAAGCTCGTGCGCCGCAAGGGCCGGGTCTACATCATCAACAAGACCGACCCGCGCTATAAGGCCAAACAAGGCTAAGCTGCCGGTTTCCGATGCCCAAGGCCGTCGTCTGGGACATCGGCAACGTCATCGTGCGCTGGGATCCGCGCACGCTCTATTCCCAGATCTTTCCCGACCCGGCCGACTGCGACCGGTTCCTGAATTCCGTCTGCACGATGGCCTGGCACGTGCGCCATGACCTCGGCGTGACCTTCGCCGAGAACCGCGCGCCGCTGCTGGAAGCCTTCCCGGAGCACGCCGAGCACATCCACGCGTGGGAGACGCGCTGGTGGGACATGTTCTCCGGCGCGATCCCCGAGACGGTGGCGGCGATCGAGGCGCTGGCGGCGCGTGGCGTGCCGCAGTTCGGGCTTTCCAACATGAGCCACGAGGTGGTGGGCGGGATCGCCGCCGTCGCGCCGGCCTTCGCGCACCTGGCGGACGTGGTGATCTCGGCCGAGACCGCCGTGCTGAAGCCCGACCCTCGGATCTACGCCCAGGCGTGCGCGCGGTTCGGCTACGCGCCGGGCGACCTCTTCTTCATCGACGACAGCGCCAAGAACATCGAGGGCGCGAAGGCGCTGGGCTGGGACGCGCACCACTTCACGGACCCGACCGAACTGCGGCCGGCGCTGGAGGCCCGAGGCTTCCTCTGATCAGCCCAGGCGGCGGTCGCGAGCGAGGATGGCGAGCTCGGTGCGGCTGCCCACGCCGAGTTTTTCATAGAGGTTGTGCAGGTGCATCTTCACCGTGCCCTCGGAGATGGCGAGGTCGCGGGCGATCTCCTTGTTGCGCCGCCCGATGGCCACCTGGCGCACCACGTCCAGCTCGCGCGGGGTCAGTGACACCTCGTCGGCCCCGTCGTCGCCGTCCGTGAGCAATCCGATGGCCTGCTGCATCGCCTCGCGGTCGATCCACTGGGATCCTGCGACCACCTGCTGTGCGCAGTGCAGCAGCAGGTCGGCGCCGGCGCCCTTCAGCACCAGGCCATCGACCTTCAGACGGATCGCCTCGACGATCGGCTCGGGCTCGACGCCGGCGGTCAGCAGGATCACCCGCGTCGGCCACCTCTGGACGCGCGCCTCGCGCAGCACGTCGAGGCCGGAGAGCCGCGGCATGTTGATGTCCAGGATCGCCAGGCCCGGCTGTTTCTCGACGATCGCTTCACGCGCCTGTGCGCCGTCGTGGCAGCGGGCGGCGACCTCGAAGCCGGCGCCGGCGAAGAGACCGGCGACCGCCTCGAGCATCATCGGGTGGTCGTCGGCGACGATGACGGAGACCATCAGCTGGCCTCCGGAAGCGGCAGGTCGATCGTCAAGTGGGCTCCCCTGGTTGTTGATTCGAGTCGCAGGCGGCCGGTCAGCGCACGCACCCGCTCATGCAGCGAGCGCGGTCCCTGGCCGGCGCGGGAAAGCTCGGCGTCGCTGCGGGCCCCCTGGAAGGGGAAGCCACAGCCATCGTCGCGGATCTCGATCACCAGCTGGTCGTCACGTCGGGTGGCGGCAAGTCGAACGTGGGTCGCCTTGCCATGACGCACCGCGTTGGCCACCGCCTCGCGAACGATGCGGCCGATGTCGTAGGCCAGGCGCGACGGCGTCATCAGGTCGGGTGTCTCCACCACGCTCTCGACCGTGACGCTCCAGTGGCGCGAAAGCCGCCCGGAGAGTTCCGCGAGCACTTCATTGAGCGGTCGCTGGGGGTCGAGGTCGCGGCCACGCGGCGGACGCAGGGTGCCGATAAAGCCGCGCAATTCGCGCTGCTCGTCGGCGATCGACTGGCGCAGCGTGATCGCCCGCTCCCGCGCCTTGGGCGCCAGGCTCGTGTCGGCGATCATGCCGTCCAGCTGCAGGCCCGCGCCGGCCAGGAACTGCAACACCCCGTCGTGCAGGTCGCGCGCCAGGCGCACGCGGTCCTCGGCGGCGGCGGCGGCTCGACTGCGCACCTGGCTTTCCCAGCGCTCCAGCGACATGGAGATCTGCGCCCCCACCATGGCGCCCACCGCCAGGTCCTCATTGGCGGGATCTTCGTGATCGAACACGAACACCCAGCCCGCCAGCCCCACCGTGCTGGCCGGGATCACCAGCGCTCGCTCGAAGCGCAGGCGCGACGTGAGTTCCGGCGACAGGCCATTGCGCGGACCGGGGACCGTGGCCTGGCCCCGGCGCAGAAAGGCGGTGCCGCTCGCCCGGTCGAAGAGGAACGGCGCTTCCTCCAGCTGCGGATCGATCAGCGCCTCCCCCTCGCCGGTGGGCGCCAGGCGGCGCGTCTCGACCCGTGAGCCGTCGAACACCGTCAGGGACAGGTAGGGCTCCTCGGCGTCCCCCCAAAGGAAGGCGCCCGCCTTGGCGCCGAACACGGCGAGCGCGTGGCGAAGACCCTGTGGGATCGGCGGCCCGGCGTCGTCGAACTCGTCGGTCAGCGGCTGCGAAAGCCGCGAGAGCTCTTCGACCATCCGCTCCACGTGGCGGCCGAACGTGGCCAGCAGCACCGAGATGACGAAGACGTACCCCACCCGCAGGATGAAGGTCTGGGTCGCCTGGCCGTCGCGAGAGACGCCGTAAGCGGCCGCCCAGCCGGCCGGCGCGAAGCTCACCATCGTCATCAGGCCCATGATCAACGCCCCGCGCGAGCCCCACTGGATGGTGGAGCTGATGATCAGGAACACGAAGGGGCTGAAGTAGGGACTCATCGCCCCGCTCGTCAGGTAGAGGAGCAGCGAGAAGACCGCGAAATCGAGGGTGGTCGGCACGATCGGGACGGCCAGCAGCCGGTAGACGAATGTGCGGCTGCGCGTCGCGGCCAGGAACAGCACGCTGTAGATCGCATAGGCGACCACCAGCGACGTTACGACGCGGTCGTTCGTGGCCACCGGATCGGGCCCGACCAGCAACGAAAGGCAGAGGACGACCGCCATGACAGCGCGGCCGATAGCCACGATGCGGCCGCTGCGGACCGAGAAAAACTGCCCCCCGTTCAACACCTTACTGTCTCTCCACGGTGTGGGGCCGGCCCGCCGGCCGATCGCCACGTAACCGGACTATCGCGAAAGTCGGTCACTGGCGACCCTGATCGAACGGTGGGTGGCGAGCTGTCTTCAGGCCGGATTGCTGCGTCGCACAAGGACGGCTAGCCCTGAAGAACATCGTTCGGAACCCACCGCGTCTGGGCCCCAAGCTTCACCGTATGTGAACCGAGCGAATGGCATGGTCCGTGCAAACGGACGCTCCGACGTCGCGCCGAATCCCGGCTTGGCGCGGACAAAGAACGGATCGCGCCGGTTAGCGGTGCGGCGACTGGAGTGATGATGAAGGGTTTCAAGCGGAGCGCCCCCGCCATCGGTGCGGTTCTCCTGGGGCTTGCGGCGGCGAGCAGCGCACAGGCGCTGCAACTGCTCTCGAACGGCAGCTTTGAGCAGCCGAACATCGGAGCCGGCAACTACACCTATCCCGGGAATCCCTGGGGGACGATCACGCCGATCGCCGCCAACCAAGGGGGTTGGACGTTCAACAACGCGGCGCTTGTCAACGGCTCCAGCAGCAACGCCTGGTACGGGGGCCAAGCCCCGGCCGGCATGGATGGGGTGCAGTTCGCGGCCCTGCAGGCGACCTCCAGCCTCTCGCAAAGCTTCACCGCCAACGCCGGCAGCCTGCAGCTCTCCTGGCTCGCGGCCGGCCGGCCGTGGGGCATGGGCGACCAGTCCTACCAGGTTCTGCTCGACGGCCAGGCGGTCGGCGGGATGTTCTCGACCGCCAGCGACACGTCTTTCGGCGTCCAGATGCTAACGCTGTCGGGGCTGACCAGCGGTCAGAGCTATCAGCTGGCCTTCCAAGGCCTGGCGACCAGCGACGACACCGCTTTCATCGACAACGTCTCGCTCTCGGACGTGTTCGCCGCGCCACCGCCGTCCGCGCCGGTGAAGACGGTCTATGCTCTCTCGGAGGGCCTGCCCCCCGGTCAGACGATGCTGGTCGATTTCGACAACCCGCTCGCCGCCGGAATCAGCTTCACGGGCGGCTACGTACGTTCCGGCGCGCTGGGTCTCGACCCGGGCGTCAGCGCGCCGCCTCCGGGGGACACCAGCAACTACGAGACCGTGCTGGGCGGCCAGACCGCGACGCTGACGTCAATCGTCCCGCTGAGCGAGTTCAGCTTCTACATGGGCTCGCCGGACGACTACAATTCGGTGGAATTCATCGGCGAGGGCTACCACTTCGTCCTGAACGGCCAGGCCATCTGGGCCCCGGCGGCGGGCGGCGGCGGCGACCAGTCCTGGGGCCGCACGATCAGCTACGACTTCGGCGGTTTCGGCGTGACGCAGATCCGCTTCCATTCGAGCGGCAACTCGTTCGAGTTCGACAATCTGGCCGGACGGTTCGAAAGAGGCGCCTTGAACCTGCAAGCGGCGGTGCCGGAGCCGGCGACCTGGATGACCCTGATCATGGGCTTCGGAACCCTCGGCGCAGTCCTGCGCCGCCGCCGCGCGATCGCGGTCCGAGCCTAGGCGAGAGCTCCCCCTGTCTCCGTGGGGGAGGGACCAAGCGTAAGCGTAGGGAATCCGGGGCCGAAGGCGGCGCCACAGGCGTCTTCGGCCCCTCACCCGTTCGGCCCGCTCCGGACAAGCTCGAAGAATTCCTGGCGCGTCCGCGGGTCGTCGCGCACCTCACCGAGGAGGTGGCTCGTCGTCAGCCGCGAGCCCGGCGTGTTGACGCCGCGCATGGTCATGCAGCTGTGCTCGGAGACGATCACCACGCCGACGCCCTTGGGCTTGAGGATGTCGCAGATCGCCGTGGCGATCTCGGCGGTCAGCTTCTCCTGGATCTGCAGCCGGCGCGCGAAGCCATGGACCACGCGCGCCAGCTTGGAGATGCCCACCACCCGGTCGCTCGGTAGGTAGCCCACGTGGGCCCTGCCCAGGAACGGCAGCATGTGGTGCTCGCAGAAGCTGACCACCCGGATGTCCTTGAGGATGACCAGTTCGTCGTAGCCGGCCACCTCCTCGAAGGTGCGCTCCAGGTAGTCCCGCGGATCGGTCTCGTAGCCCGCGAAGAGTTCGCGGTAGGACTTGATCACCCGCTTGGGCGTCTCGAGCAGACCCTCGCGGTCGGGGTCGTCGCCGGCCCACTCGATCAGGGTGCGGACCGCCGCGAGGGCGTCAGCTTCGGTGGGACGCACGCGCGCGCCGTCGGCCATGGATGATCTCCGCGTCGATCCGTCTCAACGATTGGCGTGCGTCGCAGGTTCATCCCCGGATGACTTCGAACCTGGGGGTAACTAGGGTCCACGCCTTCCCTCCCCACGACCCGCATGCTTGAAGGCGCCCATGGCCGACGACGCTTCCGCACATCCCGACGTTCTCAACGCGACCGCCCAGGGGCAGCTGAAGAGCATCATCGAGCGCATCGAGCGGCTCGAGGTCGAGAAGGCCGAGGTGGCCGAGCAGATCAAGGAAGTCTTCGCGGAGGCCAAGGGCAACGGCTTCGACGTGAAGGTGCTGCGCAAGGTGGTCCGCATCCGCAAGCAGGACCGCGCCAAGCGCCAGGAGGAAGAGGCGATCCTCGACCTCTATCTCTCCGCCATCGGAGAGATTTGAACCGCAAGCCTCCCGACCGGAGGGCGGCCGCCAAGCGGGCGGCCCTGAATGCAATCAAGCGCGCAAAACGCCTGGCCGACCGCGCCGGCGTCAAGCTCTCCGACTGGGAAGGCGAGTTCCTGGGCAGCGTGTCCGAACGCGTGAAGACCTACGGGCGCGCCTTCGGCGACCCGGAGAAGGGCGCGCCGGGCCAGGCGCTGTCGGCCATGCAAGCGGTCAAGCTCAAGGAGATCGCCGCCAAGGCGAAGGGCGAGACGAAGGGGACGAAGCGG
>CAZBXO010000054.1:0-8503 GCA_964495645.1 uncultured Phenylobacterium sp. | reverse complement strand
CAAGCTCAAGGAGATCGCCGCCAAGGCGAAGGGCGAGACGAAGGGGACGAAGCGGCGGCCGATCGGTCGCAAAGCGAAGCCCCCTACCTGAACGTCATCCGACGGAGCTTTGGTTGTGTCTAGGCCGCCGCCTCTTCGGCCTCGGCTTCGCCGCCCTTGAGCAGCCCATCGAGGCCGTTTTCCCGGACCTTGCGGTAGAGCGTGGAGCGGCCGATGCCGAGGCGGCGCGCCACCTCGCTCATGTGGCCGGCGTAGATCTCGATGGCCAGCTGGATCAGGTCGCGCTCGATCTCCTCCAGCGTCCGCAGGTGGCCGCGGCCGTCGAGGATCTGCACCGGGGCGGCCGGCATCGCGTCGGCGATCTGGGCCAGTGTCGGGGCCGGCGCGAACGACACCGGCGCGGAATCCTCCGGCGGCGGCGCAGCGACCCCCGAGATGGCCGGGAAGTCGTGCGGCTGCAGGTAGGGCGCGTCGGACAGCACGATGGCGCGGTAGACCGCATTCTCCAGCTGGCGCACGTTGCCGGGCCAGTCGTGGGCGGTCAGGCACGCCAGGGTCTCCGGGCTTGCGCCCACCACGGACTTGCCTTCCTCCACGTTGAAGCGACGCACGAAGCAGTCGACGAGCGCCGGGATGTCCTCCTTGCGCTCGCGCAGGGACGGGGCCTCGATCGGGAACACGTTCAGCCGGTAGTAGAGGTCCTCGCGGAAGCGGCCCTCGGCCACGGCCTGGGAGAGGTCGCGGTTGGTCGCCGAGACGATGCGCACGTCCACCTTCACCGAACGCTTGGAGCCGATCGGATCGATCTCACTCTCCTGCAAGGCGCGCAGCAGCTTGACCTGAATGTCCAGCGGCAGCTCGCCCACCTCGTCTAGGAACAGGGTGCCGCCGTTGGCCTCCTGGAACTTGCCGAGGTGTTTTTCGTGGGCGCCGGTGAAGCTGCCCTTCTCATGGCCGAACAGGATCGACTCCACGAGGTTCTCCGGGATCGCGCCGCAGTTGACCGCGACGAAGGGCTTGCCCTTGCGCTCCGACGAGCCGTGGACGGCGCGGGCGATGACCTCTTTGCCGACGCCGCTCTCGCCGGTGATCAGGATCGGGATCGAGCTCTTGGCGGCCCGCTCGCCCAGGCGCTTGACCATCAGCATGGCCGGCGAGGAGCCGATCAGGTCGTCGAAGGTGGTGCGGCCGCTCTGGTGCTTCTTGAGGCGGTCGACCTCGCCGCGCAGGTCGCCCATGGACAGCGCATTGCGGATCGAGACCGTGATGCGCTCGGGCGACGCGGGCTTGACGAAGAAGTCGGTGGCTCCGGCCTGCATGGCCTGGACCACGGTGTCGATGCCGCCGGTGGCGGTCACCACGATCACCGGCTGATTGAAGCCGCGGGCGCGCATCTCCTTCAGCGTGTCCTGGCCGGAGATGCCGGGCATCACCAGGTCCAGCAGGACCACGTCGGCGGGGGCGCCGGACGACAGGTGGCGGATCGCCACGTCGCCGTTTTCAGCATGGCTGACCGCGAAACCCTCGCGCTCGAGCACCGCCTGGATCAGCCGACGTTGAGTCGGATCGTCATCGACGACGAGGACCGTTTTGGCCATATGAAAACACCCACCGAAACCGGGCTCACGCCGTTCTGACGAGGCCTCTTTGTTGTCCCCATCTGATACAGGCCAAGGGTGAATCCGGAGTTTCGGAAGGGTTCGCCGGGAGTTAACGGGCGCGGATGATTTCGGCCGGCGCGACTGCGTCGGCGATCGACCACCAAGACGTGAGGAACACCACAGCACCAAGAGCCTGCGGCGCGCCCTGTCAGAGCACTGCTTTGAACTGGTCGGCGATCCAGGCGGCCTGGGCGGTGGTGAGGATCAGCGGTGGGGCGATGCGGATGGTGTGGTCGTGCGTCTCCTTGGCGAGGAGGCCCCGGGCCTGAAGGTCTTCGCAGACGCGCCGCGCGCCGCCGGCGTCGGCGTGGAGCTCGACGGCGATCATGAGGCCGCGGCCCCGGACGTCCTTCACGCGGGGTGAGGCGATCGAGGCGAGGTCGGCCTGGAGTCGGGCGCCGACCCGGGCGGCGTTTTCGACCATGCCTTCCTCGACCAGCACCTTCAGCGCCATGCGAGCGACCGCGCAGGCCAGCGGGTTGCCGCCGAAGGTGGAGCCGTGCTCGCCGGGATGCAGGACGCTCATCACCTCCGAGTTCGAGAGCACGGCGGAGACCGGATAGAAGCCGCCGGAGAGCGCCTTGCCGATCAGGGTAAGGTCGGCCTCGACGCCCTCGTGCTCTTCGGCGAGCAGCTTGCCGGTGCGGCCCAGGCCGGTCTGGATCTCGTCCAGGATCAGGATGACGTTGTCGCGCGTGCAGAGCTCGCGGACGCGCTTCAGGTAGCCGGCGGGCGGGATGATCACCCCGGCCTCCCCCTGGACCGGCTCCAGCAGGACTGCGACCGTATTGGGCCCGATCGCGGCCTCCATCGCCTCGGCGTCGCCGAACGGGACCACCCGGAACCCCGGCGCAAACGGACCGAAGCCGCCGCGCGAGGCGGGGTCGGTGGAGAAGCCGACGATGGCCACCGTGCGGCCGTGAAAGTTCTCCGAGGCGACGATGATCTCGGCCCGACCGTCCGGCACGCCCTTGACCTCGTAGCCCCACTTGCGGGCGACCTTCAGCGCCGTCTCGACGGCCTCGGCGCCGGAGTTCATCGGCAGCGCCTTGTGGCTATTGGTGAGCGCGCAGAGCTCCTCGTAGAAGGCGGCCAGCTGATCGTTGCGGAAGGCGCGGCTGGTGAGCGTGAGGCGCCCGGCCTGCTCGACCATGGCGGCCAGGATGCGCGGGTGGCAGTGGCCCTGGTTCACCGCCGAATAGGCCGAGAGGCAGTCGAGGTAGCGATTGCCCTCCACGTCCCAGACGTGGACACCCTCGCCTCGGGTCAGCACCACGTCGAGCGGCTTGTAGTTCTTCGCGCCGAACTGCGCCTCGGTCTGGATCAGGCGGTCAGTGAGCGAACGGGCGAGGGTGACGTCGTTCATGGGGCTACTCCGCGGCGAGGATGGCGGGGACGGGAGCGGATGTGCGGTCGAGGCGCAGTGTCATGCAGTAGGCGGCGCCGCCCGAGAGGATGAAGGGGTCGAGGTCCACTTCGGCGATCGAGAAGCCGCGTGCGGCGAGCTTCGCCTTCAGGCTGGTGGGCGCGCGCGCCATGACCAGCCGCTCGCCCAGGTTCACGGCGTTGACGCAGAAGGCCGCTGCCTCCTCGTCGCTGGCCTCGATGCGGTCGGCGGGGGCCACGCGGGCGTGGATCGCCGCGAGCGCGGCGGGCGTGAAGGCGGGCGGGTAGTAGAGCACGGCCCCGCCTGCGAGCGGGCAGAAGCAGGTGTCGAGGTGGTAGAAACGCTCGCTTGCGAGTTCCAGCGGGACCACCGGCCGCTCGAAGGCGGCGGCGATGAAGCCGGCCGCATCTCGGCTGGAGCGGGGGCCGTAGCCGGCCCAGAAGGCGCCGCGGTCGGCGTCCCAGATCGCGTCGCCCGCGCCCTCCTGGAAAAGGCCCTCGGGCAGATCGATGACCTCGCGGATCAGGCCGCGGGCCTGCAGCCGGTGGAAAACGGCGCGGAACACGGCCTCCTCGCCCTGGCGCTCGGGATGGCGGAAACGGGCGAGCAGCGCGCGGCCGTCGAGCACAACGGCGGCGTTGGCGGGGAACACCAGGTCGGGCAGCGAGCGCACCGCCCCGATGGTCTCCACGTCACCGCCGGCGGCGGTGAGCGCGGCGCGCAAGGCGGCCGAGCCGGCGGCGGCCGCGGCGGCCAAGGCGGGGGTCCAGGCCTCCGGCCGCATCCATGGATTGATCCGGTAGCTGACGTCGAACGCTGACGGGTCGGTCATCAGGAACATGGGCATGGACGAAGGATCGCCCCATGCTGTGCTAGCGAAAAGCCGGCAACCTGCTACATTTGGCGACTAGTTCTGACGATATGTCAGATGTGAGTGGCCATATGGACGATCTCGATCGCGAACTCATCGCTCTCCTGCGCGCCGACTCACGCAAGCCCGCCGCGGCGCTGGCCGAGGCGCTGAAGGTCAGCCGCGGCACCGTGCAGAACCGGATCGACAAGCTCGTGCGCACCGGCGCGATCCAGGGCTTCACGGTGCGCACGCGCCCCGAGGACGACGCCACGCGGGTCCGCGCGATCATGTCCATAGAGGTGGAGGGCGAGCGCAGCGCCACCGTCGTGCGCCGGCTGAAGGGCCTGCCGGAGGTCGCCCAGGTTCATACCACCAACGGCCGCTGGGACCTGATCGCCGAGCTGGACACAGCCACCCTGGCCGACTTCAGCGCCACGCTGGACCGCATCCGCCAGATCGAGGGCATCGCGGCGACGGAGACCTCGATCCTGCTGGCGGCGCAGATCTAGCCGGTCAGTAGCGGCGGCCGTCGCGGTCGCGGCGATCCTCGCGGATCTGGTCGCTCAGGCGGTCGAGGCGGTCGTTCAACGCCACTTCGTCGCGCTCGCGGTAGCCGCCCCGGCGCGTGCGCACGGAGTTGGCGTAGGCGCGGATCGAGTCCAGTTCGCGGGACGCCTCGCGCGCTTCCCGGCGGCTGAGCGAGCCGTTGTCGAAGCTGCGACGGATGCGGTCGTCCAGGCGGGCGATCCGGGCGTCGATCTGGCGATCGTCGCGCCCGTAGTTCACCGACTGGCGCGGCGCGCCGATCCAGCGGCCGTCGCCGCCGTAGTAGCCGCCCGCCTGCGCCGCCGGGACGTAGTAGCCGCGGCTGTCCCAGCGTCCGGCCGGCGCGCCCACCACCCAATTGCCGTTGCGGTCGTAGTAGCCGACCGCCCGGGTGCGGGCCACGCTGCTGGCGTGCCAGTCGCCCTCGTTGTCATAGTACCCGTAGGCGCGCGCGCAGTCGCCCTTGCCGCCCTTTGCCAGCTGGTTGCCGATGATCGCCCCGGCGATGCCGCCGATCACGGCGCCTTCGTTGCGGTCGCCGCGACCGGCCACCGCGCTGCCGGCCAGTGCGCCGACCCCGGCGCCGACCACCGTGCCGGCGACCCGGTTGGCCGCGCGTTCCTGGCAGGTCTGCTGGGCCAGCGCGGCGGTGGGGATGAGGGCCGCGGCGCAGGCGCCGGCGACCAGGCTACGAACGCGCATGAAAGGCTCCTCGAAAGGTGGGCGTTTCAGGACCCATGACCGACGGTAGATGAACTCGCGATGACTTACATCAAGACCTGCGAAGACCTGAGCGGCTTCCAAGAGAAACCCCGCGCCGGGGCCGGCGCGGGGCTTCGGACCTGTCGGCGGCGGGGCCGCCGGATCAGTCGCGGCGGTCGATACGCAGCTGATCGCCGAGGGCGTCGACGCGATCGGCGAGCAAAGCTTCCTCGCGGCGGATCCCGTTCAACTCACGCAGGGCGTCGTTGGCCTCGCGGCGGCTGAGCGAGCCGTCGCTCAGGGCGCGGTTGATGCGCTGCTCGAGGCGGTCGATGCGGTCGCCCACGTCGCGGCGGTCTCGCGTCGTGGTGGCGGTCGTGGAGGTGTAGCGGCCCACGGGCGCCGTCTCGATCCAGCGGCCGCGGGCGTCGTAGTAGCCGTAGGCTTCGCCGCGCACCCAGCGGCCGTTCTGCCAGTAGCCGGGCGCCGGGTCGGAGACCCAGACGCCGCCGACCATGCGGCCGGCAGGCTGGCCGGGGATCCAGCGGCCGTAGGCGTCGTAGTGGCCGGTCGCAGGCCCGGCGACCCAGCGGCCGTAACGATCGTAGTACCCCGGTGCGGTCGATGTCACCCACCGGCCGTTGGCGTCGTAGTAGCCGTTGGCAGAGGCCGGGACCCAGTAGCCGCGGCTGTCGTAGTAGCCGGCGGACGAGGTGTCCTGGAACGCCTGCACCCAGCGGCCGTCGCGGTCGTAGTGGCCGAGCGGCGCGCCCTCGACCCAGTTGCCATTGCGGTCGAAGTAGCCGCGGGCGTCGTTCCGGGCCACGGCGTTGGCGTGCCACATGCCGTTGTTGTCGTAGTACCCGTAGGCGTAGGCGCAGTCGGGACGGCTGGAGCCCTTGGAGAGCTGGTTGCCGAGGATCGCGCCGGCGATGCCGCCGATCACCGCGCCTTCGTTACGGTCGCCGCGGCCGGCGATGGCGCTGCCGGCCAGCGCGCCGACGCCCGCGCCCACCACCGTCCCGGCGACGCGGTTGGCCTGGCGCTCCTGGCAGGTCTGCTGCGCGAGCGCGGCGGTGGGCAGAAGGGCTGCGGCGCAGACGCCGGCGGCCAGGTGATGGAAACGCATGATGATTGGCTCCTCGAAAAGGGGGGTCCCTCTCGGATGTGCCGACAAAACGAACCAGCTTGGCTTTTGTTCAGCCCCGGAGACCGGATCAGGCCTTCGCCTCGTCTTCCACAACGCGCGCCTGCAGCGTTTTCAGGCCGTGGCGGATCAGCCGGCCGTAGTCGTCGTCGGGCAGGCGCCCGACATGGCGGGCGGCGATGTCGAGGTGTCGGCGGGCGCGGCCGAGGTCGCTCAGCCGGCGGTAGTTCTCGCAGACGCTGAGATGGAGCGAGGGCAGGAAGTCGGCCATCGCCGGCGACACGGGCTCGCGGTCCCCCGCCTCGCGGCTGCCGACGACCGCCTCGAGGGCGCGCAGGTCCCACTCCAGCGCGGCCGCGGGGTCAGTCTCGGTGTCTGCCAGGACGTGGGCGAGCGCGCTGACCTGCATCGGCTCCCCGCCCGATTCCAGGGTCTCCCACAGCTCGAGCAGGCGGGCGCGGCCTTCATCACGCTGGCCGCCCTGGAACATGGCGGCGGCATGGGCGATGGCCTGCATCTCCGGCGACGACATATCCATGGCGGCTATCCCTTCGGGAGCTCGGCCCGTTCGGCCGGCGTGAGGTAGAGGGCGGTGGCGGTGCGGTAGGCGGCCTTGGCGTCCTCGGCCTTGCCGAGCTTCGCCAGCGCCTGGCCCCGCTTCAGGTGCGCGCGGCCCCATTTCGGCGTGAGCTTGAGGGCGGCCGTGAACTTGGCCTCGGCGCCCTTGGCGTCCCCCTGGGCCAGCAGCGCCTCGCCCCAGCCCTCCAGGGCGTCGGCCCATCGCGGGCCGAGCTTGTTTGCGGCCTCGAACCGCCGCGCCGCGCCGGCCGCATCGCCGCGGGCGAGCAGGATGCGGCCCCAGCGGTAGGCCGGCTCGGGCAGGGATGGCGCGATGCGGACCGCCTCCCGCAGCCAGTGGTCGGCAAGCGCCGGCTGACCTCGCGCCGCGGCCAGTTCGCCACGCAGCATAACGCAGGTCATGCAGGTCAGCGGAGTCGGCGCGAGGCGCGCCTCCGCCTCGTCGAGGCGGCCGGTGCGGATGCGCGCGTCGTCGACCGCTTCGAGCATGTAGAGGCCATGCAGCTGCGCCTCGCGCCGCACGGGCTTGCGAAGAGGCGCCAGGCGCAGGACCTCAGGCCAGTCCTCCGCAAGCCAGGCCGCCTGCAGCTGCGAGCCGATGAAGGTGTCGGCCTGATCGGGGTTCTCGGGGATGAAGGTGTCGCGCTGGCGATGAGACGCGAAGATGTCGTGGACCGCCGCGTAGGAGGTGATCAGTGAGGCCTCGAGGGAGTATCCCGGCGTATAGCCGAGCAGCTTCTCCTGCGAGAACCGCTGATCCACGACCAGCGTCCCAGCGCTGTCCTTGCGGAACGCGAGCAGCGCGTAGCGGGCATCGCCGATCCGCTGCTGGCGAGCCGTCGGCGTCAGCGTCGGAAAAGCCTTCGGGTTGCGGAACATCGCCTCGGCGCGCAGGTACTCGCGGTACGCCTCCTCTTCGCGACCCACGGTGCTCAACATGCCGGCGAGGTTGGTGTAGCTGGTCGATGCGGCCAGCGGGTCCACCGCCTGGGCGCGGCGATAGAAGCGCTCCGCCTCCCTGACATCGTCGGCGCGGTTGGCGAGCGTGTTGTAGCCCATCGCCTTCAGCGTCCGGTCGCCGCTCGCGATCATCCAGCGGGCGTGAGCCTTCGAGTCATCCAAGCGACCGACGCGCGCAAGGTAGAGGCCGTAGGTGATCGGCTGCTCGCGCTGCAGCAGGGCCTCGGCGGCGCGCTGCAGCATGGCCGGGAGGTCGGCTTCCGTCCCCCGCTGTTCGGGGAGCGCGATGGCCCCGTCGCGGGTGGTCAGCACCAACGTCCCGTCGGGCGCGATGGCCACCTCGCCGGTCACCCGGCGCTCGCGGCCCAGCTTTTCCTTCATCCACTGGTCGAGCTGCGACAGCGAGATGCCGGTCTCCGGGATCTGGATCGAGACCCCGTCGGCCTGGCTGGCCGAGACCTGGCGTTGCGCTTCGGACGAACGCTCGGACATCGCCCCCAGTCGGTCCATCAGCTGGGCGGCCAGCGCCTCGCCGGTCACCCCGCGCTGGGCCAGCGCCGGCGGCACGGAGAGCGGCCGGATGACGAGACCATCGGCGCGGCTGGCGGTCCAGGCCATCCAGCCCAGCAGCGCCACGGCGAGGAGCCCCAGCAGCCCGGTGCCGACCT
>CAZBXO010000053.1:0-21177 GCA_964495645.1 uncultured Phenylobacterium sp. | reverse complement strand
GCCGGCGAGGCCGAAACCCTCGCCCGCCTCATCGCACGCTTCGAGCTCGGCGAGACGGCCAAGGCCGCGCCCGTCGCCGCGCCGGCCGTCCCGTCGGCGCCGAAAACGGTCACCGCGCTCAAGACCACCGGCGTGCGCGGCGGCGCGGCGGCGGCCTTCGAGACCGCCGAAGACAGCTGGGACGAGTTCTGAGCCCGGCCATGAGCGCGGACCCCGCAACCCTCAGCCTGGCCGACGGTCTCGACATGACCGCGGCCCGGCCGCTGGCCGCCGAGCTAGCCGCCCTGCGCGGCGGCCCGGTCGCCCTCGACGCCTCGGCCGTGCGCCGGGTCGGCGGACAGTGCCTGCAGGTGCTGCTCGCCGCCCGCGCGGCCTGGGCCGCCGATGGCCAGCCCTTCGAGGTCTCCCAGGCCTCGCCCGAATGGCGTGACGGCGTGGCCCTGATGGGCTGCCCGGATTTCGCGCCCGCCTCCGACCAGGACTGATCCGATGACCAAGACCGTACTGACCGTCGACGACAGCCGGACCATGCGCGAGATGCTGCGCCTGGCGCTGGCGGACGAGGGCTACCGCGTGGTGCAGGCCGAGGACGGCGTCCATGGCCTGGAGGTCCTGGCGGCCGAGAACCCCGACGTCATCGTCACCGACATCAACATGCCGCGCATGGACGGCTTCGGCTTCATCGAGGAAGTCCGCGGCGACGCCAAGTATCGCGGCGTGCCGATCCTGGTGCTGACCACCGAGAGCGACGCGGAGAAGAAGACCCGCGCGCGGCAGGCCGGCGCCACCGGCTGGATCGTCAAGCCCTTCAACCCGGCCAAGCTGGTGGATGCGATCCGCCGCGTGGCCGCCTGACCCAAGAAGCGAGGAGTCCCCACGTGGATCCTTTGGCGGCCATCCGCGAGACCTTCTTCCAGGAGTGCGAGGAACAGCTGGCCGAACTCGAGTCGGGCCTGCTCGCCATGGAAGGCGGCGACACCGATCCCGAGACGATCAACGCCGTATTCCGTGCGGTGCACTCGATCAAGGGCGGCGCCGGCGCCTTCAGTCTGGATGACCTCGTCCGCTTCGCCCACGTCTTCGAGACCGCGCTCGACGAGATGCGTTCCGGACGGCTCGACCCCAGTCCCGATGCGCTGAAGATCATGCTGCGCGCCGCCGACGTGCTGGCCGACCTGGTCCGCGCCGGCCGCTCCGGCGATAGCGTCGACGAGAGCCGCAGCGCCGCCCTGGTCGAGGAGCTGAAGTCGCTCGGCCCCGACGGCGGATCGGACGCCGACGAAGGCCCCGAGGATTGGGGCGACTTCGAGTTCAAGCCGGTGGCCATGGAGGCCGACGAGCCCGAGGCCCCGAGCGGCGGCTGGGTCGTCACCTTCAAGCCCCGGGCGGACCTGTACGCCAAGGCCAACGAGGCGGCCCTCCTGTTGCGCGAACTGGCCCGCCTGGGCGACTCGACGGTCACCGTCGACACGAGCGAACTGCCGGCTTTCGACGCCATCGATCCGGAAGCCGCCTACCTCGCCTGGACCGTCACACTGCCGGCCACGGTGGACGAAGACTCGATCCGCGAGGTCTTCGAATTCGTCGACGGCGACTGCGAACTCACCGTCGTCCGCGAGGGCGACGACGCCGCGGCGGGCGACGACTTCGACCTCTCCGCCCTGTTGGCCCACGTCCAGGGCGATGCCGAACCGGCGCCGGTCTTGGAGGCGGAGCCGATCCTTGCCGTCGCTGCGCCCGAGCCTTCCGCGCCCGAGCCTTCCGCGCCCGAGCCTTCCGCGCCCGCGCCGGTCGCCGCCAAGCCGGAGCCAGCCGCAGCGCCCACGGCCGCCGGCAAGTCCGAGGCCGGGGCCACGATCCGCGTCGACCTCGAGCGCGTCGACCGTCTCATCGACCTTGTCGGCGAGCTGGTGATCAACCAGGCCATGCTGGCCCAGCGGGTCATGGAGGCGGGCCTCGCCCGCGCCTCCGGCGTCGCCATGGGCCTGGACGAGCTGGAGCAGCTGACCCGCGAGATCCAGGACAGCGTCATGGCCATCCGGGCCCAGCCGGTGAAGTCGGTGTTCCAGCGCATGCCGCGCCTGGTGCGCGAGGTGGCCGCGATGACCGGCAAGCCGGTCCGCCTGGTCACCGAGGGCGAGGGCACCGAGGTCGACAAGACCGTCATCGAGCGCCTGGCCGACCCGCTGACGCACATGATCCGCAACGCCATCGACCACGGCCTGGAAAGTCCCGAAAAGCGCGCCGCGGCGGGCAAGCCGGCGGAGGGCGTCGTGCGCCTGGCCGCCGCGCACCGCTCCGGCCGCATCGTCATCGAGGTCGCCGACGACGGGGGCGGCATCAACCGCGAGCGCGTCAAGTCGATCGCCGCCGAGCGCGGCCTGATCGCCTCCGACGCGGCCCTGTCGGACGAGGAGATCGACAACTTGATCTTCATGCCCGGCTTCTCGACGGCCAACGCAGTCAGCGACATCTCCGGCCGCGGCGTCGGCATGGACGTGGTCAGGCGTTCGATCCAGGGCCTCGGCGGGCGCATCGCCATCGCTTCGCGGCCCGGTCAGGGCTCGACCTTCACCATGAGCCTCCCGCTCACGCTCGCCGTGCTCGACGGCATGGTGGTGGACGTCGCAGGTCAGACGCTGGTCGCGCCGATCACCGCGATCGTCGAGACCCTGCAGCCGAAGGCGTCCGACGTGTCCAGCCTGGGCGGCGACGCCCGGGTCATCTCGATCCGCGGCGGCTACATCCCGCTGATCGACGTCGGCCAGGCGCTGGGCTACCGCGTCGAGCCGCTGCCGGCGACGCAGGGCGTGGTCCTCCTGATCGAAGGCGAGGGCGGCGCCCGCGCCGCGCTCCTGGTCGATGCGATCCAGGGCCAACGGCAGGTCGTCATCAAGTCGCTGGAAGCCAACTACCGCCAGGTGCCCGGCGTCGCCGCGGCCACCATCCTGGGCGACGGCCGCGTCGCCCTGATCCTCGACATCGACACCATCGTGGCCGTCTCGCGCGGCTCCGAAACCCACCGCACTGAGATGCGCAAGGCGAGCTGATCCCATGACCCAGACCAACCCCCCCGAACGCGAGCTGATCTCCTTCCGGATCGGCGCCCAGGAGTTCTGCGTGGACATCATGGCCGTGCGCGAGATCCGCGGCTGGACCCCGGCCACCGCGCTGCCGCGCGCGCCGGACTACGTCCGCGGCGTGATCAACCTGCGCGGCGCCGTGCTGCCGATCGTGGACCTGGCCGCCCGCCTGGGCTTCGCCGCCACCGAGGCGGACGATCGCAACGTGATCATCGTCGCCCAGATCGGCCAGCAGGTCGTGGGCCTGCTCGTCGATGCGGTCTCCGACATCGTCTCGGTCACCGACGCCGACATCCAGCCGACGCCGGAGGTGGCTTCGGACACCGCCCGCACCTTCGTGCGCGGCCTGATCGCCAACGAGGGCTCGATGATCAGCCTCATCGGCCTGGAAAACGTGCTGCCCGATATCGAGCTGGAGGCCGCATGACCGCGCTCGCGCTCAAGTCCCCGAGCGTCGAGCCGAACATGGTCGAAGGTGAGTTCGCCTTCACCGAGGGCGACTTCCGCAAGATCGCGGCGATGGTTCACGGCGACTCCGGCATCGCCCTGCCGGAGTCGAAGGCGACGCTCGTCTACTCGCGCCTGGCCAAGCGCCTGCGCGCCCTGGGGCTCTCCAGCTTCAAGGCCTACTGCGGCCTGGTCGAAGGCCACGACGGCGTCGACGAGCGGCAGAAGATGCTGGCCGCACTCACCACCAACGTCACCCGCTTTTTCCGCGAGCCGCACCATTTCGACCACCTGCGCGACCGGGTGCTGCCCCACCTGCTCGGCCACGCCCGTCAGGGCGGCAAGGTGCGCATCTGGTCGGCCGCCTGCTCGAGCGGGCAGGAGGCCTATTCGATCGCCATGACCATCCTGGCTGCGGCGCCCGACGCGACGCAGATGGACCTCAAGATCCTGGCCACCGACATCGACCCGAACGTCGTCGCCGAGGCGCGCGCCGGGGTGTACGCCGGCCACCTGCTGCCGGGCGTCCCGGCCGAATTCCAGCGCCGGTTCTTCGGCCCCGCGGACCGCCCGGGCGCGGTGAAGGTCAGTGAGGATCTGCGCCAGCTGGTGGCCTTCCACGAGCTGAACCTCATCGGCGACTGGCCGATGAAGGGCCGCTTCGACGCCATCTTCTGCCGTAACGTGGCGATCTACTTCGAGGACGACACCCAGGCGCGCCTGTGGAGCCGGTTCGCGCCGCTCCTATGCCCCGGCGGGGCGCTCTACATCGGCCATTCGGAGCGGATCTGCGGCTCGGCCGCCGATCTGTTCGCGCCCGACGGCGTCACCACCTACCGGCTGAGGGGGGCGCGATGACCCGCGTCCTCGTCGTCGACGACAGCCCCACCATGCGCCGCCTGATCGCGGGCGCCCTTTCCGCGGACCCCGAGCTCGAGGTGGTGGGCGAGGCCGGCGATCCGCTGCAGGCCCGCGAGGCCATAAAGGCGCTCTCTCCCGACGTCATCACCCTGGATGTGGAGATGCCGAACATGAACGGCATCGACTTCCTCGAGCGCATCATGCGCCTGCGGCCCATGCCGGTGGTGATGGTCTCGACGCTCACCACGCGCGGCGCAGAGGCCACCCTGGCGGCCCTGGAGCTGGGTGCCGTCGACTGCGTGGCCAAGCCGTCCACCGGCGGTCCGCGAGCCTTCGATGCGCTGGCTGAGAAGGTCAAGGCCGCTGCTCGCGCCCGCGTCCGCTCGGGCCCCCGCCTCGTCCACGCGCCCTCCACCGAAGGCGGCTTCACGCCCAACGGCAAGGTCGTGGCGATCGGCTCGTCCACCGGCGGAGTCGAGGCGTTGCTGGGAGTTGTGGCGGCCCTCCCGGCCAACTGCGCGCCAACCGTGATCACCCAACACATGCCGGCGACCTTCACGAAGAGCTTCGCCGAGCGCCTCAATCGCGTCTGCGCGGCCGAGGTCTCGGAGGCGAGGGATGGCGACGCCCTCGTCCCCGGCCGGGTTTTTCTGGCGCCAGGCGGAGCCCACCACCTGGAGGTGGAGGGCCTCCAGGCCCTGCGTTGCCGCGTCGCCCCCGGCGCGCCAGTGAGTGGCCACTCGCCGTCCGTGGACGTGCTGTTCGGCTCCGTCGCTCGCGCCTGCCGCGGTCGTGCAGTCGGCGTGATCCTGACCGGCATGGGCCGCGACGGCGCCCGCGGCCTCATGGCCATGCGCGAGGCCGGCGCCCGCACGCTCGGCCAGGATGAAGCGACCTGTGTCGTCTACGGCATGCCCCGCGCGGCCTTCGAACTCGGCGCCGTCGAGCGTCAGCTGCCGCTCGAAAAGATCGGTCCCACCCTTCGAACCCTCACCGCCAAGGAAGGCGCCTGCTGATGCCCGCCCCCGCCTCCATCACCTGCCTCGTCGTCGACGATCAGCAGACGATCCGTTCGCTCGTCCGGTCGGGGCTGCAGCAACTGGGATTCACCGCCGTCCACGAGGCCGTCGACGGCGAAGAAGGCCTGCGCGCCATGCTCACCAAGTCGTTCCAGCTGGTGATCTCGGACTACAACATGCCCAAGCTGGACGGCCTGGGCCTGCTGCGTGCGGTGCGCGCTCACCCGCCGATCCAGAAGACCGCCTTCATCATGCTGACCGGCCGGGCCGACAAGGAACTTGTCCAGCGCGCGGTTCAGTTCGGGGTCAACAACTACCTCGTGAAGCCGTTCACCGTGGGCACGCTCAAGGAGAAGATCGAAGCGATCTTCGGCGCCCTGCGATGAATATGGCTCTGGCCTGGACGGAGGCCCAGCCGCCGCCCGCGGCCGAGTCCCGCAAGCTGCACGTCATCCAGGGGGAGTTCCGCGTCTCCGACGAGCCCGACCTGATGATGACCACGATCCTCGGGTCGTGCGTGGCGGCTTGCATCCGCGATCCCGTCGCCGGGGTCGGCGGCATGAACCACTTCCTGCTGCCCGGCGCCGACGGCGACGAGGGCCTACGCTACGGCGTCCAGTCGATGGAACTGCTGGTCAACGCGCTGCTGCGGCGCGGGGCCAGGCGGGAGCGGCTGGAAGTCAAGCTGTTCGGCGGCGCGCGGCTGATCGGCGGACTGTCAGACGTCGGCGCGCAGAACGCCCGCTTCGCCGAGCGGTTCGTGGCCGACGAGGGCCTGAGCTACGCCGGCGGCTCGCTGGGCGGCGATCGCGCCCGGCGCCTCCAATACTGGCCTGTCGGCGGCCGCGCCCGCCAGACGCTGCTCGCCCCCAACGACACCGGCGTCTTCGCCACCGAGCGGCGCGCGCCCGCGCCGAAGCCGGACACCGCAGCCGGCGCCCTGGAGCTCTTCTGATGCCGTGCCGGCCGCTGCCCGAACCGTTGCGCCTCGCCGCCCAGGAAGCGGCCGCGCTCGCGGAGCTGAGCGACGAGCTGCAGGCGGTGATCGCCCAGCTCGTCATGCTGGCCGACGATCCACCGATGGAACTGGTCATGAAGGGCCAGGCCGCCGACCTGTTCGGCCAGCGCCTGATGGGTCTCGCCGCCTTCCTCGACGCCCTGGCCGATGTGGCTCCCGACGGCGCGCGCATCGATGCCGGCCGCGCCGCCCGCCGACTCAACCTCGCCGATCAGGCGCGCCGGCTCTCGGGCGCGCCGCCGGCTCCCGCGACCGCGTCCAGCGGCGACCTCTTCCTGTTCGAGGACTGAGATGTCGACGCTGATGATCCGCCGCAGCGAGCGGGTGAACCTCACGTCCGCAGAGGTGATGCTGGTCTGCGGCGACGTCGAAGGCATGGAGATCATGGTGCAGATGTTCGCCGGCTTCGGCGTGCACACGCCGCGGCGCATCTCCTCCGGCGCCGAGGCCATGCAGGCCGCCGGCGACCGGGAGTTCAACCTGGTGGTCGTCGACAGCGTGCTCAGCGACATGGGCGGCCACGAGTTCATCCGAGAGCTGCGCCACAGCCGCATCGCGCCCAACTGCTATGCGCCGGCGATCCTGGTGCTGGGCCATTCGACGCCGTCGCAGATCTTCCGCGGCCGCGACGCCGGCGCGAGCTTCGTGGTCCGCAAGCCCGTCCCGCCACTGGTGATGATGCAGCGCATCGTCTGGCTGCTCACCGACGAGCGGAAGTTCGTGACGTCGCAGAACTACTGCGGTCCCGACCGCCGCGTCCGCTCGGTCGGCCCCCCGATCGGCATGAAAGGCCGCCGTCACGACGACCTCTCCGCGGAGGTCGGCGCCGCCACCACACCCAATCTCGATCAGAACGAGATCGACGCCCTGTTCAATCCGAAGGCCGTAGCCCTATGACTTCTCCCGCCCGCGTGTTCGCTACCGAGAACCGCCTCGCCAAAGTGGCCAGGCTGCCCGGCGGCAAGTCGATCGACGAGGCCGTGCGCCACGCCGAGGCCAAGGTCGCGGGCGTCCGCGAACGCTGCATCGCCGCGCTCTCGGGCAAGGCGTCCGAGCTGGTCGTCGAACTCGCGGCCCTCAAGACTGCGGAGACGCCGAACTTCGACCGCGCCTACGCGGTGTCCAATTCCGTCTATGGCGTGGCGGGCGCGTTCGCCCTCCCTGGCCTGGCCGAGGCTGCGGCCAGCCTCTGCGACCTGATCGAAGGCGTACGCGGCGGCGACCGCATCAATTGGGCCGCCCTCGACGTCCACGTCGACGGTATTCGCCTGCTGATCGCCGAAGGCGAGGGCGGCGCGCAGCCGGTCCTCGCGGGCCTGCGCCGGGTCCGCGCCCGGTTCGTGCCGGAGACCTGATCCCAGAAGTACGAAAGCCCCCTCAAGGGGGGAGGGCGCCTCCGGCGGGCACGCCGGAAACATGCGGCAAACCTGAGGCGGCAGGGTCGGTCTGGCGCGCGCGGGCCGGTGGCGGAGTCAGGCGGCCGCGGCGGCGATCAGCGCGGCCTCGAGCCGGGCCGCCCCCCGGTCGTCTTCCGGGGCGTACGCGAGACGGTCGCGTGCGTCCTCGATCGCCGCGGTGAGGTTCGGATCGCTGGTGCGATCGTGCTCGGCGTCGAGCGCCCGGTCGGCGCTGACGGCGAGCATCGGCGAAAGGGAGGTGAGCACCCGCAGCGTCGCCCGCGCGAGGGCCAGCGATGTCTGCACATCGATCGACAGGCGCCGCAGTTCGGCGCGGATTTCGTCCTCGACGGGGGCGATGGCGAGCTCCACCGGATCCTCCTCAACCGTTGGCCTCACCGCGATATCCCGACCAGGTTAACTGGTCAATAATTAGGTGTATTTACACTGTTTGATTATGCACATTGTGCTGAAGGGCCGCTTATGGCTTGTGAGCGCCGCATGCCGAGCCGCCGTTTTCCCGACAATTCTCGCGACGCCCAGGGCGAATTCCCGCTCGGGACCGCCGAGTACTTCTTCTACCTCCAGTACATGGTGGCCAGACGCCGTGACATGAGCTTCGACGAGATCCTCAGGCCGACCGGGCTGTCGGTCGCGCGCTGGCGCTCGCTGGCGGTGATCCGCCGCCTGGAGACCTGCACCATGTCGCAGCTGTCCCAGTTCGCCGCCGTGGATCGCACCACCTTGACCCGTTCTGTCGACCAGTTGGTCAGCGAGGGCCTCGTCGAGCGCTGGACCCCGCAGCAGGACCGCCGGCGGGTCAACCTGGCCCTCACCGAGCAGGGCGAGGAGGTCTATCTCGGCGCGGTGCGCCTTTTGATCGACCGCAACCGGATGATGCTCGAAGGCGTCGACCTCGAAGATGTGCGCGTGGCGACCCGGGTCATGCAGCAGGTGCTTCGCAACCTCGCCGCCAACGAGCGGGAGGCCGGCGAGCTGGTCAGCTTCGGCCGGCCCGACAAGCCCTTCGGCTAGGCAGCCTTCGCCAGGTCGGAGGCCCCTTCGGCCAGGGTGAAGCGGCTGACCAGACCGGCCAGCGCCTCGGCGTCACGCGCCACGCCATGGCTTGCGGCGGTGGTCTCCTCCACCATGGCGGCGTTCTGCTGGGTCACCTGGTCCATCTGGTTGATGGCGGTGTTGATCTCGTGCATCGCCGTCGACTGCTCGCGGGCCGAGCTGGCGATCTCGGCGATCAGGCCGTGCATCTCGGTCACCGTCGTACGGATGGTCTCCAGCGCCTGACCGGCCTGGCTGACCAGCTCCACGCCTTCGCCGACCTGGCGGCCCGAGGCCGAGATCAACGTCTTGATCTCCTTGGCGGCGTCGGCCGAACGCTGGGCCAGCGCCCGCACTTCGGAGGCGACCACGGCGAAGCCGCGACCCGCTTCGCCCGCTCGGGCGGCCTCGACGCCCGCGTTGAGCGCCAGCAGATTCGTCTGGAACGCGATTTCTTCGATGATGCCGATGATCTGGCTGATCTGGGCCGACGACTGCTCGATGGCGTTCATGGCCTCGGTGGCGCGCCGCACCACCTCGCCGGAGCGTGCGGCCTCGCCGTTGGCGGCGTCGGCCACGTCGCGGGCCCGGCCAGCGCCCTCGGCCGAGCGGCGCACGGTGGCGGTCACCTCGTCCAGCGCCGCGGCGGTCTCTTCCAGGTTGGCGGCCTGTTGCTCGGTGCGGCGCGAAAGGTCGTCGGCCGCGCGCATGATGTCGGCGCTCGCCGCGCGCATGCCCGAGGCGCTCTCGATCACGGCGGCGACGGTTCGGCCAAGGCCGGCCGTGGCGTCGTTGTAGTATAGGCGCAGCGCTTCGTACTGGCCGGGGAAGGCCTGGGTCAGGCGAAAGGCCAGGTCGCCCTGCGCGAGGCGCTCGAGCCCTTCCTTGAGGTGGGCGACGACGCGTTCGCGGGCGGCGTCCTCGGCCGCCTTGCGGGCTTCGTTCTCGCGGCGCTCGGCCTCGATCGCCTCGCGCTGATCGGCGGCTTCCAGTTCGGCCTGGCGCTCGGCCACCGCCTGCTTGAAGGCGAACAGCGCCTTGGCCATCGAGCCGATCTCATCCTCGCGCCCGGTATGCGGCGGGTCGACCGCCAGGTCGCCCGAGGCCAGCCGGTCGAGGGCGGAGGTCACGTCCATGATCGGCCGCACCAGAATCCGGCGCGCTGCGACCACGAGCAGGCCCGAGATCAAGACGCCCAAGACGAGCAGCGCGCCCATCAGCATCTGGGCCATCAGCGCGGCGGACTTCGCCTCTGTGGCCTTGGCTTCGGCGGCGGCTTCGATCTTGCCAGTGGCGGCCTCCATGGCGTCCTCCAGCATCCCGAACTGCTCCAGGAAGCCGGGCAGGGCGGCCTCGGCCGCGGCGGTGTCGGTCCCGGCCAGGCTGACGATCGACTGCGCGCCTTCGATGTAGGTCCCGAGCGGGGCCTCCACGGCGGCCAGCGCCTTCTTCGAGGCGTCGTCGGCGGCCAGCGCCTTGGAGTGGGCGATGTCGTCCTTGAAGGTCTTCACGTGGTCGGCGACGTCGGCGTCGACCTCCTTCATCGTCGAGCCTGCCTGGCCGGCGCCGGCGCGCAAGGCCGCCAGCACGTCGGCGCGCAGCGCGTCGTGCATCATGTCCGCGTCCATGTGCGTGCGAAGCACCTCGGCCGACTGCATCGCGCTGGTCAGCGCCTGCGAAAGATGCGCGGCGGCCCACAGGCCAGCGCCGGCGGTGGTCGCGGCGAGGGTAAGGACGGCAGCGCCGGCGGCCATGGTCTTGCGATTGATGGTGTTCAGATTCACGAGGCGCTCTCTCCGACGGTTGCCGGTCAGCTAACCGAGAGCCCTTTCCCGCTCGTTAACGACAATTCCCACTTTTCCCACGCAATTCTATTGATCCTTGCTTTCGAATTGGCGTCACGGCGAGAATTCGCGGCCTCCAAATCGATGCGTCGCCCGAATTGCGAGAGAAAAATCCCACAATTTACGATGAATTAGCGAGACCGGCCCAAAAGCTCCGCCTCCGTTGTTCCCCGGAGGTCGTCCGCCATGTCCGCCCGTCTCACCGTCCTGGCCGTCGGCCTGGCTCTGGCCGCTGGCGCGGCGCAAGCTGACGAGACGCCCCCGGTCTCGCTTGCCGCCGTCTACACCGCCGACCTGACCGCAGTGCGCGGCGGCCCCGCGCCCAGGTCGGGTCGGTTCCTCGACAACCTGGACCTCACCTTCGACGCCGACCTCGAGCAGGTCGCCGGCTGGAAGGGCGCGACCCTGCACGCCTATGTGCTGAACAACTCCGGTGGCGCGCCGAACGACGTCGCGGGCACGTTGCAGGGTGTCGACAACATCGAAGTCACGACCCCGCGCCTGCGGCTCTTCGAACTGTGGGTCGAACAGGCGGCCGGTCCGGCGACCCTGCGCGCCGGCCTCTACAACCTGAACAGCGAGTTCTACGTCAACGACTCCGCGGCCGGCCTCATCGCCCCGCCGTTCGGTATCGGCTCGGAACTCGCCGCCACGGGCCCCAACGGCCCGTCGATCTTCCCCTCCACGGCGCTCGGCGCCCGGCTGAACGTCCAGCTCGACGGCGGCTACCTGCGGGTCGCGGTGCTGAACGCCATGTCCGGCGTGATCGGCGACCCGGGCGGTGTCGACTGGAGCTTCGGCGACGGCGTGCTCGCGATCGGCGAAGCCGGCGTCGAGGGCCCGGTCCGCCTCTCCGCCGGCGCCTGGCGCTACAGCCGCAAGCAGGACGACATCCGCGCGGTCGACGCCTCCGGCGCGCCGCTCCGCCGCACCGCCCAGGGCGCCTATGTGCTCGGCGAGGCGCGCGTCGCTGGAACCGATGAGGGTCCCGCCACCACGGCCTTCGTCCGGGCCGGGGCCTCGGACGCCCGGACGACCCCCTTCAAGGGCGGCTGGCAGGCCGGCCTCAAGGTCGAGCGCCTGATCGCGTCGCGTCCCGACGGCGTCCTGAGCGTCGGCGTCCAGCAGGGCGTGCTCAGCGGCGCCTTCCGCGCCAACCTGCGCGACGGCGGCGCGCGCCCCGGCCGCGCCGAGAGCGGCGTCGAGATCACCTGGGCCGACAAGATCGGCGAGCATGTGACCCTCCAGCCCGACCTGCAGTGGATCCGCCACGCCGGCGGCGAGCGCGGCGCCAAGGACCGCTGGGTCGCGGCCTTGCGCGTGAAGATCGAGCTCTCACGGCCCTGACCATGAAGTGGCTGTTCCGGCCGGCCGTTCGCTACGGTGTGTACGACCCACTGACCCGGGTGCTGGCGTGGCGCGCCTATGGCCTGCCGGCGCGCTGCATCCAGGCGTTGATCATCGGCTGCTTCGCCGCGGTCGCCACGAAGGACCCGCTCGTCCTGCTCTGGCTCGCCGTGGCGCTCGCGGTCGGCATCGCGGACGCGGGCTTGAGCCGGCGGTTGCTCAATGGGCCGCGTGCGCGGGCCGAGACGGCGCTCGCCTGCGCCAGTCACCTGGTCTCGAGCCTGACGTTCCTGGGGGTGATCGGCATCCTGCTGCGCGACCCGGACGTCACGCGGCTTACGGAGGCGCAGCTGCTGCTCTGCGCCTTCTGCCTGAACAACGCGATGATGTGCTGCGGCTCGGGGCTGGGCACCGCGCTGATGGTCGGGCCGGCGGGCGCCGTGCTCGTGGGCGGGCCGCTGTTCGCGCGTCTTGCGGGGATGCCAATCGCCGACGAGCACCTCGCGGTGCTGTCAGGGGCCGGTCTCGTCTACCTGCTCTTCATCATCCGCCTGGCCGCCACAATCGGGGCCGAGGGCGAGGCCCTGCGCAACGCCCGCGACGAGCACGTGCGCCAGCGCGCCCTGGCCGAACTCGCCGAGCGCGAGGCCCAGGCCGGCCGCCAGCGTTGGCGGATGATCTTCGACCGCGGCTCGCTGCCGCGCGTCTGCTTCGACGCCAGCGCGCTCTACCGCCTGTGGCGGGAGCGGTCGCCCTGGCCGGGCGCGCCGGCTGGACGGGTGCTCGAGACCTACCTCGACAACGTCGCCGACCTGTTCGCGCGCCTGCGACTGACCGAGGCCAGCCAGGCCGCGGTCGCCGCCTGCGGCGAGCGCCTCTACGGCGCACACTTCAGTGAGGGCTTCCTGCCGGCCTTCTGCGCGGCGCTCAACGCCATGGACGCCAACGGCGACATGCCCGCGTTCGACGCGGAACTGCTGCTCGCCGACGGCAGCGTCGCGGACGTTCAGGTGTACTTCAAGATGACCAACGGCCAGGACCCGCCGTGGAGTGAGTGCCTAGCCTCCTACGTCGACGTGTCGCGGTCACGCCAGATGGCGCGCGCCGAGGCTGAGGCGCGCGAGGCGGCCGAGGCCGCCAACCGCGCCAAGACCGACTTCCTGGCCACCATGAGCCACGAGATCCGCACCCCTCTGAACGGGGTCCTCGGCATGGCCCAGGCCATGGCGCTTGGCCCCCTCTGCGACACTCAACAAGCGCGCTTGACGGTGATCCAGGACTCCGGCCGCGCATTGCTCGATCTCCTGGACGATCTGCTGGATCTGGCGCGCATCGAGGCGGGCCGCCTCGCCCTGGAAACCGCCGAATTCGACGTGCGGGCGCTGGCCTCCGGCGCCCACGCCGCCTTCGCCGCTGAAGCCGAGCGCAAGGGCCTGGCGTTCGAACTTGCGCTGGCCGACGACCTCGCCCCGGCCTTTCAGGGCGACGCCCGCCGCGTGCGCCAGGTGCTGTGGAACCTGATTTCCAATGCGCTGAAGTTCACCCACGCCGGCGAGGTGGCCATCCGGGTCCACGCCACCGCCACTGGCGTGCGTCTCGAGGTGCGCGACACCGGGATCGGCATTGAACCTGACAAGGTGGCGGGCCTGTTCGAGAGCTTCGCCCAGGGCGACGCCTCGCTCACCCGCAACTATGAAGGCGCCGGCCTCGGTCTGGCCATCTGCCGGCGCCTCGTCGACCTGATGGGCGGCGCCATATCGGTGGACAGCGCCCCCGGTGTCGGCAGCACCTTCATCGTCGACCTGCCGCTGACCCCGGCCTACGGAGCCGTTGCTGCGGGCAGTGCGGCCGCGCCGCACACCGCTCGCCTTCGGGTGCTTGCGGCGGAGGACAACCCCGTCAATCAGCTGGTGCTGAAGACCCTGCTCTCCCAGTGCGGCGCCGACCTCGTCGTCGTCGGCGATGGGGCCGAGGCTTTGGCCGCCTGGCAGGCCGCCGATTGGGATCTGATCCTGATGGATGTGCGTATGCCGGTGATGGACGGCCCCAGCGCTGTGCGCGCCATCCGCGCCGAGGAGGCCGCCCGCGCGCGGCCCCGCACGCCGATCGTCGGAGTCACCGCCAACGCCATGACGCACCAGGTGGAAAGCTACCTTGCCGCCGGCATGGACCACGTCATCGCCAAGCCGATCAACATGGCCGAACTCTACGCCGCGCTGGCCGCGGCCGCCGAACCTCAGCCGGTCGACAGCAGCTCCGACAACGCACGCGCCAGGTCCGCCCGTCGGTAGGGCTTCGGCAGGAAGGCGCCCAGCGCCCGCTTGCCCTCACCGTTGAGGATCGGGTCCTCGGTGTGGCCGGAGCTGAACAGGACCGGCAGGTTGGGTCGCAGGAGCCGCGCATGGTCGGCGAGTTGGCGGCCGTTCATCTCGCCCGGCATGACCACGTCGGTCATCAGGAGATCGACCGCGCGATCGCCGGTCAGCGCGTCGAGCGCTGTGCGCGGGTCCGAGAAGGCCGCGACCTCGCAGCCCAGCGCGATCAGCTGCCGGCGGACTTCCCCGCGCACCAGATCGTCGTCCTCCACCAGCATCACCCGCGGTTGGGAGGTCAGCGCCATCGCTGCCGCCGGAGCCCCGTGCGAGACTTCGGCCCGGCTCGTCTCCGGCAGGAAAAGGCGCACCTCGGTGCCCACCCCCTCGACGGTGTCGAGCTCGAACCGTCCGCCGGACTGGGTGACGAAGCCGAACACCATGGACAGCCCCAGGCCCGTGCCCTTGCCGGCCGGCTTGGTGGTGAAGAACGGCTCCAACGCGCGCGCGCGCACCGCCTCGCTCATGCCCTCGCCTGCGTCGATCACCGAGATAACGGCATGCGAGCCACCGTCGGCGTCGACGCGTCGCTCGGCCGCCACGTCCAGGCGTCCGCCGCCGGGCATGGCGTCGCGGGCATTGATGCACAGGTTCAGCACCGCCGACGTCAGCTGGTTCAGGTCGGCGAGGCAGGTCAGCGGTTGCGATGGGGTGAGGATGGCCACCTCGTACTGCGGGCCCAGCGTGCGCCGCAGGATCGGGCCCAGCGCCTGCAGGAAGGCCCCGCACTCCACCGGCTGCGGTGCGAGCGGCTGGTTCCTCGAGAACGCCAGCAGCTGGCGCACCAGCTCCGCGCCTCGGCCGGCGGCGTCCAGGGCGACCTTGGCGATCGCGGCCAGCTCCGGCTGTTCGGCCAGCGCCTCGTTCAGCGCCTCGGCGCTACCGATGACCGCCGTCAGCAGGTTGTTGAAGTCGTGGGCGATGCCGCCGGTCAGGCGGCCGACGGCCTCCATCTTCTGCGCCTGGCGCAGCTTTTCCTCCGCGGCGATGTGCTCGCGCATGTCGCGCCCGATGCAGTAGTGCATGCGGTTGGTGGGCGACCACACGGACGACCAGGCGAGGGGGACGACCTGTCCGTCCCGATGCATCCATCGGTTGGAGACCGACTTGTCGGTCGAACCTGCCGCCAGGGTGAGCGCGAAGCGGATGGTCCGCTCGACGTCGTCGGGATGCATGAACTGGGAGACCTTGCGACCGATCATCTCGTCCGGCCGGTAGCCGAGCAGGGTTTCGCAGGGCCGGTTGATCTGGCGGATCGTCCCCTCATCGTCGACCGTGCAGATCAGGTCGTTGGACGTTTCGATGATCGCCTGCGAGGCGTCGAGCGCCGCCTTCAGCTCCGCCCGGCTCGCGCGCAGCTTGTCGGCGGCCCGCTTCTCGCGGGTCACGTCGTGGCCCTGACAGAAGATGCCGATGATCCGCCCCTCCCGGTCGCGCAGCGCCTGGAGGATGAAGTTGGTCCAGGCCTCGCGCGGCGGCGCGGACGACTGTTCGACTAGGGTGTGGGCGCCGTGGATGACGCGCGCGCGGCCGCTTGCGTAGACCTCGTCCAGCATCTGGAGGAAGCCGAGGCGGTCCAGGTTCGGGAAGGCCTCGCCCACCGGAAGGCCCACGACGTCGCGGTGGCCGATCCAGTTCGCGTAGGCCGTGTTCAGCATCTGGATCACGTGGCGCGGTCCGGCCGTCACGATCATCCCGCTCGGCGCCTCACGGAAGAGCTCCATGACCTGGCGCATGTCCTCGGCGAGCACGGCGTCGGGGGGTGCGACAGCTTGACCGTAGCCGACGGCTTGTCCGCCTGTGGACAACCGGTGTTCACTGGCTCCCTGAGAGGAGCTGACATGTCCCGCATGGGACGCAGCGCCGGCCTGGCCGGCTTCCTCGCGGTGGCCCGCGAGGTGGGACTGGATCCCTATCGCATCGCCGCTGAGTTCGGCGTGCCCGCGGCTGCGCTGACCGATCCCGACCTGCGCATCTCCACCGGCGCAATCATGGGCATGATCGAGGCGGCCGCCGTGCGCTCCGGCGCCGAGGATCTGGGCCTGCGCCTCGCCGCCCGCCGCAAGCTTTCCGACCTCGGCGTGGTCGGCCTGGCGATCCGCGAGCAACCGACCCTGGGCGCCGCACTCGACGTGCTGCGCGGGTATTTCTGGCTGCAGAACGAGTCCTACGCCCTCGACATCGAGGTGGAAGGCGACCTCACCTTCCTCAAGGTGAGCATGGGCGGTTTCCCGGGACGCCATGTCGCCGAGATGGTGATCGGCGCCTTTGTAGGCGCGGTGCGGACGCTCGTCGGAGACACCTGGCGGCCGCTGCAGGTCTGCTTCCTGCACAATGCGCCGCGCGGAACCGAGGGTCACCGGCGCCTTTTCGGCGTCGCGCCCGCTTTCAACGAGACTTTTCTGGGCCTGGTGATCAAGACCAAGGATCTCGACACGCCCCTCGTGGGCGCCGATCCCCAATTGGCGCGCGAGGTCACCCGCTACCTCGAACAGCTCTCCGCGGGGAGAACACGCAACTTCTCCGGCCAGGTGCGCGACCTGATCGGCGTGCTTCTGCCGTCGGGCGCCTGCACCGTCGAACGCGTCGCCGACCGGCTCGGCGTCGATCGCCGCACCGTCCACCGCCGGCTCGCAGCCGAGGGGGCCTCGTTCACCGCCCTGGTCGACGAGGGCCGGGTGGAGCTTGCTCAGGTGTTGTTGCGCGATCCCGACCGGACGCTGCGCCGCGTGTCGGAGCTCCTCGGCTTCGCGGCCCTCTCGAGCTTCGCGCATTGGTTCCGTCGGCATTTCGGGTGCTCCGCCAGCGCCTGGCGCGCCGCCGGCGGCCAGTCGCCTCAGATGGTCAGCTGGAGGAAGGCGACAGCTTAGGCGGCGCGCGCGACGACCGACTGGCCGGGATCGCGCATCATGTAGCCGCCGCCCCAGACCGTCTCGATGATCTGCTTGCCGTCGGCGGCCACCGACAGCTTCTTGCGCAGCTTGCAGATGAACACGTCGATGATCTTGGCGCCTGGCTCGTCCTCACCGCCGTAGAGGTTGGCCAGGAACACGTCCTTGCTGAGCATCTTGCCCTTGCGCAGGGCGAGCAGCTCCAGTGTCTGGTATTCGCGGCCGGTGAGGTGGATGCGCTTCTCGCCGACGAACACCAGCTTGGAGTCCAGGTCGATGGAGAGGTCGCCGATCTTGATCAGCGATTCCGGGAAGCCGCGCGAACGGCGCACCACGGCGCGAACGCGGGCGGCCAGCTCGTCCTTGTGGAAGGGCTTCACGATGTAGTCGTCGGCCCCGGCCGAGAACGCCTTCAGCTTCATGGCGACGTCGCCGGCGGCGGTCAGCATCAGCACCGGGGTCTCGGAGCCCGAGCGGCGCAGCTCGCGCAGAACCTCGATGCCGGTCATGTCCGGCAGCGTCATGTCCAGAAGGATGAGGTCGTAGTCGTAGACCTCCGCCAGGTCGATGCCGTCCTCGCCGGTCATCGCGGTCTCCACCACGAAGCCCTCGTTCAGCATCCCCAGTTCCACGGCGCGGCAGGCGGCGCGGTCGTCTTCGATCACCAGAATGCGCATCGTTAGCTCCCCCCTTCGGGATGTTTGCGTGGGTTGGTGTCAGGCGGCGGCCGGTTCGAACGCGAAGTCGAACGTGGCCTGGCGCGGCGCCTGGTCGAGGACCAGGCGCGCGGCGGTCAGCAGCGAGGACATCTTGAACGGCTTGGCGAGCACTTCGTCGGCCCCAAGGCCCTCGGCCCAGGTCAGGAAGGTGTCGCTGCGGCCGTAGTGGCCGCCACCGGAGATCGCGATCACCCGGGTGGCCGGCGCGGCGCGCTTCACCTCGCGGATGGTGGCCAGGCCCTCCATCTCGGGCATGACGATGTCGGTGACCACCAGGTCGGGCGACAGCGTCTCCAGCATCTTCAGGCCCGCGCGGCCGTTCTGAGCCGCGTACGCCTTGAATCCGGCGCGCGAGAAGGCGCCGGTCATCAGCGACAGAAGATTGGGGTCGTCGTCGAGCACCAGCACGCTGGGCTGCCCCTCGGCGGCCGGGCGGATCGCCTCGTCGGCGTCGGCGGCGCGCATCCGCTCGACCAGGTCACAGGCCCGCTCGGCGGCGATCAGACCGACGCGGGCCAGCTCGGCGCTCTCCGAGCCTTCCGGCAGCTCCTCCGCCAGCGCCTCGCAGATGCCCATGATCACCGCCAGGTGGTTGCGCAGGTCATGTGCGGGGTTCGGTTCGGGTGTGATGGCGACAGGGCGCGGGGCAGCGGCCGCCGCGAAGGGCGTGAGGGACATGGCAGCGTTGCTCTTTGCGTTTGCAGGTGGTCTCGAATCACCCTAGGGACCCAACTGCGCCACCATGTGTGGCCCCTCGGCGTTTCGGCCGTTTCCCTATTATGGTTAACGCCCACGCAGCTTGTTTCTGCGTGACAGACGTTTGCTTTTTCGGGACACTGTGTGCGTTTACACCGAAAATCGACTGTTCACCGAACAGGACCTGCGACGTGACCGACGAGCGGCCGTGGCTCAATGCGAACCTGCCGCCCGACGAGCGGGCCCAGCGCCTCGAGGCGGCGCTCACCGACGAAGAGCGCCGCCAGCTGCTGCATAGCCGCTGGGCCGCAGGCTTCCTGCCCGGCAGCGACGCGCCGCCGGGCGCCGTGCCCGGCGCAGGCTACGTCGCGCCGATCCCGCGGCTTGGCGTCCCGGCCCTCACCGAGAGCGACGCCAGCCTCGGCGTCACCAACCCGCGGGGTGCGCGGCCCGGCGACACGGCCACCGCGCTGCCGTCAGGGCTGGCCCTGGCCGCGACCTGGAGCCCGGCGCTGGCCGAGGCCTCCGGCGCAGCGATCGGCGACGAGGCGGCGAAGAAGGGCTTCAACGTGCTCCTGGCCGGCGGCGTGAACCTCGCCCGCGAGTCGCGCTGTGGCCGCAACTTCGAATATCTGGGCGAGGATCCGCTGCTGGCGGGAACGATGGCCGGCGCCTCGATCCGCGGCATCCAGAGCCAAGGCATTGTCTCCACCGCCAAGCACTTCGTGCTCAACGACCAGGAGACCGGCCGCCACGTCGTCAACGCCGTGATCGACGAGGCGGCGCTTCGGGAAAGCGACCTGCTCGCCTTCCAGATCGCCATCGAGCAGGGGCAGCCCGGCGCGATCATGTCGGCCTACAACCGCGTCAACGGCCATTACGCCTGCGCCAACGACCGGCTGCTGAACGGTGTGCTGAAGGGCGACTGGGCCTACCCCGGCTGGGTGATGGCCGACTGGGGCGCCACCTCCGGGATCGACGCGGCCGTCGCCGGTCTCGACCAGCAGTCTGGCGAACAGCTCGACCACGCCGTTTGGTTCGACGAACCCCTGCGCGACGCCGTGGCGACCGGCGAGCTGTCCGCCGCCCGGGTCTCCGACATGGCCCGCCGCATCCTGCGATCGATGTTCGCCGCCGGCCTCTTCGACCGCCCCCTGCCGGTGGGCGAGCCGATCGACGACGAGGCCCACGGCAGGATCGCCCAGACCACCGCCGAACGGGGCTGCGTGCTGCTCAAGAACGACGGCCTGCTCCCCCTCGCCCCCGGCCGTCGGCTCGTGGTCATCGGCGGCCAGGCCGACGTCGGCGTGGTCTCGGGCGGCGGCTCGTCCCAGGTCACCACCGGCGGCGGCCACGCGGCGGTCCTGCACGTGGGCGGGGAGGGGGCGATGATGGCCATGGCGGTGGAGGCCTACCATCCGTCCTCCCCGTTCCGCGCCCTGCGCGCCCGGGCCCGCGCGGCCGGCGGCGAGGCGCGCTTCGTCAACGGCCGCTATCCTTCCGAGGCAGCGGCCGCCGCCCGCGACGCCGACGTCGCCATCGTCTTCGCCATCCAGTGGATGACCGAGGGCGCCGACGCCCCGGACCTCAGCCTGCCGCTCGGCCAGGACGCCCTGATCGCCGCCGTCGCCGCCGCCAACCCGAACACTGTCGTGGTCCTGGAGACCGGCGGCCCGATCCTGATGCCCTGGCTGGGCGACGTCGGCGCGGTGCTGGAGGCCTGGTATCCAGGCGGCCGGGGCGGCGAGGCGATCGCCGCCCTCCTTGTAGGCGACGCCAATCCCTCGGGACGCCTGCCCATCACCTTCCCCGCCTCCCTCGACCAGCTCCCGCGCCCGGAACTCCCCGGCCTCGGCGGTCGCTGGCGCGGCCCCGCCGGCCCGCGCATCGACGTCACGCAGCTGCCCGGCTTCGACGTCCGGCACGACGAGGGCTCCGATGTCGGCTATCGCTGGTTCGCCCGCCAGGGCCACACGCCGCTGTTCCCGTTCGGCCACGGGCTCTCGTACACGGCGTTCGCCTACGACGGCCTGGAGGTCGTCGGCGGCGATACCCTCACCGCCAGCTTCGACATCCGCAACTCCGGCGACCGCGCAGGCGCCGACGTTCCGCAGCTGTACCTGACCGCCCGCAGCGGCGCGCCGCTGATGCGCCTCCTCGGATGGTCGCGAGTCGAACTGGCGCCAGGCGAGACGCGCCGCCTCTCCGTCACCGCCGATCCGCGCCTGCTCGCCGATTTCGACCTGGCGATCCCCGGCTGGCGCATCGAAGCCGGCCGCTATGAGGTCGCTCTCGGCCCCTCGTCCGCTGACCTGCGCCTCTGCGGCGGAGCCGTCCTTTCCGCCCGTACGCTGCGGCCCTAGCCCGGCTTCAGGAACCCCTTGGCCTTCATCCAGGCCAGCAGGTCGGCCGGCCACTGCAGCGTCG
>CAZBXO010000052.1:0-22653 GCA_964495645.1 uncultured Phenylobacterium sp. | reverse complement strand
TCCTCCAACGCCTGCTCGACGGCCAGGCCGAGGTCGAGGGCGGCGATGGCTTCCTCGGCGGTGACGACCGGGCGGGGCGCCTCGCCGCGGACGGCCTGCAGGAAGGCCTCGACGTTGGCGCCGAGGGGGTCCTGGGCGGCGGGGGTGTCGGCGAAGTCGGGGTTGAGGGCGAACGGCGTGGTGTTGCGGAAGGTGCGCGCGACGAAGTCGATCTCCACCTCGCCGGAGGGGTAGACCACCCGCATGGTCCGCTCCCGCGCGCCGGCCATGCGCGAGACATCGAAGCGGCAGGTGAAACCGCTCTCGAAGGTGACCTCGGCGCGCACCTGGTCCCAGACGCCCTTCTCGTCGCGATGGCCCTCGGCCTCGGCGGTGGAGGGCTCGGAGTCGACGATGGCCAGCGCCAGGTCGATGTCGTGGACCATCAGGTCGAGGACGGCGGAGACGTCGCGGCTGCGGTGCGAGGGCGGGCCGTGGCGCAGCGCCTCCAGCAGCAGCGGCTGCTCGGGCACGTCCAGCAGGCCCATGGCGCGGAACACCACCCGCTCCTGGTGACCGCAGGCCACCACGAGGCCGCGCTCCGCGGCGGCCGCGCGCACCTTCTCGGCGTCGGCCACGGTCCGGGCGATGGGCTTCTCGATGTAGACCGGCTTGCCAGCCTCCAGCGCCGCTATGGCCTGGCCGGCGTGCCAGGTGGCCGGTGAGGCGATGGTCACCACGTCGACGGCGGCCAGGAAGCTCTCCATGTCCTGGAACGGCCGCCCGCCGTTGGGCAGAGCGTTCTTGGCGGAGCGGTCCGGGTGCGGGTCGAGGACGCCGGCCAGCACCACGCCGGGCAGGCGGGCGTACTGGCGGGCGTGGTAGCCGCCGAACACGCCGCCGCCGATGACGCCGCCGCGCAGGATTTCCGGAGTCCCAGACATTGAGCGCCCGCTAGCACGCGCCGGCGTCTCGACGCCACCCGCACCGGGGGGCTAGAGCAACAGGCGAAGAGGAGACGTCCATGCCCCAGGTCCGCGAAATCCGCCTGAAGAGCCGCCCGGTCGGCCTGCCCACCCGCGACAACTTCGAGCTCGCCACCGTCGACCTGCCCGATCCCGGCCCCGGCGAGGTGCAGGTCAAGAACCTCTGGATGACCGTCGACCCCTACATGCGCGGACGCATGAACGACGTGAAGAGCTACTCCGAGCCGTTCAAGCTGGGGGAGGCGATGGGCGGCGGGGCGATCGGGCAGGTGACCGCGTCGAACGCGCCGGGGTTCGCGGCGGGCGATCTGGTGCAGTCGTTCTTCGGCTGGCGCGAGGGCTTCACCGCCCCGGCCCAGGCGGTCCAGAAGCTGCCGGCCAGCAACCTGCCGCCGCAGACCTTCCTGGGCGCGGCCGGCATGCCGGGACTGACGGCCTATGCGGGCCTCTTGAAGGTGGCGGGACTGAAGGACGGCGACGTGGTGTTCGTCTCCGGCGCGGCCGGCGCGGTGGGGTCGGTCGCCTGCCAGATCGCCAAGGCCAAGGGCCACACGGTGATCGGCTCCGCCGGGGGTGCGGAGAAGGCCGCCTTCCTCCGCGAGATCGGGGTCGACCACGTGATCGACTACAAAGCCGAGAAGAACCTGAGCGCCGCGGTCCTGGCCGGCGCGCCGGAGGGCATCGACGTCTACTTCGACAACGTCGGGGGGACCCACCTGGAGGCGGCGTTCGATGCGGCCCGGCCGTTCGCCCGCTTCGCCATCTGCGGGATGATCTCGATCTACAACGCCTCGGAGCCGCAGCCTGGGCCGCGCAACATCGCCCTGATCATCGGCAAGAACATCCGCATGGAGGGCTTCATCGTCTCCCACCACTTCGCGCTGATGCCGCAGTACCTGGAGGACATCGGCCAGTGGATGAAAGAGGGCAAGTTCACCTGGAAGGAGACGGTGTTCGAGGGCCTCGAGCGGGCGCCGGACGCGTTCCTCGGCCTCTTCTCCGGCGAGAACATGGGCAAGATGCTGGTGAAGCTCGCCTGAGGGCCGTTGGCCGGCCTTTCGTGAGGGCGTAAAACCCCTCGTCCTCCGAGGGAGCGTTTCGTGCCGCGCCTGTTCAGCGCCTATGTGATCGTGGACTGGTCGGCCGCCGCCAAGCCGACGACCGGAGCCGACTCCATCTGGATCGGCGTGCTCAAGCGCGACATCCGCTTCCGCATGGCCTTCGAGAGCTTCAATCCGCCGACCCGGGCGGAGGCCGAGAAGCGGCTGACCATCATCCTCGACGACCTGAAGAAGCGCGGCGAGCGCTGCCTGCTGGGCTTCGACTTCCCCCTGAGCTTCCCGCGCGGGTTCGCCGCGGCGCTGAAGCTGCCGGGCGACGAGCCGTGGCGATCGGTCTGGAACCAGCTGGACCGGATGGTCAAGGACAAGCCCGACAACACCAACAACCGCTTCGGCGTTGGCTCTGAGATCAACCGGCGGCTGACCGGCGGGCCGTTCCCGTTCTGGGGCTGCCCGCCCAAGGACACGCTCACGACGCTGCAGCCGAAGCGCTCGCGCGAGCACGGCCCTGACGACCTGCCGGAGTTCCGCCACGCCGACCTGGCGGCCAAGGGGGCGGCCTCGATCTGGAAGCTCTACTACAACGGCTCGGTGGGCGGTCAGGCGATCCTGGGCATCGCGTTCCTGAAGCGGCTGAAGGCGGCGCGCGGCGAAGGCTTCAAGGCCTGGCCGTTCGAGACGGGCTTCAAGGCGCTGACCGAGGCGGACCTGGCGGGCGTCGAGGTGCTCGCTGCGGAGGTCTATCCGTCGTTGCTGAAGCCGGCGGTCGCGCCGGGCGAGGTCAAGGACCTGGCGCAGGTGCGCTCGACCGCCGAGCACTTCGCCCGCCTGGACGAGGCGGGCAAGCTGGGCGCCCTGTTCGGCCCGCCGAAGGGAACCGCCGCCGACGTCGTGCTCGACGCCGAGCGCGAGGAAGGCTGGATTCTGGGCGCGGGGGCCTAGCGTCGACCCAAGCTACCCGCGGAGCTTCTGCAACGCCGGGCGGTAGCGGCGCGACAGGGGCGCCTCCTCGGGGCCGAGCTCGACGGCGTAGTCGCCGGAGCCTTCGGGGCGCAGGCCGGTGACGCGGGCGGCGTTGACGAGCCAGGAGCGGTGGGTGCGCACGAAGCCGGCGTCGCCGAGCTGGGCCTCCATCAGGCCGAGCGGCGAGCGCATCAGCGGGCGGCGGCCGTCGGCCAGCAGGAACTCCACGTAGTTGCCGGCCGACCGCACGGCCAGGATGTCGCCGAGCTCGATGCGAACCAGCCGCGCGCCGTCGCGGATGTCGAAGGTGGACGGCGAGGCCTGCACCTCCGGCGTCGGCGAGGCCAGCCAGCGGAAGACCACGCAGAAGGCGCTGACGGTGAGCGCGTAGGAGAAGATGTCCTTCGTCGCCTCATAGAGGGTCTGGACCACCACCGGCGTGAACCGATAGGGGCGGCCGTCCAGGACCAGAGGCTCCACGAGGCTGCGGATCAGCACGAAGCCGCCGACGTGGACGGCCAGGAAGGGGAAGAAGGCCGCCCCTGCGACCGCCATCATCGGCGCGGGCTTCGGGCGGCGACGGTGAATCCACAGCGCCGCGGCCGCGGGGATGAAGATGGCGACGGCCAGGCTGAGGGCGCTCGAGCCTTCCTCGATGACCGCACGGCCGAACGGGTCGCCCAATCCCAGGACGCGGGTGACGATGTTGATGCTGATGATGGCCGCGACGATGACCATGCCGCAGAGCCAGCCGACGCCCAGCGCCCGTCGCTCCGCGCCGTTCATCCCCAGGACCACGCCGCTCGTCACGCGGATGAGCTCCTGATCCCGCCGCTCACGCCGATCGTCCCGCGGCGGTTGCGGCGGGGCCGGCGGCGCGTGAACCTCGGCCATGACCTCGCCCTTCCCCCTCCGCACCGCCCTCGCCTCCGCGGCGAGCCTAGTCGCACTCGTGGCCTGTTCGCCAGCGCCGCAGCCGGTCGCCAAGGCTGCGGACATCGAATGGCCGTTCTACGGCGGCGACGCCGGCGGCCAGCGCTACTCGTCGGCTGGCCAGATCACGCCGGCCAACGTCGCCGGCCTGAAGGTCGCCTGGACCTACTCGACGGGCGCGAAGGCCAAGGGGCTGGACCGCGCCAGCTTCGAGAATACGCCGATCCTGGCGGGCGGGCGGCTCTACGTCTGCACCCAGTTCGACGAGGTGCATGCGCTCGATCCCGGCACCGGCAAGCCGCTGTGGACCCACGACCCGGGCGTGAACCCGAAGATCCACTACCCGAACGACTTCACCTGCCGCGGGGTGACCTACTGGAAGGACCCGGCCGCGCCGGCCGGCGAGCCCTGCGCGGAGCGGGTGTTCGTGGGCACGGTGGACCGCCGGCTGATCAGCCTCGACGCCGCCACCGGGAAGATCTGCCTCCGCTTCGGAACCTCCGGGACGGTGGACGTGGGCGCGGGCCTTGCGCTCGAGCGGCCCGGCCAGATGGAGATCACCTCCCCGCCAGTGATCGTGGGCGACACGATCGTCATCGGCTCGTCGATCGACGACAACCAGCGGGTCCACGAGCTCAAGGGGACCGTGCGCGCCTATGACGTGCGCACCGGCGCGCCGAAGTGGTCGTTCGACCCGCTGGCCAACGCCGGACCGGGCGTCCAGGCCGGCGCCGCCAACGTCTGGGCCCCGATCTCGGCGGACCTGGAGCGCGGCCTGATCTTCCTGCCCACCTCCTCGGCCAGCCCCGACTTCTTCGGCGGCCTGCGCCCCGGCGCAGGCGGCGACGCCAACTCGGTCGTGGCGCTGGACGCGGCCACCGGCAAGCGGGTCTGGGGCTTCCAGACCACCCACCATGACGTCTGGGATTACGACCTGCCGGCCCAGCCGACGCTCGGGACCGTGGCCTACGGCGGCAAGATGACCCCGGCGGTCATCCAGCCGACCAAGCAGGGTCTGATCTTCACGCTCGCACGCGACACCGGCCAGCCGGTGATCCCGGTGGAGGAGCGCCCCGTCCCGCAAGGCGGCGCGCCGGGAGAGCCGCTTTCACCAACCCAGCCATTCCCGGTCGCGCCCGGCCCGCTGTCGCCGATCGAGATCACGCCCGACGACGCCTGGGGCCTGGGCCCGTTCGGGCGCGAGGACTGTCGCAAGGCGATCGCCGGCGCGCGGCACGGCAGCATCTACACCCCGCCATCCACGCAGGGGACGATCCTGCGTCCCTTCACCGGCGGGGGCGTCAACTGGGGCGGGCTGGCGTTCGATCCGGGCCGGCAGGTGGCGTTCGTCAACACCAGCGACCTCTTGCACCTCGTCACCCTGATCCCGGCCGACAAGGTGAAGGCCACCCGGCAGGCGGAGATGGACAAGGAGATCTCGCAGCAGAAGGGCGCGCCCTACGGCATGAAGCGCGAGGTCCTGCTCTCGGGCCTGGGGCTGCCCTGCAACAAGCCCCCGTGGGGTCGGCTGAACGCGATCGACATGAAGACCGGCAAGGTGCTCTGGCAGGTCCCGTTCGGCACCCTGCGCGACATGGCGCCCGGGGCACAGCTGGTCACCGGAAACATCGGGGTGCCCGGTATCGGCGGCCCGATCGCCACGGGCTCCGGGCTCGTCTTCATCGGCGCGGCCATGGACGACTACCTGCGCGCCTTCGATGGGGCGACGGGCAAGGAGCTGTGGAAGGGCCGGCTGCCGGCCGGGGGCCAGGCGACGCCCATGACCTATGTCTGGAAGGGCCGCCAATATGTGGTGATCGCCGCCGGCGGCCACTCGAAGCTGGACACCAGGCGCGGCGACACGGTGGTCGCCTACGCCCTACCCGGCCCGCTGCGCTAGCGGCTGGCCGGGCGGGCTGAGCGCGCGCTCGATGGCCGCGTAGAAAGCCGGCATCTGGATCGGCTTGGCCACGTGGTCGTCCATGCCCGCGGCGAGGTACTCCTCCACCTGGTGGCGCATGGCGTTGGCGGAAAGCGCCAGGATGGGCGTTGGCGTGCGGTGCTCGACGCGCTCGATGGCGCGGATGGCGTGGGTGGCCTCGACGCCGTTCATCACCGGCATCTGGATATCCATCAGCACCAGGTGGAAAGCCCCGGTGCGGAAGGCCTCCACCGCCTGGGCGCCGTCCTCGACCATGCGCAGTGAGACGCCGATCGGCTCCAGCATGGCGGTGAGCAGGGTGCGGTTGGTGGCGTTGTCCTCGGCCGCCAGCACCTTCAGGACGCCGCGCGACGGCGGTTCGGGACGGACCTGCGCCGGTTCGCGCTCAAGCTTGGGCGCAGGCGCGCCCGCCCAGGCGAAGGGCAGTTCGAAGCGGAAGGTGGATCCGGCGCCCTCGACACTCTCGGCGGCGATCGACCCGCCCAGCAGCTCGGCGAGTTCGCGCGAGATGGCCAGGCCCAGCCCGGTGCCGCCGAAGCGCCGCGTGAGGCTGGGGTCGACCTGGGAGAAGCGCTGGAAGAGGCCGCCGAGCTGGTCGGCCGCGATACCGGCTCCGGTGTCGGCGACGGCGCAGGCCAGGCCGCGCGCTGTCCGCGAGAGGGTGACGCGCACGCCGCCGTCAGCGGTGAACCTGACCGCGTTGGAGACCAGGTTGCCGAGCATCTGGCGCAGTTTGCCCGCATCCCCGGTCCACAGGCCTCGGGCGGCGGGTTCGACGTCGACGACGAAGGCCACGCCCTTGCGCCAGGCGGCCTCGGCGAACGGACGCGTGACCGCCTCGGCCAGCGCCGCCAGCTCGAAGGTTTCCGTCTCGACCTCCATGCGGCCGGCCTCGATCTTGGAGAGGTCCAGCACGTCGTTGAGCAGCGACAGCAGCATCTCGCCGGATGAGCGGATCACCTCGACCTTCTCGCGCGCATGCGCCGGGAGGTCCGCGCGGGCCAGCACCTGGGCCATGCCCAGCACGCCGTTCAGCGGCGTGCGGATCTCGTGGCTCATGTTGGCCAGGAACTGCGACTTGGCGACATTGGCCGCCTCAGCCCGGTCGCGGGCGTCGGCGAGCGCCGTCATCGCCGTCTCGTGGGCGGCTTCGTAGGCGTCGAGCTCGCGCGTGACCCTCAGGATCTGCCAGCCCAGCACGCCCATCACCACGCAGAACGCCAGGAGCGCCAGCGCCAGCGCCGGCAGGACGCTCCGCACGGCGGTGAGGCTGGGATGCTCCGGCCTCCAGGTGATCTCGCCGACGTGGCGGCCGTTGACGTCGATGAGCGCCACGGCGGCCGCACGCCGTGACGCCTTGGAGGCGACCGCCGGGTCCCGCACGTTCATCCGACGCAGGGAGAACAGCATTCGGCTATCGAGCGCCTGGGCGGCGATCAGCAGGTTGGGCCCTCCCGCCCGGCGCGGGACGCTGTTGTCGGTGGGCGTGATGGTGGAGACGCCGACGAGGTAGCGGACCCCGCCGGAGGTGACGATGCCGCGGGCGGTGTCGGCCAAGGCGGGGTCGTTCGCCTGGACATTCGAGGAGTCGGCTGTCCGGGCGGCATTTTGCGTCCGGACCCTGCGGATCAGGGGCGCGGCATCGGCCAGGAACCCGGACAGCGCAGCCGGATCCGCACGCCCGTCACCGTCCCAGGCGTAGAACGGGCGGTCAGCGGCATCGACGCCCACGGTGCGCTCGATGCCGCGATTGTTGGCGAAGAAGCTGCCGACTTCGTCGTCGGCCCATGTCTGATCGCCGCCCGGGCGAAGCTTTTCGTAGGCCTCCGTCCAGACCGTCACGGGGGTCATGTCCGAGATCACCCGCGCCCCGATCCGATCCACGGCATTGGCGATCAGGAAGTGCTGCTCGCGGACCTTCAGATCGTCCAGCAGGCGCGAGCCGCCGGCGACGAGCATGGCGAAGCAGGCGATCACCACCGCGACCGCCGTGAAGCTCAGCAAGAGCAGCCGCCGGACAGCCGCCTGGCCCTTGCTCAGTCGATGCGAATTGACGCCCTCAGCCATTCCCAGACGGAAGCGCCCGGTGGTCACCGGATGGTTAACATCGGCTGAAGTTGTTCAGAGTGCGCGTCGGCTGAGCATCCAGAACCGGCCGAGCAGCAGCGCGCCGGAGACGAAGCTGGCCACCACGATCGCCCAGGCGATGCCGCCGATGCCCAGATTCATCGGGATCGCCAGGAACCACGCCAGCGGCGCCATCAGCACGATGTAGCTGAAGAGGTGCGTGTAGGTGGGCAGCCAGACGTCGCCGCGGGCGCGTAGCGCCTGCGCCGCCACCACCTGAAGGGCGTCGGGCAGGTACATGGCGCAGGTGATCGCCAGCGCCGGGATGGCCATCGCCAGTGTTGCGGCGTCGGAGGTGTAGGCGCGGCTGATCGGATCCGCGAACGGCAGGACCAACAGGGTGACGAGCACGCCGAACACTGCGGTCAGGCCGAAGGAGATGGCGCCGGCGCGGTTCACTCCGGCCGGATCGCGCGCGCCATACGACTTGCCGACGAGCACCGCAGCGCCCGTCGCCAGCCCCAGAGGGACCATGAACACGATCGCCGCGACGTTGAGCACGATCGCCCAGGCGGCCACGGCCAGGCCGCCGATCCACCCGGCGATGACGTTCATGCTGGCGAACGAGGCCACCTCGAAGAAGTTGGACGCGCCGGCGCCGTAACCGATGCGGCGCTGCTCGGCCTCTGCCGCCTTGTCACGCTCGGGCCGGGTGAAAACCCCCAACGCGCGCGCTTCGGGCATCGCGAAGATGTAGGCGAAGGTAGCGACGGCCAGGAACGTCCGTGCGCCCGTCGTCGCCCACGCCCCGCCGACCGCGCCCAGCGCCGGCAGCCCGAAGGTCCCCGGCACCAAGAGGAGGACGAGGATGAGGTTTACGACGTTGGCCGCCCACATGGCCCAGGCGGCGGGACCCGGCCGCGACAGGCCCTCCAGCCAGAACGCGGCGGTGACGCTGAGCGCATAGCCCGGCAGCGACAGCGAGAACACCAGGAGCGCACGGGTTGCGCCGTCCGCGAGGTCCTCTTCCAGCCCGATGACATGCAGGAACGGCGGCCCGACGACCGCCAGAACGGCCGTTGCAGCGATCCCGATGATCAGGGCGTAGCTGAGCCCCCGACGAAGCACGGCGCCGGTCAGGTCGCGCCGCCCCTCGCCGATCCGCCGCGCGGTCATCACCTGCACGCCGGTCATCAGGCCCACGACCATCGTCAGGACCACGCTGGTCGGCGCCCAGCCGAGCGCGTGGTAGCCGAGCTCCCTGGCCGAGTAGCGCCCCACGACCACGGCGTCCGTCAGGCCCATGGCCATGATGCCCAGGCGCGACAGCACCACCGGCCCCGAGAGCTTCAGCAGCTGGCCGAGGTCGGCGCGGACGAGACTGGCGCGGCCCCCCGCGGGGCAGGCCGCCTGGGCCGCGGGGCGGTCCATGGCGTGGGAACCCGGATTTCAAAGCGGCGCGGAAACTGGCCCCTCGCGTCCTACGCCGCAAGGTCAGCTCGACCGTTTCGACGCCGCTGCCGGAAACCGTGTCACCCAGGGCACATCGCCCGTCCCGATTGGCTCGAAATGCGGGTGGCTGTCCCCGAGGGGATGCGCCCTAGCGCTTCGGCGCAGCCTTCACCTGTGCGGTGGTCACCGGCGCGCCCTCGGCCTTGGCGCTCGCGATCAGGCCGGCGCAGTTTGCGTCCTTGGCCAAGCCGGCGTCGACGAAGGGCAGGATCGCCGCCAGCGGCGACAGAAGCGAGCCCAGGGTCACGCCGCCAGCCCCCTGCGCGATCGCCGCGCCGGGCTTGACGCCAAGCTTCGGGGCGCGGATCGGCCCCTGCAAGGTGATGGGCAGCAGCACCCGCACCAGGCGGAACTTCTTGTTCTTGCCCTTCACCGTGAGGTCCATTCGTTCGGTGTCGAGGTTGATCGTCCCCTTGCCCTTGATCAGCACCGGCCCGGTGTCGAACAGCAGGGTGTCGGCGGTCATGATCCCGCGCCGGGTGTCGAAGTGGGCGACGGCGCAGCGCAGGTCGGTCATGTCCTTCTTGTTGAGCAGGCCCAGACCCTTGACCACGTTGACGCCGGCCAGTTCGGCGAACGCCTTGCGGATCTCGCCGCCCGGGGCCACGACCATCACCTCGCCGTTGGCGCTGGCGAAGGCCTTGTGGACGCTGTTGCCCGTACCGGTCAGCTTCGCACGTCCGACCAGGGCGCCCGTCACCGGCGCGTCGCCCTGGAACCGGAAGGGCAGGACCGTCTCGATCCGCGCATTGGACATCCGCAGGTCGAGCTCCGTCGCGACCACGTCTTTGCGGGCGTTGAGGTTCACGTGGCCCTGCACCAGGCCGCGCGGGAGCTCCATGCGGATCGGGTCGGCCTCGAGCAGGCCGTTGTCGAGCTTCACCCGGACCGAGCCGCCGTTCAGCTTGATCGGCGCGTCCCGGATCGAGGCCGCCTTGTAGGTGACGTCGGCGTCCATGGCGCGGATGCGGGTCAGGTCCAGCGGCGAGTCGGGGAACAGCCGGTCCTGGGCGCCGAGCGTGCGGCCGACGGCGCGCTGCCGTGGCGAGGCGGACTCGCCCGGGCCCACCGACGGCGAGCCGCCGAAAATCGCGCCCATGTCGTCGAAGTCGAGGCTGCGCGACCGCAGCTGGGCCTCCAGCAAGGGACGGTCGCGGCCGGTGGTGACCTTCACGTCGCCGGTGAGGTCAGAATCGCCCACACGGCCGGCCAGGTTGTCGATCTTCCAGATCAGGTCGTCGCGGGTGAGGCGGCCGCGCAGGCTGTAAGGCGGCGTGTTCGGCAGCGCGACGCCGATCAGCGGGAACAGGTCCGCCATGTCAGGCCCGCGCGCCGTGGTGGCCATGTAGAAGGCGCCGAGGTCGAAGGGCCTCGGCACCGCACCGCGTGCGGTGACGTACGTGTCGCCGGCGCGGATGTCGGCGTCGAACGGATAGGGCTTGGCCCGGTCGATGTTCACCAGCGGTCCGCCGGTCACCTCCATACGGAAGGGCTGGTCGTTGATCGTCCCCTTGCCGGTCAGTTCGAAACCGCGGTTCTGGGCGCCCATGCGCTCATGGGCGTTGATGGTGGCGTTGAAGGACAGTCTCCGGCGGACGTCCTTGAAGTCGAGGCGGCCGTCGTTGATCACGAAGTTGCGGATCGGCGGCAGGCGCATGGGGCGCCGGTCGCGGCCGTCGGAGAAGTCCCAGTTCCGGCGTCCATCCTTGTCCGCGTAGAGGTCGAGACTCGGACGGTCGAAGCGGAGCTCGCGCAGATCGACGCGGCCGTACAGCAGCGGGATCAGCCGGATCTGCACCCGAATCCGCTCGAAGCGGCCCATCTCCTCGGCGCCGGCCCACTTCGGATTGCCGATGGTGACGTTGCGGACCGTCGCCCAGGGCTGCCAGGTCCAGACGTTGGCGTTGAGGTCGCCCTCGATCCGCACCTCGCGGTGCGTGCGGGCCGAGGCGATGCGCTCGACGGGTCCGCGGAACCAGTTCCAGTCCCAGATGGCGACGAGGATGGCGATGGCGATCGCCAGGACCGCCAGCAACGCCCCGGTCCAGGCCAAGGCCTTGTGGCTGGGCTTCTTGAAGTGGGGCTTGGGAAGGTGCGCACTGGCGATCCGTTCGCGCGTCGTCTGCAAGGCGCGTTGCAGCGACCGGCGACGGCCGGGCCCGGCTCCCGGGGTTCGGGCGCGCTTGCGTGGCGGCGGCGTTCGAATGGGTTCGTGACTCATGGGAACGACCTTCTTCGGCCCGTCAAAACGCACAGGGCCTGCGGTCAAGTTCCTCGAAATGTTAGTGGGTTACCCCGCGACCGCTCACCACCGCCCGCGCCGTGGCCGCCAGGATGCGCACGTCGAAGGCCAGCGAGCGCCGCTCGAGGTACTCCCGATCCAGCCGCACCTTCTCCGGAATCGGCAGTTCGTCGCGACCGTTCACCTGCGCCCAACCGGTGAGCCCCGGGCGCAGCCGCTCGATCCCCGCCTGCGTGCGCAAGGCCACCAGGTCGTCCTGGCTGTGCAACGCCGGCCGGGGGCCGACAAGGCTCATCTGGCCGATGAGGATGCACCACAGTTGCGGCAGCTCATCGAGGCTGGAACGGCGCAGGAACCGCCCCAGGCGGGTCACCCAGCGGTCAGGGTCGTCCAGCAGGTGGGTGGCCACGTCCGGCGTGTCGACCCGCATGGTCCGGAACTTGGGCATGGCGAAGGGCCGGTTGCCGCGGCCGACGCGGCGGGACCAGTGGAGCGCCGGTCCCGGGCTCTCCAGCCGCACGACCGCAGCCAGGGCAAGCAAGAGCGGCGACAGCAGGACGAGCCCCGCCAGCGCGACCACGATGTCGATGCCCCGCTTCAGCACGGCCCCTGTTTAGGGCCGCGCCGCGCGGCGCGCCACGTCAGGCGTCGAGCGGCGCCTCGGGCCGCCGCGGTCGCGGAAGACGGACCGAGCGCGGCTCGGGTTCTACGGCCGGGTCCGGCGCGGCGTCCACGGGCTCGGGCCCGACGACGGGTTCGGGCTCGGTCGCGGCGACCAATACGCTGACCGGGGCCGCCTCACCGCCGACCGGTGCTTCCACCGCTTCGACGGCTGCTTGCAACGCGGCCGGGGTCACCTCGGCGGCCTGCGCCGTCACGATGTCAGCCGCCGCTCCGCCGAACATGGCCTCAAAATTCTGCGGCCAGCGGGTCATCCACCAGAAGGCGACGCCGCCCGCCGCCGCAGCGCCGAAGTAGGCCCACAGCGGCGAGGCCGCGCCGATGAGGAACGCCGACGGGTTCGGCTGCGGCAGCTCGATGGGCTCGAGGAGGGACATGGGGAAACTCCGGGTAGGGGATTGTGCAACGCAGCATAACCCCTCGCCGCTCCCGCAGGTGCGAAATTATCGTAACGGAAGCCGGTAGACGCGCGATTCTCCGCCCTCGCCCAATGTCCGGGCGACCCAGCCTGTGATCGCGGCAAGGCTGCGCTCGAGACCGTCGACGTCGAGCAGCACGAGGGCGCAGCCGTTCATCCGCATCGGGTCGGAGAGGGGCCGGATGCGGCACTCGGCGACGGTCAGCGCGCCGGAAAGCGCCCCCTCGAGCTCGCGCAGGAACGCATCGAAGGTCTCCAGGTCCTTGATCGGCAGCCAGACCAAGGCCTGCGCCAGCGGGTTGCGCCGCCGCACGCTCAGCAGACAGCCGACGATGCGGTCGTAGTCGTCCGGCTTCTCGAAGGGCGGGTCGATCAACAGCAGAACGCGGCCCTCCGGGGGACATAGCTCCACGGCTCCCACGTAACCGTCGGCGCAGTGCGTCTCGATGCCCGGACGCGGGATCACCGCCTTCCTCAGCGCCGCATGCTCTTCGCGCCGCAGTTCGAAGCCGACGTAGCGGTCGGTGAGCCGCAGCTGCCTCTGGATCAAGCGTGGAGAGCCGGGGTAGCGGCGGATTTCGCCTTCGCGGTTGAGGCCGCGCGTGGCGGAGATCAGCCGCGCGAACTCTCGGGGCGCGTCCGCCGCCTGCAGCAGGCGGACGATGCCCGCCTCGGCCTCGCCGGAGGCGCGAGCCTCCGCACCGGCGAGGTCGTAGAGGCCGCGGCCGGCGTGAGTGTCGATCACGGTGAGCGGCGGGCCCTCGCTGGCGAGCCGGCGCATGACCTGGGTCAGGGCGGCGTGCTTCACCAGGTCGGCGAAGTTCCCGGCGTGAAAGGCGTGGCGATAGTTCAAGAGCGACCGTGGGTGAGCGGGTCGAGCGAAAGTGGTCCCACTTTTCGAGCTCGCGACCCGCTCCAGTTTTGGTGTCGAGCACGATTCAACGACCAGGCTCCGCATGATCGCATCGTGCTCGTCGGCGCCGGAACCGGCTGCGCCATATGACGTTGCCGCCGGGCGATGCCAAGGGACCTCCCGACCCAATCCCCGCCTTTGGACGAGATCGAGGAGGCCGGTCTCCGCTATGTGAGCGATCAGGACGCCGGGATTTCACGCAAGCCCGCCCGCGGTCATGGCTTCGACTACGTCCGCGCCGACGGCGCCGGCGTCACTGACGAGAAGACGCTGGACCGGATCCGCAAGCTGGCGATCCCACCGGCGTGGACCGAGGTCTGGATCTGTCCCCGCGCCAACGGCCACATCCAGGCGGTCGGCCGCGATCAGAAGGGGCGCAAGCAGTACCGCTACCACGACGGCTGGCGGGCCTGGCGCGACGGCCACAAGTACGACCGTGTGCTGGCGTTCGGGCGCGCCTTGCCCAAGCTGCGCCGGCGCGTGGAGCGCGACCTCGGGCGCCGAGGGCTGCCGCGGGAGAAGGTGCTGGCCGCCGTCGTACGGGTGATGGAGACGACGCTCATCCGCGTCGGCAACGAGGAATACGCCAAGACCAACAAGAGCTTCGGCCTCACCACGCTCCGCGACCGGCACGTGAAGGTCGGCCGGACGGGGGCCATCTTCGAGTTTCGCGGCAAGAGCGGCAAGGTCCACCAGACGGGCTTCAACGACCGGCGCCTCGCCCGCATCGTCAAGGCCTGCCAGGACCTGCCGGGCCAGCGGCTCTTCCAGTACCTCGACGACGCCGGCGAGCGGCGCGCGGTCGAGAGCGCCGACGTCAACGCCTACATCCGCGAGGCCATGGGCGACGACTTCTCCGCCAAGGACTTCCGCACCTGGGCCGGGACAGTCGCGGCCGCGCGCGCTCTGGCCGCGTGCGAGCCGGGCGTCGGCGCGCCGGCCTGCATCAAGGCGGTGGCGAACCTGTTGGGGAACACCGCGGCCGTCGCCAAGAGCGCCTACATCCACCCGGCGGTCCTCGAGGCGCACGCCGCAGGTCGGCTGGACCTCTCCGCGAAGTCCGGCCGCGGCCTGGAACTGGCGGTGCTGAAGCTCCTGGCTAAGCCCGCGTCACCGGCCGCACGCCGGCCACGGCGATCAGGCTCTCCACGCAGTCGCGGATCGAAACGTCCAGCGGCCGGAAGCTGACGCCGGTCGCGGCCCGGATGCGGTCGTTCTTCAGCTGCAGCTGGGCCCAGGTGGCGCGGAACTCGGCCTCGCGCTCGCGGATGCGGTCGGGGAAATGGTCGGTGACCGGCGGCGTCGCGTGGTTCAGCTCCGGCAGCAGGCGGGCGATGTCGGCGCAGATGTCCTCGACCTTGCGCGCATCGGTCGACCAGGCGAGGTAGCGCTCGCCGTTCTTCACCGTGTCGCTCTCCATGATCCCGATGTGGCAGAGCGCGTCGTCGCGGACGTCCACGGTCATCCAGGGGCGATAGACGCCGTTCTGCTGGCACTCGCCCAGCAGCATCTTCTCGATCAGATGCTGCCAGGGCCCCATGTTCTTCTGGTGCTTGGAGAGGATCGGTCCGACGTTGTCCCCGGGACAGACCGTGATGGCGTCCCACGACCCGTTGGCGGCGGCAGCGTCGGCGAAGGCGCGCTCGGCGATCAGCTTGCCCATGGAATAGCCCTGGCCGCGCTCCGGCGTGCGCTTGGGGTTCAGCTCGTCCGGATAACGGTCCTCGTCGCACACCGGCCGGCGCGCCAGCTCGGCCATGTCCATCTCGGAGATCACTGCGGCGATCGAGGAGGTGACGACCACCCGCTTCACCGAGCCCGAGCGGTTCACGCTGCCGATGACGTTGGCGCATACGCGGGCGACGTAGTCGTGGTCGTTGTAGTTCGAGACGTGGCTGATGTGCAGGACCGCGTCGGCGCCTTCGAAGGGTGCGTCGAACGCCCCCTCCTCCTCCAGCTCGGCCGAGTGGATCGACAGGCGGCCGGAGGCGAACCCGGGAAGCGCTTTCAGGAAGCCCACCCGCACCTCGTCGCCGGCGTTTCGCACGCAGGCGCGCACCCTGTAGCCGCGGTCGAGCAGGAGCTTTACCGCCCAGCCGCCGAGGAACCCCGCGGCCCCGGTCACCGCCACCACGCCGGACTTCACCGCCGCCATCACGCCCCCTCCGCTTGCCCTTGGGACAGCCTCGCCGCCCCCGCGCCTCGCCGCTATGGTGATCGGCGACAAGCCCGGAGGGAACCCACCATGTTCGGCCCGCGCCTGCGCTTCGGCGCCTTCATCGCCCCGTTCCATCCGGTGGACGAGAACCCGACGCTGGCCATCCAGCGCGACCTGGAGCTGGTCACCGAGATGGACCGGCTGGGCTTCGAGGAAGCCTGGATCGGCGAGCATCACTCGGCCGGCTACGAATTGATCGCCAGCCCCGAGCTCTTCATCGCCGCGGCCGCCGAGCGGACGAAGCACATCCGGCTGGGCACGGGGGTCTCATCGCTGCCCTACCATCACCCGATGATGCTGGCCGACCGGATCAACCAGCTGGACCACATGACCCGTGGACGGGTGATGTTCGGCGTCGGGCCGGGCGCCCTGGTCTCCGACGCCATGATGATGGGTATCCCGCCGACCGCCCAGCGCGACCGCATGGACGAGGCGCTGGACGTGCTGGTCCGCCTGATGCGCGGCGAGACGGTGAGCCACCAGTCCGACTGGTTCACTTTGCGCGACGCCCGCCTGCAGATGACGCCTTACTCGCGCCCGTCCGTGGAGTTCGCAGTGGCCAGTCAGGTCTCGCCGACCGGCGCGCGGGCAGCGGGACGCCACGGTCTGGGCCTGCTCTCGATCGGGGCCACCAGCCAGGCCGGCTTCAACGCGCTGGCGTCCAACTGGCACATCGCCACCGACATGGCCGCCGACCACGGCAAGACCATGGACAGGAACGGCTGGCGCCTCGTTGGGCCGATGCACATCGCCCCGACCCGCGAGCAGGCGATGGAGGATGTGAAGTTCGGGCTCGAGAAGTGGATCTACTACTTCCGCGAGATCGCCAACCTGCCGATCGTCCCGGAGGGCGATGACCCGATCAAGGCCATGACCGAGAGCGGCCTGGCGGTGATCGGCACGCCGGAGGACGCGGTGAAGCGCATCCAGCAGCTGGTCGACGAGAGCGGCGGCTTCGGAGCCTTCCTCCTGATGGACCACAACTGGGCGCCGTGGACCAAGAAACTGCAGAGCTACGAGATGATCGCGCGCTACGTGGCCCCGCATTTCCAGGCGCTGAACCCCAACCGCACCGAGTCGATGAAGTGGGTCGGCCAGAACAAGGCCGAGTTCACCGGCCAGGTGATGGCGGCCATGGGCGCCCGCATCGCCCAGCACATCGCGGAGAAGGGCTCCAAGGACATCCGTCCCGAGTTCGCCGCTATGCTGGGGGGCGCCGTCCAGCCGGCGCCGGAGAAGGCCGACTAGTGGACGTCCAGGCGTATTTCGACCGCATCGGGTTCGGGGGCCCGGCGCGGCCGGACCTCGCGACTCTGCAGGCTTTGCATCGCGGCCATGCGATGTCGATCAGCTATGAGAACCTGGACGTCCAGCTGGGAACGCCGGTGTCGCGCGATCCGGCCGAGGCATTCGAAAAGATCGTCCGGAACGGCCGCGGCGGTTGGTGCTACGAGATGAACGGCCTCATGGCCGCCGTGCTCGACGAGATCGGCTTCAAGGTCACGCGGCTGGCCGGCGGCGTGCACCGCAAGGTCCGCGGCGACGACATGGTGGGCAACCACCTCGTGCTGCTGGTGGACCTGCCCGAAGGCCCATGGATCGCCGACGTGGGCTTCGGCGACGGTCCGCGCGATCCCTTCCCGCTGCGCGAAGGTCCCGTGGTCTCGGATGGCTACGAATACCGTCTGGAACGGATCGACGGCGGCTGGTGGCGGTTCTTCAACCACCCGCTGGGAGGCGCGCCGAGCTTCGACTTCCGCACCGAGGCGGCCGACCCGGCGCTGCTCGACGCCAAGTGCCGGGAGCTGCAGACCTCGCCGGAGTCGGTCTTCGTGATGACCGCCATCGCCCAGCGCCACTTCGGCGACGAGGTGCGGCTGCTGCGCGGCCGGGCGCTGCGGCGGGTGCGGCCGGGCTGGAAGGAAGACCGCCTGATCCCCGACGCCACGGACTTCGTCGCGACGCTGAAGCGGGAATTCGAGCTGGACCTGCCGCAGGCTGCCGGCATCTGGCCCTACATCTGCGCCCGCCACGAGCAGCTGTTCGCGGCGAATCCGGAGCCGGCCTAGGGGACCTTCGCGGTGTCGCCGTCCATCTCGACGAGGCCGAGACGGTTGCCGGCGGGGTCGAGGAACAGGCCCAGGACCACGCGGCCGGGGACCTCGAAACGTGGTGCGACCACCTGGCCGCCGTTGGCGACCACCGCCTCCAGCGTCGCCGTCACGTCCGGGACGCCGAAGTAGATCACCTTCTCGGCCGGATCGGTGCGCAGCAGGCCCATGAGCGGGTTCTGCGCGGCCACGGTCAGGCTGCCGCCCGGACCCACGTCCCAGCCGAAGGCGCCGCGGTAGAAGCGGTCCTGGGCGGCCGCGTCGGGACCGGCGATGTCGAAGAAGACGATGGGGGCGTTCATGCGGGCCGCTCCTGGCGTGCGCCGAGCCGCGCGCCAGCCAGGCCGGCCAGCAGCGAGACCAGCATGTGGATGAAGAACACCGGCTGAAGCAGCCCCTCGATCCCCATCATGAGGCCCGAAGCGCTGTCGATCAGGCCGTAGGCCAGCCAGGCGGCGAAGATGAAGATGAGGGCCGCGCGCGGCGAACGCTTGCGCGCGAACAGCCAGCCGGCGCCGAACAGCAGCAGCGCGCCGCCGGTCGGCGCGGACCACTCGGCGATCCTCGGCGCGATCTGGTTGTAGTAGGCGGGTGGCTTTCCCGGTTCGATGAGGATCGAATAGGCGAAGATCACCACCGTGGTCAGCGCCAGGTTCAGGGCCAGGAGCAGCAGGCCCGCGCCCGCAGCCTTCAGACTGTCGATCGGTTTCATGGGCGCAGGCTAGCGCGCCGCCACGGTCACGCTTGACGTTTCTTGCGGCGCACCGGGAAGGCCACCTCGGAGAGGTTGAGGTCCGGATCGCCGCCGATGCCCCAGCGGCGGAAGGTCTGGAGCGGCGGGCCTTCGGCGAACACCCAGTCGCGGGATCGGCGGATGCCATCGGCGCAGCCGCGGTAGGCCTGATCGATGGTCTCGTACGGCCCCAGGTGCTCGATCACGGCGTAGGCGCCGCCGGCGAAGTCGAGCCGGCGCACCTCGTCGTCGCCCTCGAAGGCCGCATCGGCCGGCAGGCAGATGTCGGCGCGCATCAGATGCGGCGGGGTCACGCCCGGGCTGTCAGGGAAGAACCCCCACGGCTCGCGACGGACCGGCACGCCATGCGCCTGCGCCCACGCCAGCAACCGGCTCCAGTACGCGTCGGCGTCCGAGAACGGCGGCAGGTTGGTCGAACTGTAGGGACCCGTCCGCCTCACGGTCAGCAATGTCTCGCGCGGCAGGCGCACGAACCGCACCTCGGAGAGCTGGCAGCCGTCGCCTCGGAAGTCGCGCATCCGCTCCTTGCGCTCGGCGAGCGCGGCATAGGCCTCGCGGCGGTAGGCGCTCGGCGCCTGCTGAAAGCGGCGGCGGAACGCCCTGGCGAAGGTCTCCGGGCTGTTGAAGCCGACCGCCATGCCGATATCGATCAGGGGAACATCGGTGACGGCCACGAGGTAGGCGGCCCGCTCCAGACGCATGCGCTCGACGTGCTGGCGCGGCGTCTCGCCCAGGCGCTCGGAGAAGCGGCGGTGGAAGTGGAACGGCGAAACGCCCGCCTCGCGCGCCAGGTCGGCCAGCCTGATGTCGTCGTCCAGCGCAGCCTCGACTTTCAGAAGCAGCCGGCCGAGGTCGTCCATCAGCGCCGGTAGGCGAAGCCCACCCGGATCGTGCGCGGCGCCGCGAAGCTCTCGACGCCATCGGCGGTCTCGCCCACCTCCAGGCGGCGGCTGAAGAGGTTGTCGGCGGCCACGTAGAACTCGGCTCCGTCGGCCACCTCGTAGCCGACCCGCAGGTCGACGGTCCCGCCAGGCGACAGGCGCCGGGTGTTGAGGTCGTCCTCCCAGCGGCCGCTCTCGTAGCGGAAGCTGGCCGCGGCGGAGAGGCGGTCGCTCAGCGCCAGATCCAGGCCGCCGGTGACCGTCCACTTCGGGGTCTGCGCCGGGCGCAGGCCCGTCAGCTGCGGCGCAGACGACCCGCCATGCACCTCGGCGTCGGTGTAGTCGAAGGCGAGGCGCCAGCCGATGCGCTCGACGGGCTTGCCGGAGAGGTCCGCCTCGACGCCCCAGGCCTCGATCTCGCCGGCGTTCTGGCGCTGGCGCAGGGTGCCCCCGGCCGGCACGAACCCGGCCAGCGGGAACGTCCCCGGGCCGATGCCTATGGTGACGTTGGTGATCGGGTCCTTCAGCCGGTTGTAGAACAGGGTGGCGTCCCAGCGAACGTAGCCGGCGTCACCGCCGACACCTGCCTCCAGCCCCTGCAGGGTCTCGGGCTTCAGGTTGGGATTGGCCTCGGTGATGTCGTTGCCGACCCGGAACGGGCGGTGCAGCTCGTTGAGGTTCGGCGGCCGGAAGCCCGCATAGGCCGCGCCGCGCAGGTAGAGCGTTTCATTGACCGCATAGCGGACGCCGACGCGGCCGGTGGGCGTGGTGTCGGAGCGGTTGGGCGCGCTGGAGTTCAGCAGCACCGCGCCGTTGGCCGTGTCGGTCTCGACGCGGAAGGAGTCGTAGGCGCGGCTACGGTCCAGGCGCACGCCTCCGGTGACGATCCAGGGACCCTCATTGAGCGCGCCCTCCAGGTAGGCGCCGGCCACCAGCGTCTTGCCGCCGGCATTGCGTTTGCGCGTGAAGCTACCGGCCATGAAGCGGAACAGTTCGGACTCCTCGCCGTCCGTCAGGCGCACGTCGCCGCCGAATTCCCAGTTCAGCGACCCGCTGACGCCCTGCAGCGCCGCGTTCAGGCCATAGCCGTCGGCGGGCGTGTCGTACTGGTCGTTGGCGGGAGTCGTGCCGGTGCGGCCGGCGGCCACCGCCGCGGAGGAGTTCTCCAGGTCCGAGTGGCGCCACCACCCCTGCAGCCGCCAGCCGCCGACGCCTTGGTCCGCCGGTTGCGCCAGGGTCAGCGCGGCCGAGTAGCCGGTGGCGTTGGAGCGCGCACCGCGCAGGCCGGCGTTCTGATGGACGTTGTAGTAGGAGATCCGCGCAGCGGTCTGGATGCCGTTGAGATCGCCCGTCCAGCGCAGGGCGCCGGTGTAGTCGGACAGCTTCAACCGTTCGTCGGCGGCCCCGCGCTGCGAACTTCGGACCGCGTAGTAGCCATCGGTGCGCGAGGCCGCGAAGGTGGCCAGCAGGCCGCCATACCCGGCCACGGCCACGCCCCGAAAGCTGTCGCGCTCCGCCGCCGACGCGCCGAACGACAGCAGACCGTCGCCGGTGCCGCGCTCCTGCAGCTGCACCACGCCCGTAAGCGCGCCGGCGCCATAGGGCCCCGACCCCGCTCCGCGCACGATGTTGGCGCCGTCGAGGCCCTCGGGGGGCAGGGCGCTCCAGATCACCCAACCGCCGAACGGATCGTTCTGCGGCGCGCCGTCGAGGGTCACCAGCGCCCGGCCGGCGCCCGACGGCGCGATCGATCGCAAAGACAGGCCCTGGGTCGTCGGATTGGCGGCCGATGAGCCCGTGCGGCGGAAGAGCGAGACGCCAGGGGCCTGCTTCAGCGCCTCGTCCGAGCGGGTCGAGCCCTTCAGCTCCTCGGCCGTGACCTGCACGGCGCTGAAGGCGACGTCGCCGCCCAGGGGCGCCAGGCGAGGCGCCCGGACGATGAGCTCCTCGACGACGGCGGGCGGCGGGGGCGGCGGAACATCGGCCATTCGTCGTAATCCTGGTATGGCGAAGCTTGGTTGAGCTAGGGCTCCAGTATGGAGAGCGCAATGGGAAAGGTCGCCATCGTCACCGGCGCCGGCAGCGGTATCGGGCGGGCTGTGTCCCTCGCGCTACTCGGCGCGGGGTGGTCGGTGGCGCTGGCGGGACGGCGCCAGGAGGCCCTGGCGGAAACCGCAGGCCTCGCCGCCGGCGGCGAGGCGATCACGATCCCCACCGACGTGTCGGATCCGGCCGCCGTGGAGGCGCTGTTCGCCGCTGTGAAGGATCGCTTCGGGCGCCTCGACCTCCTGTTCAACAACGCCGGCACGGGTGCGCCTCCGGTCCCGCTGGAAGAGCATTCGATCGAGGCCTGGAAGCGGGTGGTGGACGTCAACCTCACCGGGCCGTTCCTGTGCACGCGGGCGGCCTTCGCGATGATGAAGGCGCAGGACCCGCGCGGCGGGCGGATCATCAACAACGGCTCGATCTCGGCCCATGTCCCGCGCCCCCGTTCGATCGCCTACACCGCCACCAAGCATGCGATCACAGGCCTGACCCGCGCGACGGCGCTCGACGGGCGGGAATTCGACATCGCCTGCGGCCAGATCGACATCGGCAACGCCGAAACCCCGATGACCGCGCGCATGGCCAAGGGCGTGCTGCAGCCGGACGGTTCGCTGAAGCCGGAGGCCACCATGGACGTGGCCGCCGTCGCCGAGGCTGTGCTCTACATGGCCGGCCTGCCGCTCTCAGCCAACGTGCCGTTTCTGACGGTGATGGCCACCCAGATGCCGTTCATGGGTCGGGGCTAGCGCGCCGCCCGCGCCTCGGCCGCGGCGGCGTGGAGCTTCCGGATCCGGGCCTCGTAGAGGTGGGCCAGGCGCTGCCGGTCCTCGACGCTGCTCCGGGCGTCGCGCCAGGCGAGCTGACGCTGGCGCAGCAGGCCGCGGTCCGCGTGCGCGTCCATGGCCTCGGCGTAGGCGTGGCGCAGGTCGGCCTGCAGACGCTTCAA